>CADCAX010000033.1 GCA_902799455.1 uncultured Prevotellaceae bacterium
TGTACCCTCTGTTGCATTTGCAATGTTGAAAGCAAGTTCTGCCTTTTCAAGTTTTGTTATTTCTTCAGCAAGTGCAGCAGAAGCAGCCTGATCATTCTGGCTTAAAAGGACAGCCTCATCAATAACAGCCTTAAACTCTGCAGCACCCTTCTTACTCTCATCATAGACAGCCTGCACTTTTGCAATCTCATCAGCAAGAGCCTTATATTCTGCTATGCTGACATCAGCTGTCTCAATCGCTTTTTGCAGCAGAATGGTTACATTTGCATCATATGGTTTTGTACCTGACGTTATCTCCTTTGCTGAACTGATAGCATTACTAAGTCCATTCTTTGCAGAAGCACTCATCATAGAAGACAGCACTTCCTCAGCATTAGCAACGATGCGTGAAAGTTCCTCTATAAGAGCTGCTTCATCAATATATCCTATCTGATAAAGACGGAAATTATCAAGGGCTATCCAGTTTCCTGTGGCACCCTCGGCTTTAACACCAATGTTTACGGTTCCTGTAATAACGGTAAAGTCAACACTATAGTCATTTGGGGTATATATTGGAGTCTGCATATCGCCTGCAAAGACGTACATGCCCGTATTCTGTTTGGAAGTATCATTCTGGTCCTGATTCTGTGCTGCAACAGTTAGTCGATATATTCCGTTAGGAAGGGTAACCTCCTGAGATACAGAAGCATCGCCAACAGCGCTACCTTTATCAATCCACTTTTCTACATATACAGAGCCAGCCTTCTTGGTAAAGGAAGAATTTGTCTGAGTCCAGAAGCCGCTGATAGTCCAGCCCTTGCTTCCATCCTCGAAACTCGGATTAGAAATATAGAAAACCTCATAAGGGTTCTCAGGCGAAATGTTATCCTTGCGGTATTGAGCAATCGCCTCAGTAAGAGGTGCTTTCTGTTCAAATACTTCTTCAGGAGTAGCTGAAACATTATCATAAACCGCCTGTGCTGCATCAATAGCCGCCTTCAGGACAGATGCATTATTTCCACTACCATCACCATAATAGTAGTTTGCCGAAGAAATAAGGGCAAGCAACTGAGACTTCTGTTCAGCAAGAAGTGCTTCCATATCAATATCTGTTGCCATAAGCTTCAGATAGTCGATAACAAGGTTTGCACTATTACCAGAACCGCCAGCAGCAGCCTTATAACCTATGCGTATCTTGCCTGTAGTTGTAGCACTGAGAGTAAATGATATCTCATCCTTTGTCCACTCCTTACTTGGATAACTGGCAACAGAAGAGCTTACTGTTGTTCCAGAATTAGGAATCCACGCCAGCATTGACGTGCCACCAGTTGCTGTAAAGCCATTATAGGTAGGAACAGTAAGGGTGTATTTACCTGCAGGCAATGTTACTGTCTGGGTATAATAGAAGTTCTGTTCCCAACCTGTTGACAATGCCAAACCACCACCTGCTTCACCATCGTAGCCGACAGAAGGCACTGTTCCATTGTTAAAGGTTCCTGCAAAGCCAAATTCATAGATACCAGTAATAGTATAGTTGACTGTAAAACCTTGAGTCCAACCTGGGATGTCAAGAATTTCCTGTGACACAGACTTTGATTGACCAGCAGTATAGTTATAGTTGCTGTCAAAAGCGTAGTTCGTCAGAAAGAACTTTGTTACATCAGTCTGCGCAACGGTCCACGTAAGCATAGAAACTAACGCGAACATAGTTAGCAACAATCTTTTCATAACCGTTCGTTTTCTTAATAGATAATTAGGTTTTTTACTATTTCATTTTCTCATTATTTTATATTATCAACAAATCGGAAAAGTCTTTCCCATCTGATGCCTTCAAAACCTGAACGATCTGGATCACTGGACCACCATATGAGGATTGGCTTACCTACGATATGGTCTTCAGGAACAAAACCCCAATAACGTGAATCAGCAGAATTGTGGCGGTTATCACCCTGCATCCAGTAGTAGTCCATCTTGAAGGTATATTCCGTTGCTTCCTTTCCATTAATGAGAATCTTTCCATTCTCAGTTACCTGAAGATCATTACCCTCATAAACGCGAATAGGACGTTCATAGATAGGAAGATTATCAAGTGTCAGCTTTATGGATTTACCTTTCTGAGGTATCCATACTGGTCCATAATTATCACGAGTCCACCCATAGCGTGCATTAAGGGGATATATGTCACCTACAATTCTGTCATTATTGATACGTATTGATGCAACAATATCCTTACGAGCCTTAAGTTGCTTGTAAGCTCTCTGTGTCAGAGGCATACAGCCCTGCTGATTGAGTTGCGTGAGGTCCTCTTGAGAGATACCAAGTTCCTTTATCAGATCCTCAGGTATCATCTCCTTCAACTTTACATAATATGTATATTGTACATTATCTGGCTCCTTATTAGGTTTGCCATCCAGATATACAATACGATTCTTTATCTGAAGAGTCTGTCCAGGAAGTCCGACACATCGTTTGACATAGTTCTCACGACGGTCTGCCGGACGTGCTATAAGTTTGCCATATTCATTCGGATTATTCAGTATATACTGCCTTCCCGCAGCATATGCCATACGATAGTACTGACGTAAAAGCATAGGTGACAGGGAATCCAAGTTTGCCTTTATCCCACTCTCATGAAGAATCTGCTGACCATAGGCATAAACCATCTGATAGTAGTCATTAGGCTGCCAACGTGGTTCAGAAACTACAGTATCTCCTGCAGGATAGTTAAAAACTACAATATCATTAAGCTGTACTTTTCCAAATCCAGGAGCACGACGATAGTCCCATTGGGGCCATTCAATATAACTCTTAATCTCGCCAACAGGCAAGGTGTGCTGTGTCAAAGGCATTGTCAAAGGAGTCTGCGGAATACGAGGACCATAGCTTACCTTTGATACAAACAGATAGTCTCCTGTCAACAACGATTTCTCAAGAGAACTGGATGGAATGACATAATTCTGGAAGAAGAACAAGTTGATGAAATATACAGCTACAAGAGCAAAGACGATAGCATCCACCCACGACATAACCATTCGCATGGGGTTGTCAAGGTCTTTCCACCAATCCCATCTGATTTTCTTGCTTATATATGCATCATATATGAATGGTATGACAATGAGTCCCAAAAGACTCTTCAGCCACCATAAAAACAAGAGATAAAGCACAAGGACTACTACAAATTTCGTCCATTGCAGCTTCATATTTATTTTTGTCTTTTTTTTCATTGATTAGAATTTGAACATATCATCAATAGTCAGCAGTCCTGTGTGCTCTGCAGTATATTCTGCAGCGAGAACAGCTCCAAGGGCAAAGCCCTGACGAGAATGTGCATCATGTGTTATGGTAATGATATCTGCAGGAGAGTCATAGCTGATGCTATGTATTCCAGGTACTTCTCCACGTCGTATATCGTCAATGCGAAGAACATCCTGAGATGTCTCATGCAGCGCCCATCTCTTTTTGCGATCAAGACGCTCCACAATTTGTTCTGCAAGTGTTATAGCAGTACCCGAAGGAGCATCCAACTTATGAACATGATGTGTCTCCACCATATTTACATCATACTGAGGGAAACCATTCATAATCTTTGCCAAATACTTGTTTACAGCAGAGAATATCGCAACTCCGACACTGAAATTACTTGCCCAAAACAAAGTCTTTCCATCTTCAGAACACGCCTTACGAACATCATCACCATGATCCTTGAGCCATGCTGTCGTTCCACTAACAACCTTTACACCTGCTGCCCAGGCCTTGAGGTAATTACCATAAGCTACTGCAGGATTTGTAAACTCTATTGCTACATCAGCAGAAGCAAAAGCAGGGCTTTCGAAATCCTGCTGATTATCGATATCAATTATACTTACTATCTCATGGCCTCGAGAAAGAGCTATCTGCTCTATCATCTTACCCATTTTACCATATCCTATTAATGCTATTTTCATATCAGACCTTAATCTATACAAATTCTTTTTCCGAGTATGCAGCCGCCTCTGCTGCTGCTATAATTTCTTCACGACTTAATTCTTTCGCAGACAAATCATCGAGGGAAAGTTCGTCTATTTCCTGTTCTGCAGCTATGACCTTCAGAGATGATTCTGTCTTTATCTCTACTTCTTTCTCTGTTTCTTCTGACTGTTCAGACTGCACCACGAGAATCTTATCAGCAAAAGTCTTGTCCGCCTTCAGTTTATTTATTGTCTTTTCGCTTGCCATCTGCTGAGCCTCTTTCTTGGAATATCCTTCTCCATTGAGACAAACAACACCGTTAAGCACCACAACATAAACAAATATCGGTGACCCATTCTCGTCCTGCGACTGAGAAACCATTCTGTACTCTAACTGTACCTTATTCTTTTGAGACCATTCAAGCAGTTTTGACTTGAAATTCATCTCCTTATAAGCTATCTTGTCGGCATTAAGATATTTTCCCATAACACGTTTATTCCAAAATGTCATGCAAGCATCATAACCTCGATCAAGATAAAGAGCTCCGACAAGAGCCTCAAAGGCATTTCCACCAATATAACTATTATGCTGCACAGAACGTCCACTTGCCATGATGAGTTTAGTAATCCCCATCTGCTGCGCCAAGCGTCCAAGAGTTTCGCGCTGTACCAGTTTTGAGCGTGTATTGGTAAGAAAGCCCTCCGGCTTTCCTGTATAGCGCCTATATACAAGGTCTCCTACTACTGCATCAAGTATTGCATCGCCCAAGAACTCTAACCGTTCATTGCTAACCTTTTTGCCAAGACGCTTCGTCTTAGGGTTAAAGTCACGATGGCCAAGACTTTTATGCATCAAGGCTACCTTATAATATTGTATCTTTCTTGGCCATACGCCAAGAATCTTATATAAAGCAGCATAAAGTTCCTTTTCCTTGCGGGGCAAAAAAAGGAACCTTATGCTATTCATTATTTTAGCCAGCATACTTCTTGAATATCACGCAGGCATTATGTCCTCCAAAACCAAAGGTATTGCTGAGGGCAGCACGTACTGTACGCTTCTGTGCCTTGTTGAATGTGAAGTTCATCTTGTAGTCTATCTCTGGGTCCTCGTCACCATCCTCATGATTGATAGTAGGAGGTACTATATCCTCTTGAACAGCCTTAACGCATGCCATTGCCTCTATGGCACCAGCAGCACCAAGCAAGTGTCCTGTCATAGACTTTGTAGATGAAATATTCAGTTTGTACGCCCAATCTCCAAAGAGGTCTTTGATCGCCTTAGCTTCTGAGATATCACCCACTGGGGTAGATGTACCATGAACATTTATATAATCAATATCTTCTGGCTTCATCTCCGCATCTTTCAATGCTTCAGACATTACCAACTTTGCGCCCAGTCCTTCTGGATGAGAAGCTGTAATATGATACGCGTCAGCACTCAGTCCTGCACCTACCATCTCACAATATATCTTTGCGCCACGTGCCTTTGCATGTTCCAATTCCTCAAGAATTAAACAAGAAGCACCTTCACCCATCACAAAGCCATCACGGCTTGCTGAGAATGGACGACTGGCTTTCTGCGGCTCTTCATTTCTTGTAGAAACAGCATGCATAGAGCAGAAACCACCAAGTCCCGGATCAGTAATCACAGCCTCAGCACCACCACTTACAATCACATTTGCCTTACCAAGACGAATGAGGTTGAAAGCATCAGCCAATGCGTTTGAAGAAGATGCACAAGCACTCGTAGTAGCATAGTTAGGTCCATGAAAACCATATTTTATGGATATCTGACCAGGAGCGATATCACCAATCATTTTAGGGATAAAGAAAGGTCCGAACTTTGGTGTATCCCTGTGCTCAGTATAATACTCCAACTCTTCCTGCATGGTACGCAGTCCACCGATACCTACACCAAAGATAACACCTATTCTGTCTTTGTCAACAGTATCAAGGTTCATGGCAGAGTCCTCTATAGCCATTGCAGCCGAAGCCATCGCAAACTGGCAGAACTTGTCCATTTTACGCATTTCCTTTCGGTCAATCCATACGGAAGGGTCAAAGTTTTTCACCTCACAGGCAAATGTAGTCTTATAGCGAGAAGCATCAAACTGCTTAATAGTGTCAGCACCACTGACACCTGCAAGCATGTTTTTCCATGTCTCTTCTGCAGTAAGACCAAGGGGAGTAACGGCACCAAGACCTGTTACAACAACTCTTTTTAATTCCATACTTTATCTTTTTAAATAAAATAGGGTGATGGTTGGAGTACTCTCTCCTACCATCACCCGTGTATAATTCTGCTGAGCAAACAGGTTTTTACTTGCCAGCGTTCTCGATGTAAGCAATAGCGTCGCCTACAGTCTGGATCTTTTCAGCGTCAGAATCTGGAATTGTTACACCAAATTCCTTCTCAAGCTCCATGATGAGTTCTACAGTGTCAAGAGAGTCAGCGCCCAAGTCATTTGTGAAACTTGCCTCTGGCTTTACCTCGGCTGCGTCAACACCAAGTTTGTCAACGATAATGCTTACTACTTTAGATTCAATTTCAGACATAATTTTTAATTTTTAGTTTATAAAATGGATTGTCTAATCTTTTTGTTCTCTTACCTAAATAGAGACATGATTTTTATTAATTCGGGTGCAAAGGTACTTCTTTTCTATGAAATATACAAATATTTTTGAGAAAATTTCGTCTTCCTCTGCACAAACCCCTATATTCTGTGCACAAAATTAATTTTCATCAATTTTCTTCAAAGCACACTTTACAATTTCATTATCTTCATTATAAATACGGAAATATTCATTGATTGACCATAAGTCACGGGCTATGAGCGCTTTAAGGTGTCTACGCAATGTTTTTGCAGTCTGTTCCTTTTCAGCATTATCCTTAGGTTTTACTCCCTGTTTCTCACCTTCTGCAAAAATATCGTCAATAAAAGACTGTGGTACCTCATAACCCTGTTCAAAGGCTACGAAGCCTTCACTTTTTCCTCCATTTGCAGTTGTTCCTTCCTTACCATACTTCTTAATGAGAGATTTACGGTTTTTCTCTGCAAAACGCAAGTTGGTATTTATAATGATGGACTTTGCAGCGAGTTCACGATGATACTTAGTATATATTGTTGTATCCAATGGCACAAAGAAATCTGGCATTACACCACCGCCACCATATACGATACGATGTTTCTTTAATGTCTCAAATTTCAGGGAATCAGCAAAATGGATAGAATCGGCATTCGTTAATTCTCCGTGTTTATAGCGTTTCTCTACATCCATATAATAATCCTTTGTATTCCCCTTCACATAAGGTTTCTGAATACAACGCCCTGATGGGGTATAGTAATGAGCTACCGTAAGACGTATCATACTTCCATCAGGGAGATCTATTGGCCTTTGTACCAATCCCTTACCAAAAGTGCGACGACCTATAATAGTGCCTCTATCCTGATCTTGAATAGCTCCTGATACAATTTCAGCAGCAGAAGCTGTGAATTCGTTTACGAGAACGATAATTTTCCCATGACGGAATAGACCATTTCCACGAGCCCTATATTCCTGTCGTCTGGAAGTTCTTCCTTCTGTATATACAAGGAGGTCGTGTTCCTCCAGCAATTCATTAAGGACTTGAACTGCAGCCTGAAGGTATCCACCACCATTATCCTGCAAGTCAAGAATAAGGTTTTGCATACCATCACTTTGCATCTTCTTAATTGCGTCTATCACCTCAGTTGGTGTAGTTGTTCCGAAGGAAGAAAGTCGGATATATCCCACCCCTGGTCGGATCATATAAGAAGATTCTACTGTGTTAAGGGGTATTTTGTCACGAGTAACAACAAAATAAAGGATGTCCTTTATGCCTGCACGCTTAACACCAATCTTTACCTTTGTACCCTTTGGTCCACGGAGTCTTTTCATAATATCCTCCTTAGACATTTTCACTCCAGCAATGACAGTATCATTTACAGTAACAAAACGGTCTCCTGCAATAATTCCCACTCTCTCTGAAGGTCCGTCGTTTATAGTCTGTACCACAAGCAATGTGTCCTCAAGAATATTGAACTGTACACCAACACCTTCAAATCCTCCTTGCAAAGGTTCATTAAAAGATTTCACTTCCTTTGGAGTGAAATACGTAGAATGCGGATCCAACTTCTCTAGCATACCACGAATGGCATCCTCAGTAAGTTTCTTGTTGTCAACACTATCTACATAAAGATTTGATATTGCCATCTGCGCAATTGCTAATTTACGCAATGGGGAATCTTCGCCAAGAGTAGTAACCTTTTGTGCTAAAGATGAAATAGTAATAGCACAAATAAATATTAACAAAATTTTTTTCATGCCGCAAAATTAGTAAATTTATTCTAAACACACAAATTTTTTTCTTCTTTTTCTTGCATTATCCATAACTTAATTGTAACTTTGCAGCCTATAAATAAGTCCGATGAGAACAAGATTATATAATGCACGCATTTTGACGATGTCCCCTAAAGATGACAAAATCTTTATGGGAGAGGTTATCGTTGAAGATGGGATAATAACTTACATAGGCACCGATTCTGTCAGTGGTCAATACGACAAAGAAATAGATTGCCAAGCAAATCTCTTGATGCCTGGATTTAAGAATGCTCACGCCCATTCGGGTATGAGCGGCCTGCGATCTCTTGCTGATGACTTGCCACTCGAAGAATGGCTTACGAAAAGTATCTTTCCCGTAGAAGCACTTATGACTGCAGATGACATTTATTGGATGTCACAATTATCTGTTCTAGAGTATCTTACCAGCGGTATTACCGCCTGTTTTGATATGTATATGGAACAGGAGGCCGTTGCAAAAGCTATGGAAGACATGGGATTTCGTTGTGTTCAGACGAGCGGAGCCAATGACTTCTCCAAAGATATTCGCGAAATGAGTCGCATGTATGATAATATCAACAGACTCAGTTCTTTACAGTCATATATTTTGGGATTCCATGCAGAATATACTACAAACATAGAAAATCTGAAAGCAATTGCAGCCCAGATAGAAGAAAAGAAGAGTCCCTGCTATGTACATGCTTGCGAAACAAAACAGGAAGTAGAGGGATGTAAGCAACGATATGATATGACACCAGTGAAGTTCTTGGACAGCCTGGGAATGTTTAAATATGGTGGCGGAATATATCATGGTGTTCACATGAGTGAAGAAGATTTTGAAGTCATGAAAAAACGGGGATTGTTTGTCGTAACAAATCCCGGATCGAATACCAAACTTGCCAGTGGCATAGCCCCCGTAAAAAAATATATGGAACTCGGCATACCCATAGCTATTGGTACTGACGGACCAGCCTCAAACAATTGCCTTGACTTTTTCAGAGAAATGTTCTTGGTGACAGGCTTGGCTAAATTACGCGAAAATGACGCAGCAGTCATTGATGCCAAAGATGTTTTGAAAATGGCAACGGTAAATGGAGCAAGAGCAATGCACCTGAATGATTGTGAAACATTATCGGTAGGACAAAAGGCCGACATCATAATGATTGATTTGCAGCAGCCCAATATGCAACCAATAAACAATATAGAGAAAAACATTGTCTATTCCGGCTCAAAGCAAAATGTGAAAATGACGATGATAGAAGGAAAAATATTGTATTGGGAGGGAAAATTCCTGCATTCTGATGCCCAAAAGATATATCAGCAGGTAGAAAGGATAAAAACACGACTATGTAGAGAGGTTAATGGATAAAGAATTATTTACATACACACCATATAAGCACGGATTCACCACTGATGTTCAAACTGAGATAATCCCTGCCGGTTTGACAGAGGAGATTGTAAAACTCATCTCTGCCAAGAAGGGAGAACCAGACTGGATGTTGGAGTTCCGTCTTCGAGCCTTCCGTCATTGGCAAACGATGAAACAACCTACATGGGGACATGTAAATATCCCACCCATTGACTATCAGGCCATATCATACTATGCTGACCCAATGTCAGGAAATAAAAAAGGGAAAAAGGAGATAGATCCAGAGTTGGAAAAGACATTTGACAAGTTGGGCATACCATTGGAAGAACGCCTGGCGCTATCAGGCGTTGCCGTAGATGCTATTATGGACTCTGTCTCTGTAAAAACCACATACAAAGAAAAACTTAAAGATCTTGGTATCATCTTCATGTCTATAGGCGAAGCTGTGAAGGAGCATCCTGATCTTGTCAGAGAATACCTTGGTAGTGTAGTACCCTATCGCGACAACTTCTTTGCCGCCCTTAACTCTGCTGTTTTTTCAGATGGCTCATTCGTATACATCCCTAAAGGGGTGAGATGTCCGATGGAATTAAGTTCATATTTTCGTATTAATGCTGCTGGAACCGGTCAATTTGAAAGAACTCTCATAATAGCTGATGATGACTCCTATGTATCTTATCTTGAAGGATGTACTGCTCCTATGCGTGATGAAAATCAGTTGCATGCCGCTATTGTGGAAATAATAGTGAAAGATCGTGCTGAGGTGAAATATTCAACCGTACAGAACTGGTATCCTGGGGATGAAAATGGCAAAGGAGGAGTCCTAAATCTCGTTACAAAGCGCGGAGACCTGCGTGGAGAAAGTTCCAAACTATCTTGGACACAGGTTGAGACAGGCTCTGCCATAACATGGAAATACCCATCGTGTGTCTTACGTGGTGATAATTCACAGGCAGAATTTTATTCTGTTGCCGTTACAAACAACTATCAGGAAGCCGACACAGGAACTAAAATGATACACATGGGTAAAAATACAAAATCTACCATAATCTCTAAAGGTATTTCAGCAGGCCATTCACAAAACAGTTACCGAGGACTCGTGCGTGCCACACCAAAAGCCACAGGAGCTCGTAACTACTCATCATGCGATAGCCTCTTATTAGGTTCACATTGTGGAGCACACACTTTTCCATATATAGATGTCCATAATAACAGTGCTATCATGGAGCATGAAGCAACGACATCAAAAATATCAGAAGAACAGTTGCTGTACTGCAATCAACGTGGTATAAGCACAGAAGATGCTGTCGGGCTGATTGTCAACGGATATGCAAAAGAAGTTTTACAACAACTCCCTATGGAATTTGCAGTAGAAGCCCAGAAATTGTTAAGTGTATCACTCGAAGGATCAGTAGGATAAGGAATAATATATGTTACAAATTAAGAATCTGCATGCTCGTGCTGGAGAAAAGGAAATACTCAAAGGCATAAATCTCACAATTGGTGATGGTGAGATACATGCTCTCATGGGTACAAATGGTGCTGGCAAATCAACACTTTCAAATGTTATAGTAGGCAATCCAGCCTACGAAGTCACAGAAGGGGAAATCATCTTCAACAATCAGAATTTACTGGAGATGACTGCAGACCAGCGTGCTAACGCAGGAATATTCATGTCATTTCAGGCTCCCGTTGAAATACCAGGAGTCTCTATGACAAACTTTATGAAAGCCGCAGTCAATGCACGCCGACAGGCTATGGGAAAAGAACCTTTGAAGGCCTCCGACTTCATAAAAATGATGAAAGAAAAGCGACAGTTGGTAGAGATAGATCAAAAATTGCTAAAACGCTCTGTCAACGAAGGTTTCTCCGGAGGAGAGAAGAAACGCAATGAAATCTTCCAGATGGCAATGCTAGAACCCACCTTTTGTATACTTGATGAGACAGACTCTGGTTTGGATGTAGATGCCCTACGCATTGTTGCGACAGGATTTAACACATTGCGCACGCCAGAAACCAGTGCAATGATAATAACTCACTATCAACGCCTGCTGGATTATATTAAACCAGATGTCGTACATGTTCTTATTGACGGCAAAATAGTAATGACAGGAGATGCTGAGTTAGCTGAAAAGATAGAAAACGAAGGATTCGATTTCATCCTGCAAGGAATGAGGAATGAAGAATGAATGACATAAACTTATATGACATAGTATCCCCACTCCTTGAGAAGCAGGATTATAAAGAACGATACCGCTATACTGATGTAATGGCGGCATTGGCACCCAACTATGGAATACTACCAACTAAATATACCATAAAAGGAGTGCCTTACGTATATCCTGCAGATGAAGCACCTACAGACATCACGCCATATTTAGGTAAGATAGCAGACAACAGGGATCCTATGACTTATCTGAATACAAAATTCTGTGCTGCCCCACTCGTAATATACATTCCCAAAAACGAAGTTGTAAAGGTTCCTATCAGAATTGAAAATATCCTTTCAGGAGAACAAGATACTATGGTTGTCCGTCGTATTCTTATCATAATGGAAGAGAGTGCTGAGGCAACAATATTCTTCGTAGATCATACTAAAGGCGAAAAGAAATACCTCACCTCACAGGTGATAGAAATATTCTGCAAGGCTAATTCACACCTTGATATGTATGACCTGGAAGAAACCACCGAACAATGTAGCCGTTTCTCCAACTTATATATTAGTGCAGGAAGAGATGTTGTAGTAAATCACAACAATATCACCCTTTCCAATGGTACTACTCGTAATAGCATTGATGTTTTTCTACGTGGTGAAAATGCCGAAGCAAACCTTAACGGAGCAGTAATAGCCGACCGCAATCAGCGTATTGACAATAATACGCTCATTGTACATGAAGTACCGAAATGTACATCCACGGAACTTTACAAGTACGTTGCCGATGACAATGCTGTCGCAGCCTTTGCTGGGCGTATCCTAGTAAAGGAAGGGGCGCAGCAGACTGCATCACACATGACAAACAACAATATGTGTTGTGCTGATACTGCACGCGTATTTACCCAGCCCATGCTTGAGATATACGCTGACGATGTAAAATGTTCACATGGCTCTACTATAGGTGTCATGGACGATGCGGCTGTATTCTATATGCAGCAACGTGGTATAGATATAGTAACAGCACGGACACTACTCAAAAATGCTTTTATATCACAGGTCTTAGAAGAAATGCGTTGGAAAGCATTTAAAGAAAGACTACATATCCTTGTAGATAAGCGATTAAGCAAAGAAGACAAATGCGGAACATGTCAAATATGCAAATAAGAGAAAATTTCCCCATTTTATCGAAAAAGATATACGACAAGTATCCTCTCGTATATTTTGATAATGGTGCCACCACACAGAAACCATTATGTGTACTTGACGCTATGAGGGAGGAGTACCTTAATGCCAATGCTAACGTACATCGTGGAGTACACTACCTTTCACAACAGGCCACAGACCTGCATGAGAGTGCTAGGGAAAAAGTGCGGCACTTCATTAATGCAAAGAAAACTTCAGAAATAATTTTCACTCGCGGCACAACGGAGTCTATCAATCTCGTTGCCTCCAGTTTTGTTGAAGCGTATATGAAAGCAGGGGATGAAGTGTTGATAACTGCTATGGAACATCATAGCAATATTGTCCCCTGGCAACTTCAGGCAAAGAAGAATGGCATTGTGATAAAAGTGATACCTATGTCTGATGATGGGATATTGGATATCGAAGCCATTGAAAACCTCATCACAAATTGTACAAAACTCATCAGTGTTACCCATATCAGTAACGTTCTGGGCACTATCAACCCTATAAAAAAGATTGTTGAAATAGCACATAAACATGACATTCCATGTATGGTAGACGGAGCCCAAAGTGCTCCACACATGAAAATCGATGTGCAGGATTTAGATTGCGACTTCTTCGCTTTCTCAGGCCATAAAATGTATGGTCCCACCGGTATTGGTGTTCTTTATGGTAAAGAAAAATATCTTGAAGAAATGCCTCCATATCAGGGAGGCGGTGAAATGATTGGCACCGTCACCTTTGAAAAAACCACTTTTGCCGATTTACCTTTTAAGTTTGAAGCCGGCACACCTGACTATGTTGCAACACATGGGTTAGCAACAGCAATCGATTTTATGGAGAATATTGGCATGAGCAATATTGAATCCTACGAACGAGAACTAACATCATATGCCTTAACACAGATGCAGACCATTCCTGAAATGAGAATATTCGGTCCATTGGATATAGAGCGTCACGATGCGGTTATATCCTTTCTTGTTGGAGATATTCACCATCTCGACATGGGCACTCTGTTAGATAGATTAGGAATAGCTGTACGCACAGGTCACCATTGTGCAGAACCTCTAATGCACCGTCTGGGAATAAATGGCACAGTACGAGCTTCATTTGCCATATATAATACCAAAGAAGAGATAGATATCCTTGTTAATGGCATAAAGAGAGTCTGCCAAATGTTCTAATGAAAAAGACTACTGCCCTTGAAATGAATCGCCTCAGTGTTGAGGAGTATCGCAATGCTGAAAAGCTTCCTCTCATCGTTGTACTTGATGATGTGAGGTCACTATACAATGTTGGCAGTGTCTTCCGCACTTCTGATGCCTTTAGAATTGAGGCTATATATCTTTGTGGTATCACTGCTACTCCTGATAGTTCACTAAAAGCTTCCCAAGAAATCCATAAAACAGCATTGGGAGCAGAAGATACTGTTACATGGAAATATTTCAAAGATGCAACAGAAGCGGTGGAATCGTTAAAAAAAGAAGGATATAGGGTTCTTGCCATTGAACAATGTCATGGTTCCACGATGTTGCATGACTATTGTTTCAGAAAGGAAAAGACGGCTATTGTCCTTGGGAATGAGGTGAAGGGGGTCAGTCAACCAGTTATAGACATCTGTGACGGACACATAGAGATTCCACAGTATGGAACAAAACATTCTCTGAATGTCTCAGTAACCGCCGGAATTATTATCCACCACATTTTTTCAGCTTTAGGCCTCCAAGGATAACAAATAGCATTATTCCATAAATCATTCCTGCAATGGCATCTATTGCATAATGAGCCTGAATGTAGACTGTTGAAAAACACAGCAATACAAAGGGAACAGCAAGTATCATAAGCCATTTCCACATTTTCATCCTTGTTACCATCAACATTACTAATGTCGCTATTGCTACATGACTGGAGGGAAATGCTGCTGTTGGTCGTTCCCCTGTTTGGTGTGCCAATTGATTAAGCCCATAGAAAAAACCATCTTTCCATCCAGGCGCTGTAAGGCATGCCTGCGTTTCTGAAAAGAATTTTCCAATATCGTAGAAATTTCCTGCTACGACACTTTCTTCACCAATAGCATAGAAATAATACTGCGGACCAGTAACTGGCATAAAGATGTATATCACATAGCATAGGAAGAAGCCTGTGATAATCATAAATGTTACATGTTTCAACTGGCTATAATCCCTAAAAAACACAATAAATATAGTGAAGACGAAGAAAAGGTAATACGAAACATATCCTGCATACATCATTTCAGAGAAAAAAGCAGAAGAAAAAGCCTTTGAGAAAATATAAGCTGGCTGGAATCCAAACATATCTTGCTCATACTGTGCAAAAACATTATCAAAACTTCCAAACTGCTTATTCAGTTCGTATGTATCTGGATACCAATGGCCTAACATTACCAACAGGTACCCTACCCTACACAGCATAACAACTTTTGAAGGCCATATTCTATAGACAATCCATAAAGCTATCGTCCCTGACACCATTGTTACCCTCTCCCATAACAGCCCTGATGGATTCTGGAAATTTGTCCAAGTGAACAATATCAACAGCATAGTCAAAGCCGCATAGATAAGTTGCGCTATCTCTGCTCTTAAAAGTCCCTTGTCTATATTTTTGTTTTTTGACATCCCAAATATCATTTTGCCGCAAAATTACATAAAATACATGAATTATGCAAGCAAAAGGAATTATTTATAGCCTTTCTTTTGGAAATTAGATATTATTTTGTAACTTTGCAGCAGAATGCAAGAAGATTTTAATATACACGCTGAGCGACAGGACAATTCTGAAAAAGAATTTGAAAAAGCCCTTCGTCCACTTTGCTTCGATGATTTCGCTGGTCAACAAAAGGTGGTAGAAAACCTCCGAATATTTGTTGAAGCAGCTAAATATCGCGGTGAACCACTCGACCATACCCTTTTACACGGCCCTCCAGGACTAGGTAAGACAACATTATCAAATATCATAGCCAATGAACTAGGAGTAGGTTTTAAGATTACTTCTGGACCAGTATTGGATAAACCTGGAGACTTGGCTGGACTTCTTACTTCCTTGGAATCCAACGATGTGCTATTCATTGATGAAATACATCGGCTTTCGCCCATAGTGGAGGAATATCTATATTCTGCAATGGAGGATTATCGCATCGATATCATGATAGACAAGGGTCCGTCTGCACGCTCTATACAGATTGATCTTAACCCCTTCACCCTGATTGGTGCCACGACACGTTCCGGACTTCTTACGGCACCTTTGCGTGCACGTTTTGGCATTAATATGCATTTGGAATATTATAATCCTGGTATGCTATCCAAAATTATACGCCGCTCAGCTGGCTTATTGCATATGCCTATCAGTGATGCTGCATGTGAAGAAATTTCTCGCCGTTCACGTGGAACGCCACGTATTGCCAACAGCCTGCTCAGAAGAGTTCGCGACTTTGCACAGGTGAAGGGCGACGGTAGCATCAACATGGAGATAGCAAAACTGGCATTGGAGTCACTAAACATCGATGGCTACGGCCTTGACGAGATAGACAACAAGATTCTGCTTACCATCATCGACAAGTTTGGCGGTGGTCCTGTGGGCATCAACACCATAGCAACTGCTATCGGTGAGGAAGCTGGTACCATAGAGGATGT
>CADCAX010000034.1 GCA_902799455.1 uncultured Prevotellaceae bacterium
AAAGAGCGTGTTGACAAGAAGAAACAGAAACTGTTGCCTGTGATTGACGTAGAGGAGCAGAGTGTCTTTGACTTTGCTGAAGACAGGCAGATGGAGCGCCCATATGACAAGTACCTGAAATTTAATGTTTTTATTCTGGCGTGTCTGTTGAGGGCAGAATATGGGGAACGTCCCATAATTTATAGTAATCAGAATTTCTATTCACGTTTCTTGGCTCCTACATTTGACGACTATCCGTTGTGGATAGCCCGCTACAGGACATTGCACATCCCGTCTCCCAAAAGTGACTTGCCTTTTCCGTATGCGGTAAAACCTATAATGTGGCAGTTTACTGATCGTGGACTGCTGAGAGGAATACCTCATTATGTAGACATGGACCATTTCGTCAACGATGCTACATTGGAAACGATTAAGATAAAGGATAACGGTTAACGGTTATCGGTTAACGGTTAAAGACTTGAAACTTGAAACTTGAAACCTGAAACTTAAAACCTGAAACCTGAAACCCTTAAACTTCTTAAACCTTCTTTAAACGTTAAACGTTAAACGTTACAAGAATGTTTCTCCCTCTTCGTAATTTTCGATAAACAGTCTTTCGCCATCAAAGACAGCATAGGTGAATTGTGTTATCCAATCGCCCAGGATTATTACTCGTGAGTTTCTTGGGAGAACAAGATCCAGTTCGATGTGTCTGTGGCCAAAGATGAAATAATCTATATCGGGATGGGTATCAATATATTGTTTTGCAAAGAGTACAAGATGCTCCTTGTCTTCTCCCATATAGGCTGGCTCACCATCTAAATCGTGCTTTATGCGCGAGTGTTTTGCCCATTGCAAACCGAAAGCAATTCCGAGGTCCGGGTGTAGCCAGGTAAACAGCTTCTGGCATATTTTGTTATGGAATATGTAGCGGATAATCTTAAAAGACTTGTTGGGGTCGCCCATGCCGTCTCCGTGGGCAAGGAAGAATGTCTTGCCGTAAAGGTCAAGGGTGAGAGGCTTGCGATGGATAATGACACCACACTCCTTTTCAAGATAATCATATGCCCATATATCATGGTTCCCAGTGAAGTAATGCACTTCTATACCGCTGTCGGTCAATTCGGAGAGTTTGCCCAAAAAGCGTGTATAGCCTTTTGGCACCGCATGGTGGTATTCGTACCAGAAGTCAAACATATCACCGAGGAGGTAAATGGCTTCAGCGGTCGGTTTTATCTCATCGAGAAAACGGACCAGACGGCGTTCCTGCATCCTACCATGTGGAATGGCGAGGGAGCCTAAATGTGCATCACTGAGAAAATATATCATTCGAGACCTAGTTCTACTCTTGCTTCTTCTGTCATCATGCTCTTGTCCCATTCGGGTTCAAAGACCATGTTTACATTTGCCGATGTAACTCCCGATACGGCGCTAACCTTGGTGCGTACATCCTCAATAATGAAATCTGCTGCCGGACAAGACGGGGCTGTGAATGTCATATCGATATCCAGCTGACCGTCATCGGCAAGGTCAATCTTATATATTAGCCCGAGATCATAGATATTAACCGGAATCTCTGGGTCATAAACTGTTTGCAGCACTTCTACGATGTGCTCTTCTATTTTTGTTCTTTCTTCCTGTGTCATAGTTTCCCGTTTTCGCGGTAAGAGTAATAGTTGCCGTCAGTTATGATAACGTGATCGGCAAGATGAATTCTCATAGTGTTGCAAGCCTGCAGTATGTGATTTGTCAGTGTATCATCGTTGCGGCTCGGGCTAATGCTGCCACTGGGGTGGTTGTGGACCAGTGCGATGATTGTCGCTCCTGCCAGAAGGGCTTCCTTTATTACCATCCTTACATCGACAGCCGTTTCTGCCAAGCCTCCCTGTGAGAGTTTAATCTTGGAGATAAGTTGAAAATTTGTCTTTAGCAGCAATAAGTAAGACTCTTCTACCTTCAAGTCACGCATTATGGGATGCATGAGATTGTATATGTTCTGTGGCTTGTCAAGTATTGGCAGTTCGGGCATGGAGCTGTGCTGCCTTCTCTTTCCCAGTTCGCATGCTGCTAGCAACGTGATGGCCTTTGCTTCTCCGATGCCGTTGTATTTCATCATGTCTGATATGGACATCTTTCCCAACATCGCCAGGCTGTCATTGTTGTCGCGTAGCAGGCGCTTCATCAAATCGACAGCCGTCTCCTTGCTATTGCCTGAACCGATGAGTATCGCCAGCAACTCTGCATTACTGAGGGCTTCGGGACCTTTCATCATCAGTTTCTCTCGGGGCCTATCCTCTTTAGCCCATTCTTTTACGCTCAAGCGATGTAATGGGTCTTCTTTTACTGCTTTAATTATTTTCCCATCCATGCTTTGATAAATCCGGTCCCGTATCCTAATAGTTGAGTATATGATGTCGCAATACTTAGGAATCCTACTTTTATGGAGCGATTGCGTATGGAAGAGTCAATAAATACTAATGCAGCAAATAGCAGTAGTGGTACCCATGGTGCTGCGCACAACCAATACCATTTGTCTATTGCTGCCTGCGGAGAGCCTGCGGAATGGTCGTACTCCATAAGAATGCGGCCTGCTGCAGAAATCAGTATGAGAACGCATACACCAACAGTGAATAGCATCGGTAATAGATGTACCAGTTTCATGGTGCCTGGGTGCAACTTTGTCAATGCTATGCGTGCTGCTCCGCTGTGTTCCACCTGACGGAAAAATGCCCTCAGGTCTGTCCTGCGTTTGTGCCATACCCATGCCTCGGGTATCAGTGTGGTGGAGAATCCGCCTTCAACGATGCGGTAAGAAAAATCTATGTCTTCTCCATAACGCATTTTCTTAAACCCTCCAAGCTGCATATATACATCACGTCGTATTCCCATATTGAAGGAACGAGGGAAGAATTTGTCAAGTTTGGTCTTTCCACCCCGTATTCCTCCCGTCGTGAAGAATGATGTCATAGAATAGCTGACAGCCTTTTGCATGGCATTGAAATCGGGGTGTGATGCATCGGGGCCTCCAAAAGCAGCCAAATGTGGAGATGCTGCGATTCCTTCGTCCACAGAGTTGAGGTAGGTTGGTGGCAGTATAACGTCGCTGTCTAAGATTATGAGCCACTCACCCTGTGCCTTTGCTGCTCCGTAGTTGCGGCTGTCACCTGGACCACCGTTCTCCTTGGAAAAGTATGAAAGAGCTAACTTGTCGGAATATTTTTGACATTCCTTTTCACAGGGCTGTGTGGAGCCATCTTCTACGACGATGACTTCAAAATCAGTAAAAGCCTGACGAGTGAGACTGCAGAGCAGTTCATCAACCTCGTCAGGCCTATTATATACCGGTATGATTACGGAATATCTCACGATGAGAGCAGGATGACTATTCCTTCATTCTCTGGAGATAGCTGCCGTCGCGTGTGTCAACCTGTACCAATTCACCCTCTTCGATGAACAGAGGCACGCGAATCTCAACTCCTGTTTCGAGTGTTGCAGGCTTGAGTGTGTTTGTGGCTGTATCGCCCTTTACGCCTGGCTCTGAGTGAACCACGCGGAGAACAGTCTTCTGTGGCATTTCAGCATAAAGAACTGTCTCAGTGTCAGCGTCGCTTACTACTTCAACGATGTCGCTTTCCTTCATGTATTCCACGCCGCTTACGAGGTCAGCAGGAATAGGAGCCTGGTCGAAAGTCTCCTGATTCATGAATACGTAATCATCACCCTCCTTATACAGGTACTGATATGGACGACGCTCGATGCGTACATCCTCGAGACGCTCACCGATATTGAAACGGCGCTCGAGAACGCGTCCGTCAGTAACGTTCTTAAGCTTGATGTTCATGATTGTGTTGCCTTTTCCTGGCTTACGGTGCTGGAAATCAATGCATACCCAGATGCCTCCGTCCATACGTACGGCAACACCCTTTTTAATGTCTTGTGATTGGATCATTTTAACTTATTTTATATTTGTGATTGGAAAATACAATAACATACTAGCCCCTCTTCAGGGCTTAAGACGTGCGCAAAGGTATAAAATAATGTAGAAAAATGGATAAAAATCAATAAAAATGCAATTTAATTGCTTGTTTTCGTTCCAAATACTTGCGTATTTAAATAAATAATTGTACCTTTGCACCTCGATTACGTGAAATAGACGAAACAATAAACAAAACATAAGAACAATGAAAAGAACATTTCAACCCCACAATCGTCGTCGTGTAAACAAGCACGGTTTTCGTGAGCGTATGTCCACCAAAAATGGCCGCAGAGTATTAGCTTCTCGCAGAGCCCATGGTAGAAAGAAGCTTACAGTAAGCGACGAGCATCACGGAAAGTAAGAGATTTCCGTTATACGAAAGGTCTGGCTTTCCAAATGGAGGAAAGACAGACCTTTTTTTTGATAGAAAGAAAACATCAAGAGCCTTAAAACGGCACAAGCATAAAAATGGTTAAAGTTAAAATCGTAAATAAAGGACGTCAGCAATTACCTGCCTATGCCACTTCTCAAAGTGCAGGCATGGATCTCAGAGCTAATATAGAAACATCAGTAGAATTGCAACCACTGGAACGTCGTCTTATTCCAACAGGTCTTTTTATGGCTCTGCCCGAAGGCTTCGAGGCTCAGGTAAGGCCTCGTTCGGGACTTGCTCTAAAGCATGGTATCACAGTTCTTAATACTCCTGGTACTATAGATGCTGATTACAGAGGCGAAGTAGGCGTAGTACTCGTTAATCTGTCTAATACTCCATTTACAATAGAACCTGGTGAGCGAATAGCCCAAATGGTTATTGCAAAATATGAGCAGGCAGAGTTGGTAGAAGTGGAAGAGCTTGACGAGACAGAACGCGGAGCAGGCGGCTATGGCCATTCAGGTACAAAATAAGTGAAGGGAATACTGATAACCATATTACTGGCGGGATGTTCGCTGATTACATCAGCGAACAAGTATGACTATACCTACCTGGAGGCTGTCAGGCAGAATGATATGGGTAACTATGCGTTGGCTTTTGCTTTGTTTAAGCGCTGCGTAGAGATGGCCCCAACAGCCTCAGAGGCTCATTATGGTCTTGGGTACATGTATATCGGACTGCATAATGATTCTCTTGCACTCGCTCATATAAAGAAATCGACAGAACTGGAACCTGCTAACACCGAGTATCAGGAACGTCTGGCACAACTATATCTTTACAGTGATAGGATTGATTCTGCCGTGGTGGTTTATGAACGGTTAGCTCATCAGGTGCCTGACAATACAGAATATCTTGGCATACTGATCCAGATATATGAGCAGCAACGTGATTACAAGAAGGTGCTTGAGGCTTTAGGCAGACTGGAGGTGCAAGAAGGACAGAGTGAGCAAATTACACTTGCAAAGATGCAGGCTCATTCTATTTTGGGTGATAGCGAAGGTGCATACAAGGAAATAAAACAACTGGCAGATTCCCACCCCTATGAAATGACTTATAGGGTTCTGATGGGTAACTGGCTATTGAATAATGGACGGAAAGAGGAGGCTTTGAAAACGTTCATGGACGTATTAAAGGATTCTCCTAATAATGCTCAGGCGCAAATGTCGCTCATGGATTATTACCGTACAATAAGGGAGGATTTGAAAGCTGATAGCCTGTTGGAGGGTTTGCTGGTTAATCCAACTACAGACTCGGGCACACGGACGATACTTCTCGGTGAATGGATTAAAACTCATGGGGAAGTTCCTGATACTGACACAAAAATATTGCTGCAGAAGGTCCTAGAGGTGGCTCCTGAAAATATTGCTGCCCGACTTCATCTTATTCAGCTACTCTGGAATGACAGTATTGACGAGAATGTAGTTGATGAATGTCGTAAGGCAGTAGAGTATATTCCAGGAGAGGTGATGTTATATTACTATTTGGGACTTGCCCAATTCCTGAATAATCATACGGAAGATGCCATAAATTCGCTAAAGAGTGGCGCAGACAACAAAAAAGCGGATACCCCCAAGTCGCTTATGGGTGATTTATATTGCATACTTGGAGATGCATATCATAAGATAGGTAACAAAGAAGCTGCGTTTGAGGCCTATGACAGTTGTCTGGTTTATGTTCCAGACCTCATAGTGTGTCTGAATAACTACGCATATTACCTGTCGGTAGAGAAAGAGAATCTGAAAAAGGCAGAACAGATGTCGTACAAGGCTATTACGGTAGAACCAAATAATGCAATATACCTTGATACCTATGCATGGATACTATACCAGGAGGGAAACTATGCGGATGCCAAGACATATATAGACATGGCAATAAAGAATCTTAATCCGCCAGAGGAAAACGAGGATAATAAGGAGATATTTGAACATTTAAGAGCAATTAACGAGAAAATAAAATGAAAATAAAGACCATCTTATTTATTATTGTCGGCACTATTGTGATGACTGCGTGTAAGACGACCAAGACGACAGAGAATGTCCAAAAGCCTGTTGTGGTGAAGGATAATACTCCTAAAGTTATAAATGTCACCGCGAAATTAAACGTTAATGTCAAGACTCAGACAGATGACATAAACGTTGATGGCAAACTGTTTATGAGATATAATGAGATGATCAGAATAACTGTTGTTCCTTATGGTATCATGGAAGCAGCCCGTTTAGAGTTTACTCCTCAGGAGGTCTTGCTGATAGACAGGATAAACAGACAATATGTTAAAGCCAAATATGAGGATGTACCATTCCTGAAGAAATATAACCTTAATTTCCAATCGCTTCAGCAACGTTTCTGGGAAGAATATCCTAAGGAGCGTATCACTCTTGATGTCGGAGCTGCTATATTAAACATTAATCTCAGCAAGATAAACAATGATGCTACATGGGATGCCAGCATCACAAGTGTGTCATCAAGATATAAGGCGGTGTCAGCTACGGAACTGATGAACAAGTTCGGTAGTTATTAAATAATAAATAAGAATAAAGGGAGAGATAAAGTATAAATATGCGATTACGAATTCTGATATATATTGCCTTTTTCAGTCTTTTGAGCCTCAATGCCCAGAAGAAGACTTCCAACCGACGTACCCAACAGCGCACCGTTGTTCAAAAACAAAAGACTACCAAGACGAAAAAAAAGGCCGGTTCCAATGCTGCTGCGTCCCAGAAGAATGCTAAGCAGCCTGCTGTGACGAATTCTGCCATTAAAGGGTTGCGTCAGGAACAGGCCCAGATAAAACAGAATATACGTAAGCAAGAACAAGCCCTCAAAGCTAATAAGGCAGAGGTAAGCAAGAAACTTAAGGATCTCGAAAGAATAAGCAGTGATATAAACAGGCGTCAGCGCTCCATCGACTCTATCCAGCACGACATACATCATATCAGCGATGATATTGATATGCTCTCCATGCAATTGGAGAATCTTGAGGAGATGCTTGAGGAACGCAAGAAGAGTTATATCAAGAGTATGCAGTACATGGCGCGTCACCATACTATAGGCAGTAAGATAATGTTCATCTTTTCAGCAGAGAACTTCAGCCAGGCCTATCGTCGTATGCGCTTTATGAAGGATTATGCTACCTATCAGCGTACACAGGGTGAGGCGTTAAAGGAACAGAGAAAGAGAGTGGCAGAAAAACAGGCACAACTTGGTGAAGCAAAGAAATATAAGAATGTGCTCCTGAACAAGGATGCCAGGGAAAAGCAGGCTCTGAGCGCTCAGCAGCAGGAGAGTCAGAAGATAGTCGCTTCTCTTAAGAATCAGCAGAAAACAATACAGAGTGTCATTGAGGACCAGAAAAAGCGTGATGCAGTCTTGAATTCGCGTATTGATGCCCTCATAGCAGAGGAAGTGGAACGTGCCCGTCAGCGTGCTATTGCGGAGGCTAAGAAGAAGGCAGCAGAAGAGGCCCGTCGTAAGGCGGAGGCAAAACGCAAAGCAGAAGAGTTGGCTCGTAAGAAGGCCGAGGCAGAGGCTCGTGCTAGGGAAAATGCGCGTCGCATAGCAGAAGCAAAGGCTGCAGAAGAGAGAGCAAAGGCTGCTGCTGCACAAGCTGCTCGCGATGAGGCTGCCCGCCAGCGTGCAGAGCAACTTGCCCGTGAAGCTGAATCGCGTCGTATTGCAGCAGAACGTAAAGCTGCTATTGATGCGGAACGCGATAAACGAAATGTTGCTGAAGCAAGCAAGGTGAATGAGGAGGCTACGGTATTATTATCGACAGAAGACAGGGTTATAAGCGGTGGCTTTGAAGCAAACCGTGGCAGACTGCCTTCACCTATAGCCGGTGGCAGGATTGTGAGCCATTTCGGTCAGCATGGAGTTGAAGGACTGCCTGGTGTAGTATTGGATAATAAGGGTATAAATATACTCGGTGGACCTGGAGCAACAGCACGTTCTATTTATGACGGAGAAGTGAGTGCTGTGTTCAATGTCGGTGGCTCTATGGGTGTGCTGATAAGACACGGATCTTACATTTCTGTATATTGTAATCTGGCAAGTGTCAGCGTATCGCGTGGTCAGAAGGTAAGTGTAAGACAACCAATAGGAACCGTAGGAAAAGATAACATTCTGCAATTCCAGTTGAGGAAAGAACGTGCAAAACTGAATCCTGAGCAGTGGTTATCCCGTTGATACCAGTGATGTTTGTTTAGAACGGCCTATATATTATATATAAGGTATTAAAAAGTCAGAATAATTACCTTTCGTGCGCTTAAACGGAAAGGTTTAGTTAGTGATACTTTTCGTCCGGAAATTATATCACGTCCTTCGCGATGTGTGCCAATGACTTCGGCATAGCGTTCGGGGTGGAATAGGGCGGAGCCGTTGTTTCCGTTTGAAATTACCAAACAAGAAGATTTCTCTAATCTACGTTCATAAACGTAGATACCTTTGTATGGTATGAACTGTTTCATGGAACCATATGCAATGAGGCGGCTGTTGGTTTTGCGCCAATGAAGCAGGCGGCGCACATAGCGGTGCATATCGTTCTCGTCTGGCGTGCGGCCTTCGGCAGTGAGGCAACGCTTAGGGAAATGTTTTCGTACGTTGCTGTCAGATTTCTCGGTGGTGCCGCCCATCAGTACCTCTGTTCCATAATATATCTGAGGAATACGTGGCAGAGTCAGAAGTATTGCGAGTGACGCTTTAAGTGCCTTCAGCATCATTGGCGCATTTGGCGAATATGGGTAGATGTCTTCAATGAAGCGGCTTACGTCGTGGTTGTCCAAGAATGCCATGACCATAGCAGGATTTTTGTAGAGGTAGTCATAGCATAGGGTGTTGTAGATGCGGTTTAAACCGCTCCATACCTCACGAGTTTCTTCATGTTTCGCATATCCAAAGGCCTCGAAGAGTGCAAAGTCCATTGGACTGTCCAGACCGCCTTGCTGCATGCTGGCGGTGAAAGGCGTGTCGGTAACCCATGTCTCACCAATTACATGAATGTTTGGATGTCTGGAATGTACTTCTTGTAGCCATTTTTCCATAGCCTCGCGGTCAGCATACGGAAAAGTGTCCATACGTATGCCGTCAATACCTGTATTATCTATCCACCAGTCTGTGCATTTGATGAAATAATCCAGAAGTCGTGGATTCTTGAGATTCAAATCAGGCATAGAACGTACAAACCATCCGTTGATGGTTCGCTGTTTGTCATATTCAGATGCGTAAGGGTCTATGACTGTGGTAAGACGGTAGTTGGTAAGTGAAGAGTTAAGAGTTAAGAGTGAAGAGTTAGGCCCTCCGGCTACTGCTGCGGGAACATTGTTGAACCAGTCTTCTTCAGGCGGGTTCTGGCACCAGGGGTGTTCAATGCCGCAATGGTTGAAAACTATGTCCATTATAATTTTCAGCCCATGTTCATGTGCTTCACGAACTAGTGCTTTGTAATCTTCAATGGTGCCATAACGTTTATCAATGTCGTAATAGTCTGTTATGTTATATCCGTGATATGACATAGACTTGAAGACTGGTGTCAGCCATAGCGCAGTTACACCAAGATCAGCGAGATAATCCAGTCGCTGGCGAATGCCATTAATACCTCCGTACCGGGCCGGCATAATAAGGTATATGACGTCTTCGTTGAGCATGGGGTTAGTGGGGTATATTAAGGCTTACTTATATTTCGCTTTTACTGCTTCAGTCTTGGCCATTGCTGCAAAGTCTTTGGGCGAAATGGTGACAGGTTGTCTCATAAATTCCGGACGATTATAAGACTTTGTCAGGAGGATATTATATTCGGGATCCTTCTGTGGTATGGCAAATGCCTTGCGGCACACGGGCTTTTCTCCGGGTTTAACAGGCGGGAAGTAAGATATATACGGTCTTGTGTAGTTTCCGTCTTCGCGCCGTGAGTCTGTCATTATCCATCTGCCGTTGCTGGAGAAAGAAGGATAACTCTCAGACTGCTTTGAGTTTAACCCCTTGAGACAATGGATGCTATCTGGTTGCTGAAGGTCGATAAGGTAAATATCAGCTTCAGGATGCCATACATGGAAACATCCGAAGTTCCCCAATGCGAAAACGAGGTACCTTCCATCAGGAGACACACGAGGCAATGTTGCCGACTTACCAAGAGCAGCAGCATCGAAGACCATTTCAGGCTCTCCGAAAGTATGGGTCTGCGGATTGAAGGAGCGTCGTAAGATATTATATTTTATTTCAGAGAAACGTGCAATCACTTGTTTTTCTTTAGACGTAGTATCATTAGCAGCATACTCAAAATGAGCATCACTATAGTATAATGTCTTGCCGTCAGGGCTCCAAACAGGGAATGACTCGAGCTGGTTGCTGTCATTGCATATCGTGCTGACGGTATTATTGTCAACATCGTATAGAATAAGATCTGAAGCAGTATCAAAAACTTCTATCTTTCCTTTGTCCTTCATGAGGAATGTCTGCATGGTATTGTTGGTAGAAAAGGCGATGAGGTTAAGAGACGGATGCCATGCCGGATAGACGCCGGCGCTGATGGTACTGTCGGTCTTGAGGTTGACCTTCGAAATCTTGCCGTTATCAACAATCATTGTTCCACCGAGATACTGTCTCATATGAAAGAGCATGTTGGATGTGGAGTAGTTCTGGTAGGAATGACAGTTGATACATTGTCCGTTTTCTTCCGTCTGTATTAAGCGGTTGCTGTAAATGTTAGACTCCTCAAATGTCGTTATGTTGCGTTGTGCCAGGACAAGGTCTTCGTATGCTACATAGGATGGCTGGATGAGACGATATGAGATATAGGAATCGATGGTGTCGTTGGCAATGTACATATGGAACGGCTTGTAGGCTTTCCAACTACCACCGTTGTCACTGTAGTTGCAGAAAACCTCGACTTGTATGCTCTTGCCTTTTGCAGCATCGCGCATCATTGCCCAGTCATCATCGTCAATGATGACTTTATTGTCCTCACCATAGACATACTGCTTGTCACCGCATGAGAAGCGTGCCACCACTACCTGTGCATCCCTTACCATGAAGTTTGGTGCGCAAAGGTTTGCCGGCAGTGTCACGTCAGTATAGTCAGGATAAATGGGCGGCTTGGAGTTTATACGTTGAGCATTCTCTGGTATGGAAGGGGCAGAGCATGCGAGAAAGATGTATGATGTGAGAAGTATGATGTATGATGTGATATATTTCATAGTTGTAATCAATAATAGGTTGAACCGTGAACGAAGTAGTATGTCCACCAGAAGGTGTCACCGTATTGTGTACGCATTGCTTCACCGGTTGCTTTCTCGTCCATGCCGCCTTGCATATACTGCGTTGCTGTCTGCATGAACTGTGCGTAGCGGTCGATGATGCGTGTCTTATCGTAAGGCATGCGTGAGGAATCCACTGTTTGCGGCTCAAGTTTGCCATATAACAAGGCAGCCTCCTGATAATGGATTGGCATCTCCATGCCTTCCCTTTGTGCTGCATACCGGAAGAAATGTGTCCAGAAGGTTTTTATGTCCTTTGACATGAGGGCGTATGCTAATCCCATTTCTGTCAGGTATTGCGATGGGGTAGGAGGGATAGTGCTGAAATAGTCGACTAAGAATTTCTCGATTAGTCCGTTGTCGCTACCGGCTAATTCCGGAACATGTTTACGCAACTCACTTATCTTTTTCGTGTTTGGCATCTTCCAGTCCTTATAGAACATGGTGTGCTGGAGCATGTTGAGATATTTCTGTGCCAGGTCTTTTTCTCCATTCACCATAGAAGCAGTTGCCATCACTTTGATGTGGGCGATATTGAGTCCTTGCTCCACGGAATTTTCCATAGCCCAACGATATGCATAATTCGTCATGCCATGATGGAGATATATAATGGGACCGGCTGTGTTTGCAAGATTAACTTTGAGAGAGTCGCCTGCCTTGGGATGTACTCCATCATCGGGGTAGTAATACATTTCGTTACCGATAGTACCCTTATTAAAGAGAGCAATATTCTTCATCACAATCAGTTCGCGTGTGATGTCACACTTCATGCGGGCTATGGCATCAAGTGCATCGTCCCACCTCTCATCATCAATGGCACGATATACCTTGCACTCGGTCCTGAATGCCTCGTCGGAGAAATTGTATGCCTGAAGAAAAAGTCCATAGCCTACGAAAAGTATAATATATAAAGGAGGAAGGATGAACAGTGCTTTGCGGCTCTTCAACTTCAATGTCGGCATCTTGTGCAGCAATGGCATTAAGAACAGGGTAATAAAGAGGATGTAGAAAGGATAGCCTTTGGAATAATTGGTATATTCACCATACTCAAATACGGGAATACCGATGGTAAATGTCTTGGATGTCGGGTATGTATTGTATAGCGTTGTCCACAATATGGGAACAGCAATAGTTGCAACCGCTATTATACCTCCAAGGCTCCATCGCTTGTTGAGAAATAGCATGAATGCGGTGCATGCCATTGCAAGAGGTGCGTATGAGCCGATAAGAGGATAGGAAAGTGCCGCGATAAGACATCCGACAGTTGACAGGTACTTGTTGCTTGATGTAGCAAGCCACACCAAGAGAGCCGTACAGAATACTCCTACAGAACTGTAGAAATAATATCCAGGGAATTTAAGATAGTATATCCAATATCCTACTTCTATGTCTGATGCTATAAGACAGACAATAGGCACCAGTAACAGCGGTGTCCATATTAATTTAACTTTAAAGGCCTGCTTGAGAATCAGGAAAGATGTGCACCATAACAGTACCAATGCCGTGATGCCCATCCATGGGTGATAAAAAAGCTGTGTCAGCCATAAGCCTGCCCATCTCAGGAAACCTCCGGGATACTCCATGCATTGATTAAAAAACTCTGTGGTATCAGA
This sequence comes from uncultured Prevotellaceae bacterium, assembly GCA_902799455.1. GTDB lineage: Bacteria > Bacteroidota > Bacteroidia > Bacteroidales > Bacteroidaceae > Prevotella. Next base: position 13,249 of record CADCAX010000034.1, read on the forward strand.
GAAGTAGGAGCGGAGTTGGGCTACATATAATACGTCTTCGTTCATAAATTTATCTTCCTGCTTGTTTTACCATTTCCCGTACGTCGTCGCAGAAACGGTGATTCTGTATCATGTCGTCGATATTGATATGCATACGGTATCTCCAGTAGTGATGCGGGTTGGCAGGAATGTTGATACGTTCTGCATTGGCATCCGGCAGTCTGAGCTCCTCGCTGATGGCGAGCCAGTCCTGCAGTGACAGGACGCACAGCATAGACCCTGACTGCAGATTGCGTAGCATTATATCGCGAGCCAGCCATGCCGGTAATGGGTGTGGCGCATCATCGTGACGACCGAGAACTGTGCTGTAATAGTTGTGCGCTCTGTCGTAATCCTCATCCCACCACATGCGCAGTGTAGGCATGTCATGTGAGTCTATAGTACAAACAGAACGATAAGGGTAACGCTCTGGTTGCCCAAACTGTAGTCCGACCTCTTTAGGCATGGATTGTACTTCGAGGGAGAGAATACGAAGGTCATTGAGTACTGTTGGTACACAATCAGGAATCATGCCGAGGTCCTCGGCACATACTAACATACGTGTGGCTTCAACAAGACGAGGCAACTTCTTCATTGCCCCCTGTTTCCAGAAGTCGTTATTGCGACGATAGTAGAAGTCGTCATACAGGCGATTGAAAGCCGCTTTGTCGCTGTCGCTCAATAGTATTCTATACACATAACTCTGCTGAGCGGCAATGCGAGGATGATAGAGTTCCGGATTCTTGTGATCTTTCAGAAATAGCACATTGCTAATCAGAGTGTATAATCCATCCCTGAGATTATCGTCATTAGTAACGGCAGCTTCAATCTTTCGCTGGGTGTTGTAAGCCTCTTTCATTAAGTAGAGGCCATCTTTATAAGGTTCTACGAATGTATCACGTACATAGGCCGCTTTATAGCCAAAGATGTCTTCAAGAATTTCCTTAGTAATATATGGTCGGGTAAAACGGCCTTTTCGCATGTGAAGTCCATAGGCCTCTATCTCGCTGATAGTGAAGGCAAGTGCTGGCTGGAACTGACCCAGGAGTCCGTGAACGGCATGAACGGGTATCTCCCATATGCGGAAGAATCCTAAGACATGATCTATACGGTATGCATCAAAATATTTCTGCATATTACGGAACCTGCGTACCCACCACTGGCATCCGTCTTTCAGCATTTCATCCCAATTGTATGTTGGGAATCCCCAATTCTGGCCGTTTATAGAGAATTCATCAGGTGGAGCACCGGCACTGCCATTGAGATTAAAGTAACGTGGGTCTTGCATTACATCACAACCATTGCGATGTACACCAATGGGAATGTCACCCTTGAGAATCACCCGTTTACTGCGAGCATATTCATGAGCATCGTGCATTTGCTTTGCAAGCAGATACTGAACAAAGCAATAATACCCATTGGACGCTGGCATATATGCCTTATCACGGGCGACACAGAACTTGGCGTAGGTGTCAAGCCAAAAGCATTCCTCTTCGTACCATGATTTGTATTCTTGTGATGCGAGTATTCTCTTGCCTTCTTGACGGAAGAGCGTCAGCAGGTATTCATTCTTGGCATTATTGACGCGCTCATAGTCTATCTGTTGAAGGGCATTGAGCTCCTGCCTTAGTATTTCAAAGCGCTTTGCCTGCTCAGCATCTTTCAGTGGCGGCAGTTGTCGCAGGTCGATGTATTGCGGATGGAGCGCAAAAACGCTAATACATGAGTATGGATATGAGTCAGTCCACGTATGTGTGACAGTCGTGTCGTTGATAGGTAATAACTGGAGTATGCGTTGTCCTGTATAGGCAATCCAATTTATCATACTTTTCAGGTCACCGAAGTCACCTACTCCGAAACTACCTTCGGTGCGTAAAGAGAACAGGGGTATGAGAGTGCCAGCCTTCTTGACGTTCCATATTGCGAAGAACGACTGTGGGAGTTCGTATTCCACAATCTCGCCTTTCCTCATTCGCGGCACTGTGATGTGGCGGTTGTCACCCGTCTCCCACATTATGTTTTTCTTCGGAAATCCGTTGAAACTCTCCTCTTCGCTAATGGCAACAAACTTGAATTCCAAGTCTTCCCCTACGGTATATTCCGCATCAATGTCGCATATCCATTCGTTCGGAGCCTGTTCAAAGCATGGTATTGCCCTGTTGACGTCCCAGTCTCCCAGCACAGGATGCTGTCCTATTAGGTAGAGTTTTTGCGAACCCTTCAATTGAGGTGCTCTCACCTTCAGTCTGAGAATAGTGGGAGAGCTCCTGTGGAAACGTCTTCCCACCTCTCTCCTGTTGATGCAATGGGTAAATGCCGAACTGTAGAGGTATGAGTCATGCGGAATATCTATCCATGTGTCATAGACGGTATATTGCTGTACTCCGGTTTGTCCGATGTTAAGTCTGTGAGCTTGTGTTGTCCATTCACTACGTATTACACCGTCGCCAGAATGCAGGGTATAGTAATAGTCCAGAGCCTCATTGTCAAAGTCCTGCAATTCCGCATCGCTGAATTTCAGTTCCTGTGACCAGTTCCTATCGTCCTGCGTCATTCCATGCACTGTCACACCATTCTTCCTATGTATGTTCAGGCATATTTTCTCTCCGGGATTAACTCCGTAGCAAATGTTGAATTTTATGTTCATATAACGAGATATGTGTAATATGCTATTGCCATTATTACCAGTATGGCACCTTCATTTCGTGTGATGATGAGTGTTTTCTGACCGAAGGCTGTCAGTATCCATAGTATTACGGAGGATGCAAGCAACACCATGATGTCTGTTGTCGTCACTCCCCCTATTCCGAGTGGGAAGATGACCGCTGATGTTCCAAGAACGAAGAATACGTTGAAGACCACGCTGCCTACTACGTTGCCCAACGCCATTGCCGTGTCGCCTTTCTTTGCTGCCATTACCGATGCCGCCAGTTCTGGGGCAGAGGTTCCGGCAGAGACAATGGTGAGTGCTATTACCGACTCGCTCACACCGAGCCAACGTGCTATTCCTGATGCGCCCTCTACCAGTCCGTCGCCACCTGCAACGAGCAGTACTAAACCTATGATGACCCACATGATGTTTTTCCACAGCGGTTTTTTCTTGCCTGAAGATACCTCAGAATTTTCTTTCGTATGCTTGCTGTTCTGGGCTATCGAAAGTGTGTAAGACATGAAGACAACAAAGGTACAGAGCATCAGGAGTCCGTCGCTGCGTGAGATGGAATCGGTCACGGGATTAGTTGTATCGAAGAAACTGTCAAAAGC
>CADCAX010000035.1 GCA_902799455.1 uncultured Prevotellaceae bacterium
AGGATAAGGCGGTTAAATGATGCATTGCGTGGGAACTTAGCATGTCCCTGCTGAGCAAGTGACAGTGATTTCTGATAGTCCTGAGAAAGGAATACGTTGGTAGCATAGTCAGAAATCTGGTAATCCTTCATATCATTCAAGCTAACCTTGTTATAGTACTCAATAGCCTTCTTCATGTTGCCGGCACTTGAATATATCTCTGCTGCAATGAGGTCAACAGGATAGCCTGGGCATTCTCTTTTCAGTGCCTCGAGAGCACCAACTGCATCCTGAGGAGCTGTCTTACTCATTATCTGTGCATAACGACGATATCCGTCAGGATTCTTTGGATCTGCATACATTGCCTGCTGGAAGTTCATAGCAGCTTCACCACCATTGTCTTCACCAACAGCAATGTTACCAAGAAGGAGATATGGCTTAGCGTTACCCTGCTTGCCCTTTAAAAGGTCTACAGCTTTCTGGGCATAGAGCTTTGCATTAGCATAGTCCTTAACAGAGAGATAAGCACGACCGATACTTACAAGACCGTCAATGTCTTTCTTGTTTTCCTTTGCGATGTCTTTTATCTGATCTTGTGCTTCAGGTGTACCCTTCTTAAGAAGTTCAGATACTTGTTTCATGAGCTGGTCTGAGTCATTGCTCTGAGCCAGTGCTGGAGCTGCGATGAATGTCATCAGTGCTCCGAAAAGGATGTTTCTTAGTTTCATATTCTTTCTTTAATTGTTTAATCTGATATTTTTACATCACGAACGGATATATTGCCATATGCAGGAAGTAGTCCTGCTTTGAATATTATCATTTGACCTTTTGGTGCTGCTACGAATTGTGCAAATCCCCAAGGCAAACCATATTTTCCGCGCTCATCATTAAGGAGAGCATATATCTTACGGATGAAAGGATAGAAATCGTTGTAGATGTATCCTTGGTATGGTTTGTATGAGTTTGCTGGTGTAGCATCATCGCTGCGTGAGATAGCGAGCACACGGATATTCTTTTTCCATGTGAGATTTGTCGTATCCCGTTTGTCGTTGAGCCAGTTACTGCCGATTATGCCAATAGCATTTGGAGTCTTCTCCACATAATCTATGACCTCGGCTGTCTTCTTTGTCGCAAAGGCATTCTCTGCCGTTATAGGTTTTCCATTAAGGATGGAGTCTTCTACATAGTGTACAGCACTTGATGTGGCATTGTCAAAACATACTATAATCTCACCTGAACGGCTATGTGTGCCGACCTCTTTCCACGTCTTTGCCTCACCAGAAAGGATGCGTTTGACATCTTTCACGGACATGCATGAGTCAGTATTATCCCTGTTTGTTATAAGGGCCAAACCATCATAGCCTACATGTACTGTATAAGGTTTGCGATCGCGCGCGATAAGATTATCATATTCTGATTTCTTGAAATCGCGTGATGTGAACATCATCAGCAACTTGTTGGCGAGCAGAAGGTTCATACCCTCAGACTCTGTCATGTATTTTGGGGTGCAGTGTGCTTGTACATAAATAGAATGGAACACCTCCAGTTCTTCTTCGATAATGGGTGCGAAACTCTCATCGGCTCCAAATGTAACAGAGCCGCTGGAGTACGTGTCAGTACGCGCATTAGGATCCTTCTTGCGTGAACAGGAGGTTGAAATGCTTAATGCGAGTATTGCAACGATAAGGAACGTTAAGTGTTTCATTGTGTGTCTTTTAAAAAGAGGCCAAAAGGAATGCCCTTCTGGCCTCTTTGAGAATTTATCAGTTATTCTACTGTAGGCGGAATGTTACAGGCAGTGTATATTTTACACGAACCGCAGAACCATTCTGCTTACCAGGAATCCACTTAGGCATCTTAGATACGACGCGCATAGCTTCCTTGTCGAGTGATGGGTCAACAGACTTCGCAATTCTTACGTCTGTGATAGAACCATCGCGTTCTACGACGAAGGTACAGATTACACGTCCCTGGATGCCGTTTTCTTCAGCAATTACAGGATACTTGATGTTTGAAGACAGGTACTGCATCAGGGCTCCCATACCACCAGGATAAGAAGGCATCTGTTCTACAACGTCGAACACCTTGTTTTCTTCTTCCTTTGGTTTTACTGGCTCTGTAGCAATGACTTCCTTAGCCTTCAATACTTCACCATTCTCATCGTTACCGACAACGTTCAAAGCACCGACAGCAACTTTTGAGTTCATGATTTCATCCTGTGACTTCAGCTCATCTTCAGGCTTAACTTCATCATCCTTCTTGATGACAGGAGCAGTAAACTTCACAGAACTCTTAACCTTCTCCACAACCTGCTGCTGCTCTTGCTTAATAGGAATTTCCTTACGCTCAACCTTAGCTTCCTTCTTCTTCTGCTGTGTTAGAGCAGAGAGCTCGGTAACCTGATCCATTACAGCGTGTTCCTTCTGATAAGCCTCATAAGCATTCTTTGCTATCATGAAAATCATGACTGCAGCAAAGAGCAGTAAGACAGCTATCATAGAGATAACGTTACGACGTCCTGTTTGTCTGCGAAGTACGTATGCACCGTATTCCTTGTTACGATTTTCGAACATCATGTCCGACCATTCGTTGGATATAAGATCTATTTGTGCCATTTTTCTTTTCCTTTCTTAAGTTAAAGTGTTACGCGCATAGACTTATTCCTTAACCCCAGCCTCTTCAAGAAGCTTGAGATCATCTGGAGTAATCTTGTCGATGACATACTTACCAACAGAACAAATCTGCATCTCATCCAATGCATCAACAACGTTCAGGTAAGAAGCATTGTCTGTAGCCTTGATGATGATTGTCATTGTCTGAATCTTATTTCCGTCGATTTCACCGGCTTTAATCTTACGAAGCTCATCATCATACATCTGTTGTGTGAACTTTGGATTCTGATGTCTCTTCTGATCCAGCTTAGCCTTTGCCAGCATTACCTGCTGTATTGGCTGGGTGTTATCTTCGGTTACGTGAGTGATCAGGACCTTGCGGATACCGTCTTTGCCCCATGTGGTCTTCTTAAGACATGTAGGGTCATCATACTTAGGCATACCTTCGACATAATGTATCTGGTTGTCTGCTGTCACATAAATAGTGATAGTGTATGATGCTTTTGTAACGGACTTATCCTGGTCCTCCAGGTTCTTATCATTAGTCGGCATACTCAATTCCATTGTCTGTGGCTTTGCCAAAGAGGTACAGAGCATGAAGAATGTGATAAGAAGCATCATCATATCAACCATAGGTGTAAAGTCCACCCTGGTCTGTGACTTTTTCTGTCTGCTTTTTTTCTGTTTAGCCATTCTTAATCCTCCGATGTTTTGAGTGATGTAATCAGATAATAACGGTTCTCGTTAATATCTTGCAACTCCGACATAATAGTTCTAATTGTCTTATATGGTGTATCTGAATCTGCTTTTAAAGCAACCTTTAAGTCAGGATTAGCAGAACGTGCTGCCTTTACCCATTCTTGGAATTCAGAAAGACCACCATCTATACTATCCGTTGGGATACCCAGTTCCTTCAGTGCTTTAGCACGCTCTGACTCATCCTTATTGAGATAATCTTTAAGAACGTTCAAAGGGGTACCAAACATTGGGTCAGCCTTGAAGTTAGCAAGCTGTGTACCGTTCAAGTCGATGTTGAAATTGCCGGTTACTTCAAGGATTGCCTGCTCAAGGTATATCTGGTTATCCATGCTCATGAACACCTTGCCAGTCTTGTCGACAAGAATGTTGAGAACATCTTTCTCAGGCACCTTAATCTCAGACACTGATGACGGTGTTACCACCTTCACTGGTTCTGGCTTCACGAATGTTGATGTCAACATGAAGAAGCACAGAAGCAGTGTCATCACGTCCGACATAGGCGTCATGTCGATCCAGATGTCTTGTTTCTTAAGTTTTACTTTACCCATAGCGATAAAAGTTTTAAAGGGTTATAAGTAAAAATTAAGCTTCGTCGTGGTTTGCCTCGTAAGTCTGAGCAATTGTGTAACCTACCTCATCAAGAGCGTATGTAAGCTTATCGATACGGTTAGAGAAGAAGTTATAAGATATCACAGCGAGCCATGATGTCAAGATACCGAGAGCGGTATTGATGAGGGCCTCAGAGATACCGGTTGAAAGTGCAACAGAGTCACCACCACCACCAGATGCGAGGGCTGCGAATGACTTGATCATACCCGTTACAGTACCGAACAGAGCGGTAAGGGTACCCAGTGTTACAAGAGTAGCAAGCATAGGCATGTTCATCTGCAGAGTAGGCATCTCAAGCTGTACTGCTTCTTCGTGAGCCTGCTGAATCTTAGCAATCTTCTGAGCCTTCTTGAGGTTGGTGTCTTTTTCCATTTCCTGGTACATCTTCAAAGAAGCGCCAACAACGTTTGCGATAGTTCCGCTTTGCTTCTTGCAAAGATCCTGAGCCTTTGCGAAGTCATTCTGCTTGAGGGCTGCCTTGATTTCAACAACGAACTTTGTTGTAGCCATCTTACCGAATGCTGTGCGCTGTGCGAGCATACGCTCAATAGAAAGACAAAGCACAGTGAGAATCAAAGTAATCAGGACAGGCACAACGACACCACCTTTGTAGATAGTACCGAGCATGTTACCATTAAGAACTTCTCCATCAGGATCGCCACCTACGAAGTTGGCTGGGTCACCGAGGACGAACTTGTAGATACATACTGCAATGATGAACATTGCGCAAATAATCCAAATTGCATTACGAACTCCCTGAAAACCTACTGAGGCTTTCTTCTGAGCGGCTGGTTTTTTAACGTCTGCCATAATTTTGTTTAGTTAGATTAATAAAAAATTGAAAATTAGATATAATAAATATTTTACTTGAATGCATGGTCTAGTTCGATTTCGCAGCAAAGGTATTAAATTTTCTTGATATCGGATAGGAATTAAGAACTTTTAACATGAAAACGCCATCTTTTGTGGACTTAAGGTGCCATTAGGGGGTAACAACTCTGCACGAATTGCTTTATTATGATAACGCTAATTAGTATTTTTTATTTTGAGAAATGAGGTAAAAAAAGGTGTTTAATCTAATAAATAAAAAAAGAGCCACGCGTGAGCGCGACTCTTTGTGTTGGATTTGGAATTATCTTTAGTGTAATTTTGCACAACATTCCTTGATACGACGCATTGCCTCTACGATGTTCTCATCACTTGTGGCATAGCTCATGCGGAAACACTCTGGGTCTCCGAAAGCATCGCCACCGACAGTAGCAACATGTCCTACTTCCAAGAGATACATGGCAAAGTCGTTAGTATCTTTGATAACGCGTTCTCCGTCTGTCTTTCCGAGGTAGCTCTTGCATTTTGGGAATACATAGAATGCTCCGTCAGGTGAATTAACCTCTAAACCAGGAATCTCTTTAACAAGACCTACGATAAGATTCTTGCGACGCTCAAAAGCCTTACGCATCTCCTCTACGCAAGCTTGTGAAGCAGTGTATGCTTCAAGAGCTGCCTTCTGTGATACGGAGCATGGTCCGGAGGTGTACTGTCCCTGTAGCTTGTTACATCCTTTGATAATCCATTCGGGAGCAGCCATATAACCTATGCGCCATCCCGTCATTGCATATGCCTTTGAAACACCATTAATAATGATGCTGCGTTCCTTCATGCCTGGGAACTGTGCAATGCTCTCATGTTTGCCTACGTAGTTGATGTGCTCATATATCTCATCGGCAAGGACATATACCTCAGGGTGCTTCTGTATCACTTCAGCCAATGCCTGTAACTCTGCTTTGTTATATACAGAACCTGTTGGGTTGCTTGGTGAACAAAGGATGAGCATGCGGGTCTTTGGGGTGATGGCTGCTTCCAGTTGGTCTGCTGTGATTTTGAAGTTCTGGTCAAATCCTGCAGGGATGTGTACTGGTGTTCCTCCTGCCAGAAGAACCATCTGAGGATAAGAAACCCAGTAGGGGGTAGGTATTATTACCTCTTCTCCGTCATCTACAAGGGCCATGATGGCATTACAAACAGCCTGCTTGGCACCGTTGCCGACAAGAATCTCGCTGGCTTTATAGTCCAGACCGTTTTCGTTCTTCAGTTTTGCAACGATAGCTTCACGAAGGTCTGCATAACCTGGGACAGGAGAATACTTGGACCAGTTGTCGTCAATGGCTTTCTTTGCAGAATTCTTGATGTGGTCGGGTGTGTTGAAATCTGGTTCTCCGACACTGAGGTTAATGACATCAATTCCTGCCGCCTTCATTTCACTGCTCTTTTGCGACATCGCAAGTGTAGCAGAGGGTGCTAATCTGTTTAATCTACTTGATAAATGCATTTTTTTATATATTTTTGGTTAATTGTTCTATTCGAGTTATCATGAGGTCGTTGACCTTACGTATCTGCTTGAGTTCTCTATACAGTCTCAGACGTCCCAGTCCTTTCTCCGCTATTATAGGATATTTGTTGAGATATGACAGAATGAAGCGATCGCGGGTATTGCTGAGATCGTCAATGATTGCTTCCAAATCATTTATAATGTTATCGAGTTCCGGATCTGGTTTATACCTGATGGATGCTAAGATAGCGTTGAAGAGATATTTCAGTTTGTATTTTCTTGAATATTTTCTGACATTGTCAGTAAGGAGCGACAACTTTCTTACATCGTCAAAATAGTTCGGGTCGTGAATGATAACCTCCTTTGAAGTGATATTTCTCTTTACGCGTAGTCCAAATACTCGTATGAAGAAGAGCCTGTAAGCATCCATATTGAATACTACGGAGTCTTTGTTTGCTTTATATGTTACCCATGCGGCCAATGGTATCAGCACTGCTGGTGCAAGTCCTTTTCCGAAGGCTATGGACCATGATGCCTGTCGCGCCATACGGAATCCTGTGTTATCAAGGATGTAGAATAGGATGAACACTATGACAGAGATGATAACAGGTACTCCCAAACCGCCTTTGCGTATGATGGCACCGAGTGATGCTCCGATGAAGAAGAACACTATTACCATCAGTGACAGGGTGAACTTGTTCACCAACTCTATCCAGTCCTCTCGCACCATCTTGAAATTTGCTTCTGCAGCAAAACTCCGGAACTCAGTTTGCACATTTGCATTGTTTACGCGGCTCCTCAGCTGTTGCATGAGGTTGAGCTGTTTTTCAGGAGACATCTTCTGAAAGAGTGAGTCAACAGAGGCTTTTCCTTTTTCCTCATATTTTATAGCTGCAATGCTGTCGGATTTGTTGACTTGTGGCGTATTGAATGCCATCGTGCGGAGTTCTTTGCGAACCTCTTTGCCCACACTGTCTTGGTATGAATTCAGGGAATCAATATGATGAAGCAGTTGTTTTATGCTTTGGGCTGTGGCCGATTGTGATATGCCTGATGCTTCTGCCAGATTGAATCCGTTATCAAAATCCAGGACTATCTGCTTTTCAGAAAAACTCTCTCGACGGTAGGGGACATTGGCATTACCGGCCAGTTCCTGTGACCGCATATTCTCAAACCATTCCCCATTGTACAGGGTGAGAATCAGATGCTGTTTTTCTGCGGTTGATTGCAGCTTTCCGGAATCTGCAAGTATTATGGCGGCATCTTCATAACTTTGTGTCATCCTGTATATCATGATGCCATAAAGTATTCCTGTATCAAGGTCTTTCTTCTGTACGTACAGGTTGCAGTTGGGGATGCCGGAATAGAATATTTCTTCAGGAATTTCCAATTCTGGACTCTTCTGTTTCATCGAAAGCAGCAGCTGTCGCAGATTGACATTGGACTGTGGACCGATGTCATTTTGGAAAAAGAAGGAAGCTGTGGCAATAAGGATTACGAATAGAATCAATCCCCTGAGGCTCTTCAGCAGCGATATTCCTGCAGCTTTGATGGCTGTCAGCTCACTGCTCTCACCAAGATTACCCATTGTGATGAGGGAGGAGAGTAGGACAGCTAGTGGCAAAGCCTGTGGTACGAGCATAAGTCCCATGTACCAGAAAAACTTGCCCAGAACTTCCAGTGACAGTCCCTTTCCAATCAGTTCGTCAACATAGCGCCACAGGAACTGCATCATCAGCACGAAAAGACTTATGCAGAACGTGCCAATAAAGAGCAACAGAAACTGTCGCACCATGAATATGTCAAGCTTCTTGAAAACCCTCATTTATGCCTGTTGGCCCGTTGCTCACGGTATTTGGCTTTTTGCTTTGCCGAGCCTGAGCCATGAGCACCGGTGATGTATTTCTTCTTCTTCGCTTTGGTCTTTATCTTCTCTTCCCTTTTGGGTTTGTCGCCTCCGCGTCCGAAGTTGATACCGTTTTCCAGTATGTTCTGAAAGTCGTCCATTAATGGTGGAATAGTCTTACTCCTGTGAATGCCATTGTGATGTTATACTTGTCGCAAGTATCGATGACATTGTCGTCACGCACTGAGCCGCCAGCCTGTGCTATGTATTCTACACCACTGCGATGTGCTCTCTCGATGTTGTCACCGAATGGGAAGAATGCATCTGAGCCAAGTGCCACCTTAGTGTTCTTTGCTATCCATGCCTTTTTCTCTTCTCGTGTAAGAGGTTCTGGTTTCTCAGTGAAGAACATCTCCCATGTGCCGTCAGCCAGTACATCCTCATAGTCATCAGAGATATACACGTCGATGGTATTGTCTCTGTCTGCTCTGCGGATACCCTCCTTAAATGGCAGGCTCATCACTTTCGGACACTGGCGCAGCCACCAGATGTCGGCTTTGTTACCTGCAAGGCGTGTGCAGTGGATGCGGCTCTGCTGACCTGCTCCGATACCTATTGCCTGGCCGTCTTTCACGTAGCATACACTGTTGCTCTGAGTGTATTTCAGGGTGATGAGGGCTATCATCAGGTCGCGCTTGGCCTCTTCTGTGAATGTCTTGTTCTTGGTTGGGATATTCTCGAAGAGGGCAGGGTCGTTGAGCTTTATCTCATTTCTGCCCTGCTCGAATGTAATGCCGTAGCACTGCTTTGTCTCTACGGGCGCTGGCTTGTATGAAGGGTCTATCTTTATGACGTTGTATGTCCCCTTTCTCTTCTCACGCAGTATCTGCAGTGCCTCGTCACTGAAACTTGGTGCTATGACACCGTCACTTACCTCGCGCTTTATGAGAGTTGCTGTTGCAGCATCGCATTCGTCGCTGAGTGCGATGAAATCACCGTATGATGACATTCTGTCAGCACCGCGAGCCCTTGCATATGCACATGCTATCGGAGTCAGCGGAAGCTTTATGTCATCCACGAAATATATCTTTTTCAGCGTGTCGCTCAGGGGTAGGCCTACAGCAGCGCCGGCAGGGGATACGTGTTTGAACGATGCTGCGGCAGGAAGGCCGGTAGCTTCCTTCAGTTCTTTCACAAGCTGCCATGAATTCAAGGCGTCAAGGAAGTTGATGTAGCCAGGGCGGCCATTAAGTACTTCAATGGGCAGTTCTCCGTCGCCTGCCATGTAGATGCGTGATGGCTTCTGATTAGGGTTGCAGCCATACTTTAATGCTAATTCTTTCATGTAATGAAACCTTTTTTTTCTGTTTTTGCGTGCAAAGTTACAAAAAAAATCCCCAATTTGTATAATTATTGACATTTTTTTGTATCTTTGTCGCCAAAATAACAAGATAAATCAATATGGCAGACGGATTTAATGACAATTATCGCAAGCGCCCTGAGGTTTTGGAGTGCGATGTGGTACGTTTTCAAAATGCAAAGGACAAGTGGGTAGCTTTTGTCGGTTTGCTCGACGGAAAACCCTATGAGATTTTCACAGGTTTACAGGACGATGACGATGGTATCATCCTCCCAAAGTCAGTTAATTCTGGCAAGATAATACGCCATATCAACGAGGACGGCACCAAACGCTATGACTTCCAGTTCGAGAACCGTCGTGGCTATAAGACCACAGTCGAGGGGCTGTCGGAGAAATTCAATCCTGAGTATTGGAACTATGCCAAGCTGATAAGTGGTATCCTGCGTTATGGAATGCCGCTTGGAACTGTGGTGAAGCTGGTATCTTCTCTTGAGATGGATGGCGGCATTGACACATGGGCAAATGGTGTGGCGAAGGCTTTGAAGAAATACATTGAAGAATAGTCTATTTCTATTTGTCTTATTACTTTTTGTTGTACCTGCTACGGCGCAAAACAGTGCGTCGTGGGAGGATTATCTTGAATATTTATACGAAAACAGCGAAAATTCCGCTGTTTCCTTTCAGGAGGCATATAGCCTGCTGACAGAGTTGTCGTCCCAACCTCTGGATATAAATACTGCCGAAACGGAAGATCTTCTTCAGATTCCTGGTTTGGATATCAATCAAATCAGTGATATCATAGAATATCGTGAGAAATATGGGAATCTTAAGGATATTCATGAGTTGTCATTGATTCCTTCCATCGATGACAGGCTTCGGAATTATTTGTTTTCTTTCTTGTATGTTGCTGAGGCTGAACCGCGTAAATGGTATAGTAGCGATGCATTGAAATATGGCATACACCATTTGAAGCATCGTATTCTTCTTACAGGCGGTTTTCCGACCTATGCAAAAGATGATACTTACCTGGGTGATAATACTAAGCATAGTGTGCGATATTCCGTTGGAATGGGCGAAAATGTGAAGTTTAATATCACTGGAGGGAAGAGTGTTGGTGAACCTTTCTTTACACAAAATAACAAGTGGGGATATGACTCTTATACCTACAATCTGTCAATTCGTAAGTTAGGCATTTTTAGGCAGATAGTACTCGGAACATTCCGTGGACAGTTTGGTATGGGGCTTACCATGAACAATACCTACACCCTCAGTAAACTGAATATGTTGTCGGCAATAGGTCGTACAAGCAGTATTTTCAGCCCGTATAGCGGTACTTCTGATGAGAAATATTTTCAGGGAGCTGCTATTGCCCTTCAGCTACCATGCAATCTCTCGATATCTGCATTCGTGTCCTATCGCAGTGCTGACGCAACACTGAATGCTGACAATTCAATTTCTACAGTTCTTACAACAGGCTATCACAGGACAAAAACTGAGATAGAGAAGAAGAACAATATTAATTTATTCACTACAGGAGGGCATGTGAAATATAGTAAGATAGTCGGTGGTGATTTCGATTGGAGTGTAGGAACCTCCATTGTATATACCAAGTTTTCAGACATCCTGAATCCTGTCTATACGAAAAATCCTGCTCTTTCTACTTCGCAGTTATACCGATTCTATTATCCGAGTGGTAGCAGTACATACAATTTCGGTGTTGATTATCGTATGAGATGGCGTTCCCTCTCATTGACGGGAGAGACTGCTTTTTCTGGTCGGGCTGATAATACTTGGTATGGAAGACAAAAGAATGATGCACTCCCTCTGGCTACCCTTAACAGCTTAATTTGGCGTGCCAGTGGGAAGGTTACTCTGACGGCAGTGCAGCGATATTACTCATATCGATATCAGGCCTTTTATGGCAGTGCTTTCGGTGAGAATTCCAGTGTTACCAACGAAAGTGGCATATATGGTGGCATTCATTATGAAGCGTCTCGAAGGCTCAGCTTTGATCTGTACACCGACTATGCCTATTTTGCATGGTACAGATATCACCATGAACCAGGAACCTATTCGTGGGACAATTGTGCACAAGCTACCGTCGACATGGGTAGGCAATGGACCCTGTCCGTACGTTATCGCTACAAGATGAAGGATAATAATGTGCATAAGACACGCATCATTGCCAACTATAGCGGTAAGCGGCTGCAGTTGCGGAGTCATGTGGAGGGAACTCTCTTGGGTAACGACGCCAGCAAGAAGGAAGGCTTTGTGGCATCGCAGAGTGCAGGCTACACCTTCTCAGACAGATGGAAGGTTCAGGGACTGGTAGCATATTTCAGTACGGATGACTATAACAGCCGTGTATATATCTATGAAACAGGCCTGATGTACAATTTCAGCTACCCATCATTCTGGGATACTGGTGTGCACGGTATGGTGATGGTTACCTGTAAGTTGGCAAAATGGTTAACGGCAGTAGCTAAGGTCAGCACTACCACCACTTTCGCTACTTCAGAAAAGCCCTCTAACAGTAAGACACTGATAGAGGGCCAGTTACAGATAAGAATGTGAGAAAATTAACAATTAAGAGTCCTCACCTCGTTGCTGCAGCTATTGTTCCACCTATTATGGCTCCAGCGAGGGCTCCTATTGAGATGGCTGCCGGTACGGGTGCTGTCTCAACTACTATCACAGGTGCTGGTGGTGGAGGAGGGCAGGGATGATGATATGCTACAGGAGGTACTGGCGCTACTACGACTCTCTCGTGATATATATGGTGAGGCCTGTGGTAAACATGATGTACAGGAGGTCTGTGATGGATAACCTCGTGGTGAACTGGGCCTCCCCTGTGTCCGCAATTGTAATCACGTGCATAGTTATCATGATGACTGCTGCCGCCATGGTGTCTGAAGGACTCAGTGCGTGGGGTGTCGTGATGATTACTGCTACGACGCTGTGCTAATGTGGTGCCTGTGCTAAGCATTGTGATAGCGATGAGGCTGAATAACATCTTTTTCATGACTTTTCTCCTTTCTAATAATTAATATGTTTAACTTTTCGTTGTATCTTTGCAGTGTGCAATATCTTGTTTACGACTGCAAAGGTACGGCAAGAATAGGGATTTTGAAAGTATTTTTTCCTAACCTTTAGGGGGAAAAACCTACACATAATAGGAATTTCCCGAATAAACCCCTTTTATATTTCTTGCGTCATATAAGTGAGTTCAACAAAAAATTTAAGGTAAAAATGAAAAAGATTTTTATTGCACTTGTGTGCGTAACAATGAGTATGGTGGCATCGGCGCAGCCTCAGCTACAGAACAAGAATCAGGAGTGTGGAAAACAAGAGTGCTGTCAGGAAAAGAAGATGTGTTGCCAGGAAATGGGTATGTGCTGTGGCATAGATTCAGCAACCATGAAGACTGTTATGGAGCTGAGGAAGAAATATCATGAGAATTTCCGCAAGGAGTTACGTCAAACCCTTGGTGATGAGAAATACATCCAGTATCTTGAGTCTAGGGTTTATATGCAGCATCATCGTGCTATGCACAAGAGAATGAATGGACACAGAACGGGCCAGTGGTCAAAGCGTCGTACTCCTATGATGCATCATGGTTTCCGTGGTCAGCATCCAGGTGCAGGAGTCAAGGCTGCTGATTGTAATGAAAAGAAAGAGTGCGACAAAAATCAAAAGAAAGATAAGAAAAATAAAAAGGATAACAAATAAATAAAATAGTAGGTTTTATCCCAGGTATAAACCTTTTAGGTAAAAAGAAAAGAGGATGGGGCTTTCCCCATCCTCTGATTTTTTTATTTTATAACGGCTCTGTACAAGTTACAGCCTATGAAGTTGCCGATGACTATACTGACATAGAATATCAGCACCTCTGTCGCATGTTCGTACAGATATTGTACTGGTACACACATATAGTAGAAGGCATCTGCTACGCAGTGCGGAAAGCCGCATGTAATGAAGAGTGGCACTCCGAACAGCAGTGGCAGATTTTGTTGTTTCCTTCCAAAGGTAACCGCTGTTGTCATAATAAATCCACATCCTATAGCCAATACGCCTCCTTTCAGCGGACCTGTCGCCAGGCGTCCTGACAGAATAGCCTGTGCCGTTTCCTGAAGAGGCATAGGTGAGCAGCGGGCGATGAGTGCGACAAACAGGCATCCCAACAGATTGCCAAAGAGAATGAGAAATAATTGTGCTACCTCGCCTTTTACAATAAATCCTGCTGTTCCTGTGTATAGCTTAAGGGCATAATGAACAACGGTGAGAAGTCCGAAGGCAAAGAGTACTGCTCCTATGATATCTTTAGAAGCCAGATAACCAAAACCTGCAATGCCGATACAAACGCCTGCAAGAAATGATGAACGGAGAATTTGATTGATAGTCATAATGCTTGTTTGTGGTAAGTATTTTTATGCTAATATGTCAGAATCGGTATGTCATACCTATGGTAAGGGCACGATTGTAATAATTCTCTTGCAGGTTCAGTATTGTAAACGAGGGCATTCCGGCAATATCGCGGAAGTCGGCATAAACATTGAGATGCTTTCCGAAGTCCTTGTTTACTTTTACTGAAGCATAGAGATGTGATGGGTTGAGAGATAATGACTGCTTATTGTTGTAAAGCAATACTGATGAAATCCTAAATCCATGTCCCAGCAATAGGGTAGGAGCAAGCTTCAGATTGATACAGTTGTTGCGTATGTTTGTATCTAACCCACCAAGTTCCGTGTTTATGTGATAGTAGTCAGCCCCTGCTGTTAACCTAAGAATTCCGGCCCTCCATGTCAGTGATGTGCGGAAACCTACCTTTTGCTCCTTTGGCAGATACGAATCATCCATCCATGAATAATATACACTGGATGAAGACATGATGTTCTTATGCTGATAGGTGTACATGGCTTCAGTGTTCCAGATAGTGTTGGTCTTTGGATAGAATTTTCTTTTTTCTAAGGCAGAGATGTCAAGATATATCTCATCAGCAGTTGGAAGATAGAAGTCATGACTGAATGAACCCTGTATTAAGTGCCTGTTGACTTTGTATCCCACACTGGCTTGAAAGCAGTTGATGTTTTTTGAGTTAGAGGTGCGGAACTCTTCATCGCCTGGATTGAATGAGTGGCTCCAGTGATTAAAGTGATTGAATCTGTCACCGATGGTAATGTTCCACGGCCCGTGGGCGTAGTTAAGTTGCATGTAAAACTGATTTTCCAGATACTGCTGGCGATTATAGTCTATTACCCAGTAATTATCGTAATCTATTTCCCATCCGACCATCATTTGCAGGTCTTCAGTAAAAAGTGGGGAGCTGAATTCTGCATATAAATATGGGTATGTATCACGAACCTTCAGTTCTCCCTCATGCAGGTTTAGATAATCCCCACAAGCCTCTGCACAAAATCCTGCTCCATTATCGTTGAGGATCCTGCTATATTTTGCTACGAAATCTACATATCGTTCAAGTATGGGAATTGTGCTGTTCTCGTCATCTTCAATAATGTGGGAACGTTCCTTGTAGTCATAAAACTGCTGATAAGCCTTTATCATCAGGTTGTCTTTTGGGCTGATGTCCCATTTTAGACTGAAATGTGCATTCTCCACAACTCGTCTGGAGCGGAAGTAATCTACTTCATCTGTCGTTGCTTTGCCGTATTTCAGGCTGGTAAGGGCATACCCCTTTACTACTACATTCTCGCTGCTTGTCGTAACGTCGGTATATTGCTTTCCGTTGCCGTATGTGCTGCCTTCTATCGCTACCTTACCGCTGGTGCCAGGTGCTGTTGGTGTTTTATAAAAGACATCAACAACTCCATACAGTCCATTGCTTCCCTGTGAGACAGAACCAAAGTTATATACATGCACTTCCTTCAATTCGGATGCCTTGACATTTTGAAAAAAAGTCTCAACGTCCATATTGTGTGCTACATTATCTACGCACAATTCATATTTCCCGACAAGATTCCTGCCGTCAGTAGTAATGAAATCAGGACATACCAGCAGTACATCCATCAGTGTCATCTCGCTGTCAGGATGCAGAGCCTCTACGTTGATGACATAGTGGTCACCTTCGTAGGAAAATACTTCATCATCTGCCCACGCTGCCATATTACATGTTAGCAGCATGGCGACAAGGAGAAGTTTTTTTATGCCTTTCTTCAACATATCCGACAAATTTGGTGCAAAGATAATAAATTTTTTGTAATTTTGCAGCCAAAATATAAGAAATATATAGAAAATATATGCCCCAATTGATAGCCTTTGACCTTGACGGCACTCTGACAAATGATGATAAGGTGATAACCCCTCTCACGATGGATGCCATGCGTACTGTTCAGCAGCATGGCGTA
Organism: uncultured Prevotellaceae bacterium; assembly: GCA_902799455.1. Taxonomy (GTDB): domain Bacteria; phylum Bacteroidota; class Bacteroidia; order Bacteroidales; family Bacteroidaceae; genus Prevotella. The sequence goes on from CADCAX010000035.1 coordinate 15,857, forward strand.
AAGCTGTGTCTGGCTTCTGGGCGCCCTCCCTATGGTATGCGTCCTTTGGCACATGAGATAGGTGGAGAGGTACTGCT
>CADCAX010000036.1 GCA_902799455.1 uncultured Prevotellaceae bacterium
TTTCGTGATAGCCTCCTTACTGACAAGCCCATCCATCCATTGCCATATTATCAATGAACGCTGCCCGTCAGTCGGCGAAATAAAATCATTCCGATACCCTTGTGCAACTGCCATAACAGCAGACACACATACAAAAAATAAACACGCAATTTTCTTCATATAACTCACCTCTTACCATTCACCATTGAGTTGGGAGGGGGTCACTTTTCCCCCTCGCCATAGATATAGCACTGTGCATTGGCTGTGTATTCAAACACTTCCTCCGGCTTGAAGAATCTGCGCACTTCGATGGCAGCATTCTCAACAGAGTCTGAGGCATGCACGATGTTCTGCTGGTTGCTCATGGAATAGTCACCGCGTATGGTGCCGGGAGCTGCCTCACGACCATTGGTGACACCTGCCATCTGACGTACTACCTTGACTGCCTCTACTCCTGTGAGTGCAAGGGCAATGACGGGTGATGCCTGCATTGATGCCTGCAGGGATGGGAAGAATGGCTTGTCAACCAGATGGGCATAGTGTTCACGAAGTATCTCATCGCTGAGTTGCATCATCTTCATACCAGAGATACGCAGGCCGCGACGCTCGAAACGGTTAACAACTTCTCCAATCAGCTGCCTCTGTACGCAGCTGGGCTTCAATAATACTAATGTAGTCTCCATAGTTAATTAAGAATTTTGAATTAAGAATTAATAGATTTGTTGATAATAAATAATTTGTGGTTGCAAAGATAAATATTTATTTTTGCAATACCATCAAATTGTTTAGTTTTTTTCTTTCTTTCAGAAAAATTATTGTACTTTTGTCGCAGAAAGTCAATTATAAATTAGGAATGAGGAATGAGAGATGCAAAGATTGATGGGGTAAGTGAATTTTTACCAAAAAAATGAACACGAGATAAAGAAAATCTCTCTTAAATGACCAAAATGGTAAGAAAATTGAAGGTTGGTAATCAAAAATTTGGATATTTGAAGTAAAATGTGTAATTTTGCGCATTGACAGGTGACAGTTGACAGGTGACAGTTGATAGTTGACAGTTGACAGGTGATAGGTGAAAATTAAGAGAATCATAGCTGAAGCGGTTGTTGGGCTGGTCTTGTTGGGAGCAGCTGGTGTGGGTATCATGGGGTGGTACTCTGAGCGCGAGCGTGCCAAGGAGATGGAGTCACAGATTGTGGACCTGCAGAAGGATCAGAAGCGCTCTGTGGTACTGCGTAGCATCAGTAGCCAGATGGAGGAGATTGCTTTTAAGCAGAAGGATATCTCTGACGAACAGCGTGAAGAGGCTCTCCTGCAACAACGTATGGCTGACGATATGAGACAGCGTGCGGAGGTGGAACGCCAGAATGCACTGGAGGCACAACATAAGGCTGTGGTATCGGAACAGCAGGCTCAAGAGGCACGTCATGTGGCGGAGAACGAGAGACTGATGGCGGAACACCAGCGTGTGCAGGCAGAATTCTCAAAGCGCGTGGCCGATACCCTGAGCTACATCGCACTGGGACGTTCGCTGGGATCGGTGGCTATGGCAGAGGAAATGTCAGGAAATTCGGAACTGGCAACCCTGCTGGCGTATGCATCTTATCTCTATACTACCCGCTATAAGGGGGATGTGTATTATCCTGCCGTATTTCAGTCGCTGCTGCTGACGAGTAAGGGTGTGCGTAACTACCCGAAGCACAGAGGGGCGGTGATGTGTGTGAACGACCTGCCGACGAAGGATGAACGCATTCTTACGGCCTGTTCATACGGAACAGTCATGACACATCGTAAACAGGGTGACAAACTCATCAGCAAAACTCTCTTTAATGATTCGAGATATGACTTCCGCAGTGCCTACGTGAATAAGGACGGAACATTTTTTGCCGTCCTGAGCCGTAACGGCAATCTGGTATGTTTTGAGAATAACACCCACAGGGTGATACCCCTGACGGATATTGAAAATCCGATATTCGTCAACTCTCTTGATGACAACACCCTGCTGGTGGCAAGCAACAGTAAGGTGGTATTCTATGATATCAGGGAAAAGAAGATTATTGCCAGCCGTAACCTTGGCTTCCACATGACATACGGGAACCGCTATAACAACATGCCGATTCTTTTTGACGACAAGGGCGGGCATCATCTGGTGGAAGGCATAAACGAAATCACCACCTCCCAAAATCCTGTCTCAGGACGTGTGACAGCCTTTGCCAGTTCAAAGAACAGCAAGCAGCAGGTATATGGCATGAGCGACGGTACCGTATATCTGTATAACGAGAAGACGAGGAAAATCACAAAACTGGTGGGACACCTGTCGCGCATCTCTCAGATAAGGCTGAACGGCTACAGACTGCTGACATCCAGCTATGACGGCACCGTGAAGTTCTGGAATACCGCCAGCGAGAAGATAGAGCCGACGACGATGGTGACAACAAATTCATGGATAATGACCTTCTGCTATGACAAGAAGAAGGAGTCGATATGGATTGGTGACCAGGAAGGTGTCATCACAGATGCCCTGCTGTCAGTACCCGTCATGGTTGATGTGCTGAAGAAGAAACTGAAGCGCAACCTCACTACCGAAGAGTGGAACTACTACATCGGAAAGAACGTGCCTTATGAAAGGTTTATTTAGGTGACAGGTGATAGGTGAGAGATGAGAGGTGACAGGTGAGAGGTGACAGGTGAGTGGTTAGCGTAATTATGAATTATGAATTTTGAATTATGAATTATATACGGTGCCTCATATTGATTATAATGACAGTCCTGTTGGTTCCGACGGGAATGGCGCAGGGACTGCCGTTTCTGAGGAATTTTACTGCTGAGGAGTATCACGGAAACAAGAGCAACTTCGACGTAGTAATAGGTCGTGACGGCACTGTCTATGTGGCTAACTTCGAAGGCCTGATGTATTACGACAGAGCAGAATGGCGCATGCTGTACAATCCGGGCATTACGCGTATCACCGTGGTGTATCGGGATGTCAATGGCGTCATATGGGCTGGCGGCTACAACTATTTCGGAAGGGTGATAACCAAGGATAACGGAGAACTGGCGCTGCAACAGATGGCCAAGGCTGGCTTGTTCAGAGGTGAGGTATTGGAGATATGGGAGAAAAACGGCCTGCTGCACTTCCTCGTCAACGACGGCAATATGTATATGGTGAAGAACGACAAGGTGGTGCTGGAGAAGCTGGTTGACAAGAACCTGAACAAAAAAGGACTGACTGACATAGTGAGTGTCGATGCTGTAGAAAGCGGCAACAGTGAAGATATCGTACTCAGGGATGTCACTCAGGAACTGGAACTGTACAACGGCTACAAGGTGCTTGTGCGGTCGGGTAGGGGCATAACGGTGACTGATGCTGCCGGACATGAGCTATATACGTTGGACGAGGATAACGGACTCTGCAACAACAACGTTTTATGGATTGACTATGACGGCTATGGTCTGGTATGGGGAGTTACGGACAACGGTGTGTTTGCAGTAGAGATACCTTCCGTCTATTCACGTTTCACATCCTATGAGGGACTGAAAGGTGATGTGACGGCGATAGAGGTCTTTATGGGCAGGAAATACGTAGGAACCGGTACGGGGTTGTTCCGACAGGTGGGACGACGCATGGAGATGGTTTCAGGTATCAATCATGCCTGCTGGGACATTGCCATTGCTGCAGGCACCATGTATGTGGCAACTGCCAACGGAACATTCCGCATTGCGGGAGAAGGGGCTCCGAGACAACTGACGTCGACGGGCGCCACCAGCATCATGTGTTATGACGGAGTGATATATACAGGTGAACAGGATGGCATCTATACGATGACGGCAGACGGTAATAACCGTAAGAAGGTATGTAAACTGGAGATGACGAAAATCATCAGGAGAGATGCCAAGGGACATATCTGGGCGCGAAACCTGTACGGAGAAGTGTGGAGGGCCAATGACAAGTTATCTTCCTTCAAGCCCTACCGCATAAAGGACCATGAGGACAATATCTCGACAATCGTACCTCTTGAGGACTCTATCTGTGTCATGAATATCATGGCAACAGCCCCGTTCCCATATCCGCAGTTCTCTCATATCGACAAGATGGGCGTTACGTGGCTGACCAACAATGAGGGAAAGGGCCTGTATCGCTGGAAAAATAACCGTAAGCAGCATGATATTGATACGCAGCTGTTCCCTTTCAATGACGATGTAATACGTGCCCTTTACAATGACGATAAAGAGGCCTGGCTGGGACTGGATGACGGACTGGTAGTAGTAAACCTTCAGGAGAAGGACCCTGCAATGACACTTACGCCAAAACTGTTGTTCCGTTCCGTCGTGCTGAATGGTGATAGCGTGCTGTGGGGAGGATATGGTAATATTAAGAAAGTGGATCTGGATTCTGACCAGAGAGACCTGCGATTCACCTTCGCCCTGAACCATGTGCCATTAGTAGGAAAAACGCTATACCGCTATCGACTTAACAACGGTTCGTGGAGTGCGTGGGATGAGGACACCCAGGTGGAATACCTGAATCTTGGTTACGGCTCTTACAAACTCTCCGTGCAAGCTATGCTGACCAATGGTAAGTTGTCGGAAACTGCCACGTTGAACTTCAGTATTGCATATCCGTTCTATATGCGTTGGTATATGGATGTGCTGTATGTCCTGCTGTTCGGACTTCTGGTGATGCTGGTATTCCGCTATCGTCTGCACAGGCTTAATATGGAGAAGCAGAAGCTGGAACGCATCGTAAGGGAGCGTACCTCTGAGGTGGTAAAGCAGAAAGACGAGATTGAGGAGAAGTCAAAGAGTCTTGAGAAAGCCCTCGGCGACCTGAGCAACGCCCAGAACGAACTGATACGTCAGGAGAAGATGGCTACCGTGGGTAAGTTGACACAGGGATTGATTGACCGTATATTGAACCCGCTGAACTATATCAACAACTTCTCGAAATTGTCAGAAGGTCTTGTCAAGGATATTGAGACGAATATTGAAGGCGATAAGGACAACATGGACAGTGAGAACTATGAAGATACGGTTGATGTACTCGACATGTTGCGAGGCAACCTGCAGAAGGTCAGCCAGCACGGCCAGAACACCACCCGTACGCTGAAGGCTATGGAGGAGATGCTGAAAGACCGTTCCGGAGGTATCGTTCCGATGTCACTGACATCTGTACTCAAACAAAACTTTGATATGCTGAATGCCTACTATGCTGAAGATATCAGCGCATATAATATCAAGACTGTGCTCAACATTCCTGAAGACGAAATAAATATCAACGGCAATGCTACCCAGCTGAGTAAGATGGTGATGAGCATTCTGGCTAATGCCGTCTATGCCGTTGTCAAGAAGGCAAAGCGTGAACAACCTTCGGCAGAGTACGTGCCGGAGATATCACTAAAGGCCGTTGTCGGTGAGAATGGTGTATCTATCATAATCAGGGATAATGGCGTAGGTATCGAGGATACTATCAAAGAGAAAATTTTCGACCCGTTCTTTACAACAAAAACGACTGGCGAGGCAGCAGGCGTCGGCCTGTACCTGAGTCGTGAGATTGTGCAGAACCACGGTGGTGACATACAAATGAAATCCGTCAAGGATGATTATAGTGAGTTTACCATTACGTTGCCGATTTAGTGGTTAGCGTAATTATGAATTGTTAATTGTTCATTATGAATTATATACGGTGCTTCATATTGGTTATAATGGCAGTCCTGTTGGTTCCGACGGAGATGCAGGCTCAAGATAACGGTACTTCCCGTGATATATACGCACAAGCCGAGAATGACTACAAGATTGGGCGTTTTGATACGGCTCTGGACCTGTTGGAAACAAACATCAATGCCTTTCAGGGAAACCTTAAGCAGAATGCTTACCGTCTTCTCTCTCTCTGCTTCATGGCACAGGATAACTGGGAGCGGTCAGAATATTACGCCTCCCTGTTGTTGCTGGAGAATCCTTACTATTCATCGGTGAAGGACCCAGTACGTTTCGAGGAAATGATTTCTCGACTGAAGATGGGGCGTGGAACCACTATCACCACAGCCTCTAGTCAGGCGGAGAGTATTCATGAGACTCCTGTTCCTGTGACAATTATTACTGCTGAGATGATAGAGGCTCTGGGCTACAACAAAAATCTCAATCAGATTCTGGCGGCATACGTCCCAGGCATGACAGAAGTGGCATCAAGTAATCTTGACAACATTGCCATGCACGGTGCATACAGTTCAAGTCAGGAAAAGATTCTTATCATGGAAAACGGCCACCGTCTGAATGCCCGCTCCACGAATATGGGAAGGACGGACTATGCTATCAGTACCCAGAAGATAGACCATATAGAGGTCCTGCGTGGTCCTGCATCATCGCTGTATGGTAATGTCGCTCTTACTGCAGTGGTCAACATCATCACGAAAGAAGGAGCAAGCGTTAACGGTTTGTCAGCACAATATGGCTACGGTTCATGGAATACTCATAAGGCAGATATCCTGGCTGGAACACATTATATGGGTGCTGACATATTGGTGTGGGGCTCACTCTACAGTTCAAAGGGTGAAGACAGATATGTGTCACCTTCATTGGATGAGTATTATACGAATGCGTACAGAGCGGATGTACCACTGGTATATGGTGGTAATGCGCATATCAATAAATACTCAGACAAACCATCCTTCGATTTAGGTTTCAACCTTACCTTGAAAGATTTCTCCCTGATGTTCAGCCATAAGAGTGGTAAGAAAGCCACCCAGTATTCAATTCTGGGACATACTTACAATTATGATGCATATCGTAGGTTTAACGGTCAGAAGGCAGGATATGGAGTGGATGAAAATCATGCTGACTTGGGTTACAAGAAGAGTTGGGGGAGGTTTTCACTGAACGCTTCAATATATGGTGACTGGTACTCCTTCTGCGACTATGGCGTAGCATCTGACGGAATGTATTTTGCGGAATTCAATGATGACTCTACACCCAAACGTGACGAAGACGGAAATATCATATATACAGAGTGGATAGGAGCGTATCAGATATACGACTGGAAGGAAATGACGCTGGGAGCTACCTTGAGGGGAGACTGTAATTATAAGTTGGGAAGTATGAACGGTTCTCTGCTCGCAGGTATGCAGTATGAGTATTTCTCGTTGTATGACACCTATGGCATGATGGGACAGGACTTTGATGCAGTTAAGTTTGTTATCAAGGAATCAGAGAATCCTATTCTTACGGGAAGAGAAAACAGTATATCTTTCTTCTTGCAGGACAAACATTATTTCACAAAAAAACTCATCTTGAATGCCGGATTGCGTTTTGACAGCAAATATAGAGCAAACAGCTCACGTATCAGTGCCCTCTCTCCACGTGTGGCATTTATATATACGCCCAAGAATGATTTCAGCATGAAATTGTCTTATTCGCGTTCGTTTGTCGATGCTCCTTATTTCTATCGTCGTAATACGGACAACTCTTACATGGGTGGTGACGATTTGAAACCAGAATACCTCAATGCTGTTCAGTTTGATGTCCTGGGTGAGATTGAGCCGATACACCTGACCTACGATGTCAATCTGTTTTATAACAAGTTCACGGATGTAATCTATGCTATCCCTGGAGCAGATTTGGAGGATATAAAATACCGTAATTCAGGTAAACTGGAGATAATAGGCGGAGAGATGGATGTTCATTATAACTACAGACGTCTGAGGGCAGATCTGACGGCAAGCTATTCCTATGTGCTGTCAGCCAAAGACTATTACTATAAGAATTATCACATCTATGCAGTTCCTAACTTTGTCACCAACGGAGTCGTATCCTATAATGTATTGAATATACCATCCCACCGACTTTGGATTACTGCAAATGCGAGGTTCTCCACCAATTCGTATGTAAGAGTGATGAATACAGAAATGTATGAGGATGAGAAGGTATCGTCAAACATTATATTCGATTTAGGTGCAAGATATCAGATAGGAAATCATGTGACACTTCAGGTTAATTGTGAGAATCTGTTTGATAAAAGAACATATATGTCAGGTGCCACAATGACCGTAATGCCTTGGTTTAAACCGGGACGTACCTTAATGGCAAACGTTAAATTTACATTGTAAGGAATGATTAGTCTTTTTCGGGAGATAGTAAAACAGAATTATGACAAAACGGCTCTGAAATATGGCCGTTTGTCTTTTACATATGGTGAGTTGGACAGAATATCTGACTGTATAGCACAGCTGATTCTGCAAAGTGGACACACCCCTGCGAAAAGTCCTTTTGTCGGTTTGTATTCTTCACGTACCCAATATACTGTTGCGATGATAATCGGAATATGGAAGGCAGGCTTCGCCTACGTTCCGATGGATCCAAAATATTCTTCAGAACGCATAGGGTATATTATAGAAGACTGTAAGCTGAACATAATAATTACGGATTGTGATGCCCCTGTCTCAGAATATCCACAGGTTCAGTGGCTTACTGTTGATGATACTGCTATCTCAGCAGTTTCCCATCAACCTGTACATGAAGAACAAGGTCGTTATGCTTATGTTATGTACACTTCCGGCACAACGGGAAAACCTAAGGGCATACCCATTCCGCATAGTGCGCTGCGCAATCTGATAACAGCCCGCCAGAAAGAAATCTATACTGATGTAGAAAACAAGTTGGAGACCTGTATTGCCAGTATCTCGTTTGATTATTCTGTATGGGAAACTTTCTGTCCGATGATGACTGGAACACCGGTATATTTCTTCAGCGAAGAAGAAAAGGCAAATCCCCAGCGTGTAGTGGAGATATTGGAGGAGTTACATGTTACGACGTTTAATGTAACCCCAACATATCTTTCTTTGATTCCTTATCGTCCCCTTCCGGATTTGAAATATCTGATATTCGGAGGGGAACCCTGTCCTGAACCGTTAGTAAGAAGATGGCAGGAAACATGTGAGGTTGTCAATATATACGGACCAACGGAGGCAACAACCTTTATTACTGCCAATATATTACCCAGAGAAGGCACAGTAAATGATATCGGTGTGCCTATGGAAGGAACAACGTGCTATGTGTTGGACGAACAACTTCGGCAGGTTCCGCAGGGTGAGAAGGGAGAACTGTTCATTGGAGGTCTCCAGTTGACAGACGGCTATCTTAACAGGGAAGAACTGAATAAAGAGAAATTTATTCCCAATCCCTATGCAGAGGAAGGCGCTATAGATCCCATACTATATGCAAGTGGTGATATAGCCTATCAGTTGCCTAATGGTCATATTGTCTGTTGCGGACGCAAAGACAGTCAGGTAAAGATACATGGTTTTCGCATAGAGCTGGGTGAGATAAAAACCGCTATAGAGCAATGTTCACAGGTTGAGGCAGCAGCAGTTGAGGTTGCCACGCAGGGAGAACAGAAATATCTGCGTGCTTTTGTAAAGGCGCATGTTGGTCCTCTCGATATGGAGCAGCTGAAGAAAGATCTCAAGGGAGTACTGCCGTCATACATGATTCCCGGTCGTATGATAGAGGTATCTGATATACCAAGGACGATTAACGGGAAGATAGATTTCAAAGCCCTCGCTGATATGTTGCCTTCGGAACAGAAGGAAGACGAGGTCTCAGGTGAGGTGGAGGAGCAGATTGTTGCTATTTGGCACGATTTGCTTGGCAATATGGAAAGCATCAAGTCAGATAGCAACTTTATTGAACTTGGTGGTGATTCAATTTCTATCATTTATATGATGCAGAGAATCAATCAGCAATTTAATACGCAACTGACGATTGATGATATTCATCGTAATATGACCTTGAGCCAGTTGGCCTCAGCCATCAACCTTCATCCATCATTAACCAAACCTGTCACCTGTCACCTGTCACCTGTCACTTTGCAGGAAAGTCCTTTGTCGCAGCATCTTCAGAATGTCTATGTTCATTGTAAAATGAATCAGCAGGCATCCTTGGCTTATAATCTGGTGGAACTGATACCTTTCGAACCGTCATGCAAGAAAGAAACGTTGCTTGAGGTATGGAACAGGTTGCTGCAAACGCATGATGCCTTCCGTATGACGTTCCATACTGATGCTGTCGGAAAACCATTCATGAAGGCCAACAGCCAACAGCCAATATCCAATATCCCCGAGTTCTCTGTTGTTGATGATGAGGATGTTAAGGCTTTGGTAACGGAACGCTTGTCCCGTCCGTACGATTTGGAGCGCGGACCTCTTTACTTTGCTGAACTCTATCATTACCAGAATGGCAAATTGATTTTTGCTGTTTATATGCATCATCTTATTTCTGATGGCTGGTCGCTTGACGAAGTGAAACTGCAGTTTTATGTCCTCTACGCACAAAAGGATTTGGATGCAGCAGGCAGCTTTGCCAATTATGTGTATGATACATATAAAAAAGAGCTGGGCTCACAGGGTATTGACAGTAAGAAGTACTGGGATGCCTATCAGGAAGATGTTCTGGAATTGAAACTACCTGGAATTATTGAAGAGAACAACAGTGATGACTATACTACCGGATGTGTCTTGAAACAACTGGACCACTCTCTGTCTGAGGCAATTTATAAGTATTGTTCCCAGCATCAGATTACTCTCTTCTCTTTCCTGTCGTCAGCACTGATGCTGATGCTGTATCGTGTTTCGCGTCAGCAACGGTTCATGATTGGCTATCCATCCTCAGGACGAACCACTTCCGAGAGTCTAAATATGCTGGGCTATTTTGTTCATCCATGTCCCATGAAGTTCGAAGAGTCTTTGCTTGACATGACTTTCGACCAGCTCTGCAAACACACCATAGAGGATATACGTGAAGCAACGGCCCATTCCTATGCAGTACCAAAGCTGCCACCAGTGAACTTCACTCTTGAGGAAATGCGCTATGAAACACGTATGGGAATAAATCTGCCTTATCAACTAGCTCCCCTGACACTGACCATTGATACCGATGAGAAAGAACTGCAGTGTCGGTGGCTCTATCGTAGTGCGCTGGCAGAAATAGAGCAGATTGACCTGTTGAGCCGCTGTTATCTTGGTCTTATCCAGCAGATTATTGAGACAGGAAGTCAGCCTGTCCGGAAGTTGTCCATGATAGATAAGTCTGTGTATGAGGATATGGTGAAGCAGAATACCATTTCTCCACTCTCTTTACCTGAAGAAACTATTGTTGACGTGTTCCAGAAGCAGGTGGCACGTTATCCGGACCACCTGGCAGTCAAGGACGAGAGTCATAGCTATACTTACCAGCAACTAGATAAGGTGTCGGATAATGTGGCTTCTGTTATTTTGTCCGACGGACTGCCACAGGGAGCCGTTGGTATCTATTCCGGACGTTCATCGCAGGCTCTGGCAACTATTATGGGCGTTATAAAAGCCGGCAGCTTCTATGTGCCCCTTAATGAGACCTATCCGCAGGAGCGCCTGAAGGATATCATTATCGACAGCGGTATGCAGCGTATCATTACTACGCGGCAGATGAAGAGTATGGTAGAGGGACTTGTTCCTGATGTCCGTATCTATCTGATGGAGGATCTCCTTGATGCCAACCTCTCACCTCTCACCTCCCACCTCTCGCCTCAGCCCTCATCCCCTGCCTATATGATTTATACGTCGGGAACAACAGGAAAGCCGAAGGGTGTCATCGTACCACATAGCAGTGTTGTTGCGATGGTCACAATAGGGGCTCCGGATATATATCGTCCTACTGCTGACGATCGTGTCATCCAGTTCTCAACATATCTTTTCGATGCATCCGTCATTGATATTTTCTGCACTCTGCTAAGCGGAGCACTCCTTGTGACGGCTCCTGAAGAAATGAAAAAGGATGCAGAGCAGCTGTTCCGGTTTATGGAAGAGGAGAAGATTACATGGGCTTGTTTCCCACCGGCATTCCTGCATTCCTGCCATCATGATGCTACGACCCATCTCAGGAAGATACTTGTAGGCGGTGAGTCACCAAGTCAGGAGATTATCAATCGCTATAGCAATATTACCTTCGTCAATGGCTATGGTCCTACGGAGAATACCGTATGCAGTACCAGCCACACCTATGCCGGCAGTAAGGTTACGGCATCCAATTGTATAGGAACACCATTGCCTGGTGTTACCTGTTATGTGCTCGATGATGACAGGAATATGTTGCCTGATGGCGTAGTCGGTGAATTATATCTTGGGGGTCTGCAATTGGCGGAAGGCTATCATAACCGTCCTGATCTTAACAGCCGTTATTTCATTGATAATCCTTATGTCAGTCAGACAGACCGGCAGCATAATGTGAATATGAAGCTTTATGCCACAGGTGATTTGGTATGCAGAAAGTCAGACGGCCTTCTGTACTTTATGGGACGTAAGGATTTCCAGGTTAAGGTACGCGGCTATCGTATAGAATTAGGTGATATTGAGAATACTCTGCTCACCCATCCAGATGTGCGACAATGTGTTGCTGATGTTATGAAGATGAATGATGTACAGCAGATTGTGGCTCATGTGGAGACCGGTAACAGTCAACTGACAGCGACAATGCTTCGTTCTTATCTGAAAGATAAGTTGCCGGCTTATATGACTCCTGCTTATTGGACCTTCTCAGAACATTTCCCTCTCACTCAGAATGGAAAGATTGACCGCAACCGTTTGCCTGACCCACAGCAGGATGTGGCAGAAGCCGATTCTTCGGAAGAGATGCTCAGCGAGATGGAAAGTAGCTGCCGTTCTATGATATCCAAGATTCTTGGCATTCAGGCAGAGACAATAGATGCTGAAGCCAGCCTGACGGAAGAGATAGGCATGAACTCTATTTACGTTTTGGAATATATCAGCCAGATGCAGGAGCGTGGATATGATTTGCACGTCTCTGATATTATCAACAATAACAGTATTAAGAAGTTGGCAGCATACATAGAAAACCATACGGAACCCCTGTCGCTGGAACAGATTAATAAGAGGGTGGTTTATTTTGCAACCCCGAATGATTTGAACAAACCTCTGTTGATAGTATTCTCAGGCTTTCTTTACTACGAATTCTTCTATACCAATTTCCATAATAAGTTTAAGGATGACTACACCATCCTTGTTGTTGAGTCTCCAGTAGAGTTCTATACATTTCGTAAGGACTATCCTATGAATATGGATGCGTTGATGGAAGAATATGCCCGACTGATTCAACCTATCATTCAGGACCGTAAGACACCTATTGTGATGACAGGACTCTGTATAGGTGGCGATATGGCATTACGTTTTGCCGTAGAACTTGACAGACAGGGTATCGCCACTCCTTCTGTAATGATTATCGATGGTTTTGCTTGTCGTTCTGATTATGGTCCCGGATGGGGAGGCATCGTGAATATGCCGGCAGCGTCAGATGAACTGAATGAGAGACGAAACATTATAATGCACGCGCTCTCGGAGTCATTCGAACAGCAACACTATAAAGGGAATGTTAGTCTTGTTATGTGTACTGATTTTGAAGATGAACCAGGCCAAAGCCGCGAGGAAGGATTTAAAATACTCCCCGTTAACCTCGCCAACTGGAAAAAATGGCAACCTGATATGCCTATCAGATTTGTCGATACTGTACACCTGTCACTTTTACATAAGCCAGAGAATCTGAAGATTATCAAAGAAGTAATAGACAGTTATGCTTACGGTATATAAATAACTACCGAGCAAATGAAAGAATTTTTAAAAAAAGTACGATTTTTTTTGGTGGTTTCAAAAATTTATTGTACCTTTGCACCCGCAAACGAGGAAAAGACGTTTTTATCAGGGGTGGTAATTGGGTGGCGTTTTTATACTCGTTCTGCATTTTGGTGCCATAGCTCAGTTGGTAGAGCATCGGACTGAAAATCCGTGTGTCACTGGTTCGAATCCCGTTGGCACCACAAAAAACCTCCAGAATTTCTGGAGGTTTTTTTGTGTCTTTAACCTTTAACTGTTATCTTGTCGGGATGACCGGACTCGAACCGGCGACTCCTACGTCCCGAACGTAGTGCGCTACCAACTGCGCTACATCCCGCTTTATGAATTAAGAATTAAGAGTTAAGAATTAAGAATTTTAATCAAATTTTTTCTTTTGCAGGCGGAAGTTTGTACCGAGGTATTTCTCGCGTACAATATAATTATCTGCCAGCTCTTCTGGTGTGCCGTGAAAGAGTATCTTTCCTTCGAAGAGCAGGTATGCTCTGTCTGTGATATTCAGTGTCTCATGCACATTGTGGTCGGTTATGAGGATACCGATATTACGATGTTTCAGCTGCCATACTACCCGTTGTATCTCTTCTACAGCGATAGGATCAACGCCGGCAAAGGGTTCGTCGAGCATGATGAACTTTGGTTCTATGGCGAGACAGCGTGCTATCTCTGTTCTGCGTCGCTCTCCACCTGAGAGTCTGTCACCGAGGTTGCGGCGCACCTTCTGGAGGGAGAATTCGCTGATGAGGTTTTCGAGTTTCTCGAGTTGCTGTTCACGTGGAAGACCTGTCATCTCAAGTACACTCAGGATATTGTCTTCAACAGACATCTTGCGGAAGACGCTGGCTTCCTGTGGCAGATAGCCTACACCATTGCGGGCATGCTCATAGACGGCCATAGAGGTTATCTCCTTGTCATCGATAAAGACACGTCCGGCATTGGGGACAACCAATCCTGTGGTCATATAGAAGGAGGTCGTCTTGCCGGCACCATTAGGGCCCAGCAGTCCGACAATCTCGCCTTGCTTCACCTCGAAGGAGACATCGTTGACGACAGTTCGCTTGCCGTAGATTTTTACGAGGCCTTCGGACCTAAGCGTTGACTGCTGCTCTGGCATCGTTGTACTCCTTTATTAAACGCTCCATAATGGTGCTGACGGGCTCTACACTTTTTATGGCAGATGTTATCTGTCCTATCTCCATTTCACCATTTTCGATATCTCCATCGAAGATGCCCCTGCGTGTAGCTTTCTCGCCAAGTATTTCGAGCAACTCAGGTACTTCCGCACCACGGTTTTCAGCTTCTTCAAGGCGCTTATAAAGTCCATTCTTCACAAGGCGTGAAGGAGAGAGTTTTTTGAGGCACAGCATCGTGTCACCTTCTTCGAGATTGGTGCATGCATGCTTGAAAGCATCGCTGGCGCTACTCTCCTCGGAGAGTGCAAAGAGGGTACCTATCTGCACACCTTCTGCTCCCAGCACCTGTGCTGCGAGACATGCCTGACCAGAGGCGATGCCGCCAGCGGCGATGAGGGGAAGGGTAGTGGCCTTGCGTACCTGTGGGATGAGACACAACGTGGTGGTCTCTTCCTTGCCATTATGTCCGCCTGCCTCAAAACCTTCGGCAACGACAACATCGACACCAGCTTCTTCGCACTTGCGTGCAAACTTAGAAGAACTGACAACGTGTGCCACTATCATACCAGCATCGTGGAAACGCTGTGTGTACTTCTTCGGACTGCCAGCAGAGGTAAAGATTATCTTACAGCCCTCTTCGATAATCATATCTATGAGCGAATCAATCTGCGGATACATAAGGGGCAGATTGATGCCCCAAGGCTTTGAGGTTGCAGCCTTGAGCTTCTGGATATGTTCGCGCAGCAAATCGACTGTCATAGTACCAGCACCTATGAGACCCAGCCCACCGGCATTGCTTACGGCTGCTGCTAAACGCCACCCGCTACACCAGGCCATTCCTCCGGCGATGACCGGATATTGTATTCCAAATATTTCTTCTATTCTGTTCATTTGTGCTTGCAAAGGTACAAAAAAAAATACTCATAACATATTTAATGTCAAGAAATAAAGGTATTATTGCATTTTTTTAATTAAAAATAATGTCTATTTGTTAATAAACATGTAATTTTGCGCCCGCAACAATTAAGAATTATTAATTAAGAATAAAAAGTTGTATGAAGAAAACATGGAAAATTGTAGCCATTGCGTTATTGGCAAT
>CADCAX010000037.1 GCA_902799455.1 uncultured Prevotellaceae bacterium
TCACTTTTCACTTTTAACTTTTCACTTTCAACTCTTAGCATCGCCCGTTCCGCCCTGCGGCAAACGGTTCTGCACACATGTGCATATGCTGCTGCCCTACTACCGCCAGGGAGTATAAAATAAAAGCGTTTGTCTTCCTGCGCCTCTTCCACAATAGCCGTAAGGCGGTCAATCTCTGCCTCCACACTGTCTGTTGAAAGAGACTTTTCTGTCTTTGCACCAGCCAGGCTTCCACCAATGACAAAGAGAGCCCGTTGTATCTCCGTCAGGAAGTTCCTGTCGCTCTCCTCTGTACAATAAGTCATCAGCACCCCAAGATGCGAATTCAGCTCATCCACGGTGCCATAAGCCTCCAGGCGTTCACAACACTTCGACACCCGCTGACCATCCGCCAACGACGTCGTTCCCTTATCACCAGTCTTTGTATATATCTTCATAACAGGTGACAAAATTACGATTAAGTGAGCAAAAAACCAAATTTTTATTTGAGTTTTTTCGAGCGTGAGTAATTTCAAGCCCCTAAAAGGGGATAAAAAGTACAAAAATATAACGAAAACCAAAACGAAAACGAAAACTTTTTTTCGCAATTATCTTGCATAATTTGATTTTTTTTTATACTTTGCTTCCTTCTGTTTTATCGTTTCCGACCTCTTTGCAGTAGTCCATTTTTACCGCACAATCGGAGGCTGCACCAATGATGCAGCCTCCGGTTTTTTGTTTTTGTTTTCGTCTTGAACTACAAGTCTGCATACTCTGTTTTGCAGGAGAAACAGGGGCAGGCTTTCTTTACACCTGGCAGTTCATTATGTCCGACGATGCGGGCATTAGGATATTCTGCCTTCAGTTCTTTCAGCAGTGACCAGAGGGACGCCTTCTGCATCTCGGTGCGGGTATCGGCAGGACGGTCTTTCTCGTCAAGTCCTCCCTCATAAACAATGCCGAGAGAGCAGTGATTATAGCCACGTGCATCCCACTGAAAATCACTCCAAAATTACCCCTATTTGCAGGAGTCATGCTGACTACTATGTCGTCATAGTTGTTAAAAACTTTAACCCAAAAAGTGTGGTTTTAAATGGATTTAACAAGAAAAACTTCTTAACTTGGAATTTGATGGATATTGTTTTGTGTTTTCATGAAAAAGACTGCTCGTGTCGGTTGGATTTAAAAAACGCCCACCCGGAGGTGAGCGTTGAAAAGAGAAATGAAATTTTTATTTAAGCAGTTCCTTTGGGTAGGTTGGCATGGCGCCATTCTGGGTGCAGACATATGCAGAGACCTGAACGGCAATGCGATGGGCATCAGCAACGGATTTACCATTGAGAATGCTGCCCACGAATGAGCCGGTAAATGAATCTCCTGCACCTACGGTGTCAGCTACCTTGACTTTTGGTGTCTCCTGGAATGACTTCTGACCGGGTGTGAATACATACGAGCCATTAGTGCCACAGGTAAGCACAAGCATGTCAAGGTTGTATTTACCGAGGATGAGCCAGCATTTATTCTCAATGTCGAGACCTGGATAACCAAACATACGACCAATAAGAACCAGTTCTTCATCATTTATCTTTAGAATGTTACAACGCTGGAACGACTCCCTCAGAATCTCCTTCGTATAGAATTGCTGACGAAGATTAATATCAAATATCTTCAAACAGTCTGCCGGTGTAGCATCGAGGAATTTCTGGATTGTTTCACGGCTCACCACATTACGCTGAGCCAGCGAACCGAAACAGACGGCTCGACAGTGACGAGCTATCTCGGCTATGTCATCATCGAAGGGAATATTATCCCAAGCAACATTTTCCTTGATGTCATATGTGGGTATGCCTTGCTCATCAAGTTGTACCTGCACAGTGCCGGTAGGGTATGGTACGCGGGGTAGCAAGTCATTAAGGCCATGCTCCTTCAGGGCCTCGATTGTCTCGTCGGCCAATTTGTCATCACCAAGCGCACTTACTGCGATAGTGTTATCCATACCCAAGAACTGCCCTGCATGATAGGCGAAGTTAGCAGGTGCGCCGCCTAATTTCTTACCTTCGGGAAGTACATCCCACAGGACTTCTCCGAGTCCTACTACATAACGTTTCTGATTCATGATTTATGCGGTTTTTAGTTGTTTGATATATGTAAACAGATATATAACACCTACAGCCATTACCAGTACGGCACCATCCTGTCCCATGGCATCGCTCAGCAGTCCCATAAACAATGGGAATATCGTGCCGCCGAAGAGACCCATAATCATAAGTCCGGAAACTTCGTTCTGTTTCTCCGGCATAGACTCAAGCGCTGTTGCAAAACACATAGAGAACACATTGGAGTTGCCGTAGCCCACCAGTGCTATAGCGGTGTAGAGCATCCATTGCTCAGTGCCGATTAACAGTCCACACATAGACAGAGCCATCATCACCACGCTGATGACAAAGAATGTGCGCATCTTCAGCACCCGCAAGAAGAACGACCCTGTCAGACATCCGATGGTACGGAAGATAAAGTACAGCGACGTGGCGAAGGCAGCCTCGTTGAGCGTCATACCCAGGCGCTCCATCAGAATTTTCGGAGCGGTAGTGTTGGTACCCACATCTATGCCCACATGACACATAATGCCAAGGAAAGACAGTAGCACCATCGGTGTGCCAAGCAACTTGAAACATTCCACGAAAGTAGAAGGCTTGCCATCCATCGGCGGTTCATCTATAGGTGTCACGAACAGTAATAATGTAGATAGCGTGCCTACGATGAAGAATATACAGAACAGTATGCGCCAATCGTACCCAAAGTCAGGGATAACCTTTGTAGCCCCCCACATAGCCAGATAAGGAGCCGAGAATGACGCGATAGCCTTGACAAACTGTCCGAATGTCAGTGTTGAAGCCAGATTGCCACCACCCATCACTGTTGATACCAGCGGATTTAAGGATGTCTGCATCAATGCATTACCGATACCTAACAGAGAGAATGCTACCAGCATGACGGCAAACGTCTCCCCAAAGAGAGGCAGCAGCAACGATACCACTGTGACAACAAGCGACAGAAGAACAGTCTTCTTGCGTCCTATCTTGTTCATCAGCATACCCGTCGGCACACTGAAGATGAGGAACCAGAAGAATACCAGCGACGGGAATACATTTGCTACAGAGTCTGTCAGCGCAAGATCTTCCTTCACATAGTTGGAGGCAATGCCCACCAGATCCACGAATCCCATGCAGAAGAAGCATAGCATTACGGGGATAAGATAAATAGATTTGTTTTTTTTACCCATATTCGTATCTTTCTTAACTCTTAATTCTTAATTTCATAGATTGTAACTTTGCCGTCCTTAACTTTAATATTATTATACGGCTCTGTCGGGAAAACGAGATTGGTCATCGCCATCTTACCCTCTGCATCGAATACCTCGATAGAACAACGGTCGATGAAGATGCGCACTTGCTTCACGGTGCCATAGGTAGGGGCCTCTGTCACGCAGGGGAAGTCGGCACTGAAGCTTACGTCTCCGCTCTTGGTGCGGTCCATTGAGAAAGTCTGCCTTGCGGCATCATAGCGCATAATGACCTGTTCGCCCTTGGCATTCGACAGCACTATCTCTGTCAGCTTCTTTACATCCACTACGATTTCGCATGCTTCCGTGGGCTGTTTCGCCTTGTTGCCTCGCAAGGACAGCATTTCCTTCGAAGGCACTACGCTGACATAGTACTCCCCCTTATATTCAAACATTCCAAGGTCGCGCGGAACAGAGTTTGCTGAACGGAACTGCATGGTAGGAACCTGGTTGGCATACTGCCAGTTCGACATCCATGCCATTACAGTGCGCCTATTGTCAGGAGCGTTACAGAACGAAACCGTAGCATAGTGGTCTTTGCCGTAATCCATCCATCGCGTGTCCTGATGCTCGCACGTGAACTTATGTCCGTCGAACTGTCCCACGAAATACTGCGTGGCCGAGCCGCCGAATGGTCCGCCAGGGTTGATGTTGCATATCAGCACCCACTTCTTTGGTTGACCAATGGGGAACAGGTCCGGACACTCCCACACGCCGCCGTGGCAGCCATATTCCTTGCCGAACGAGCTCTCGTACTTCCATTTTTTCAAATCAGGTGACGAGTAGATGCGCATTTCCTGTCCTACAGCCAGGATGAGGTTCCAGGCCTTGATGTCTTCGTTCCAGAACGGACGCGGGTCGCGGAAATCCTTTTCTTCGGCAGTCAATACGGGGTTGCCCTCATATTTTGTGAATGTCTTGCCGTTGTCTTTTGAGAAGGCAATGCATTGCGCCTGCACATCTCCTCCAAACGGGGTAGGACGGCTCGTCGTGTACATGGCCACGATGTTTCCGTTGTCTGTCACGCATGAGCCGCTGAACATTGTGCCCCACGCATCGGGAGCCAGCGCCACGCCCTCATCTTTCCAATGAACGAGGTCGGCAGAGCTGGAGTGTCCCCAATGCATGTTGCCCCACATGGAACCATAGGGGTTATACTGATAGAAGAGATGCCACACGCCGTCCTTGTAGAACATACCGTTAGGGTCGTTCATCCATCCACGCTTGGGTGTATGATGATACAGAGGGCGATATTTCTCTTCAATCAGCGCAAAATCCACGTTGTCATTCTGTTTCAGATTCTTGAAGCACACGCTTCCCGCCGGCACATTCTGCACACAGACGCGCAGGGCCTTGTTACCCTGATACGGCTGCAAATCCAACGCAACATAATAGTCCGTCTTTTCTCGGGCCATACGTATGTTCTGCTCCATTTGCAACATGCCGCCGACAATAAGCTGAACCTTTCCTTCCGGAGCAGACTCCTGAATCGGCAGCCACAAATATCGTCCCTGTGACCTCGGTATCACGATGCTCTGTTCACATGCCTGGGTTATCACCTCTTGTGCCCAGACCACCGTGAGCATCATCACAGCAGACAGTGTCATTAAACATCTTCTCATCTTTACCATTGGGATAAAATAAGACTATTTACCAACAAATTTCTTGCCGTTGACAATGTACAGTCCCTTTTGTCCGATATTGTCAACTTTTACACCGGAAATGGTATAAATAGAGTTGTCGGCCTTTTCTGGCTTTGCAGAAACACCCTGAACTGCCGATGGTTTAGCAACAAGTTCCACCTGCGTGAAGTTGAACGGAGAACCACTTTTCTTGTTGCACTGAATCATAAGACGATCTACGTCAGCGAGCGCTGCCTCCATGTCGATGCCCTCAAGGCTGAGTTCTGCATATTCGTTGGTCATGGTCATAGTAGTCTGGTCGCCGAGCTTACCTCCATCGCCCCACTTGGTCATCACGTTGATTTCATAGTCAGTACGGCCAGCCTCTGAATAGAAACGGATGGCAGAGATATTGTCCCAGTCAACGCCCACGAAGCTGTTCTTTGTAATCTCGAGAGTGCTCCACTCGTCCATCCAGAAGAATCCGCTCCAGGCAGTCAGGTCGTCAATGCTCTCTTTGCCGTCACCATACCAGATTTTGGTGGCGATGAAATCCTTACCGCAGACCTCAAGGCCATGCTTCTGCAGATATGAAAGCATTGCAGGGGTGGCGAACACCTCGATATTACTCTGGTCAGGGAAGATAGAGTGCGCAAAGCGTGTACCCGGGAGCATGCCACCATCGCTGTGCAGTTCGATAACCTCGCCTGCAGCGTCCTTGAATTCAACGACCAGTTTGTCGCCAACCTTCATGTCAGCAAACTTAGCAGCCTCGATTTTCAGAGTGTTGCTCCAATCTACAGCGTGCTCACCCTCCCACACGTCAGTTGCTCCTGCGATAACAGTTGTTGCCATAAGGCACATGAGTAAAAATACTTTTTTCATGATAAAACAGTGTTTTTGATCTTAATAAATGTGTTGTTTATATGCCACCCAAGGCCCGGAGACCCTGGGTGACTGTTTGATAAACTGGTTTATTGTTGCGATACCCTTACATCACTGATGGTGATAGTACCGCCATAGCCGTTTATGCTCCAGCAGTTCTTCTGTATGCCATAGATACGGTTTGTATAGCATACATTGTCGTTGATGTACATCACCATTACAGAGTTGTCAGTATAAATATCCACCTTGTACGTGTTGTCAGATGGGGTGGGGAACATGTATCCGTCTATGTTGCCAATGAATCCCTTACCTTCTTTACCCTCCTCTTCGAAGTTGATTTTACGTTTTGCATTACCATCCTCTGGATTAACCACCATAGTATAGTATTTCTCGGAGTCTGTGCCGCGAACAAGGGAAATACCGAACTTGTCCCCCTGATTTGCTGTAGTAACTGTGAAACTGATATGGTTGCATACGCCAAGACGTGTATAGAGGACGTAAGCACCTTCACCTGCGAGTGTTCCGTTGCTGTAGCCATTGCTTGCCATTACGTTGACTTCCTGTGTCTTGTCATATTTCGCATCAACGCCCTGTACGGAACCAAATGAGATTGTTCCGTCAGCATGCTGTACAATCTTGTGGCATACCAATGCACCTGACCATTCAGGCTCTTCTGCACCGACATTGACATTCTTTTCAAAGATGTCTGCCCCCTTACGGTAGGGACACCATCCCCAGATATAGCGGTCTGTGCCGTTGGAGGCTGTCTTGCCTGCATAGAAGCCTCGGCTGTCGAGTTGTCCTTGCTTGTCGTCTGGGAAGTTATGGTCAGGATCGTTGAAACACTTCTTCAAGTTTTCATAAGAATCTGCCTTGACATACTTCACAGTACGGGCATTTCCTTCGTGAGAGGCATCGCTGTAAATGAGGTACCACCAGTTGCCCATCTTGAAAATGTCAGGACATTCACACATGCGATTCCATAACATCTTGAAGGACCCCACATTTTCCCAGTTCTTCATATCGGTTGACTTAAACTCAGCAAATACCGGGTCACCACCAGCTGCAGGACTGGTAGAGATAACCATGCGGTATGTGCCGTCATCAATTTTGAAAATCTGCGGGTCGCGGAAATCCATCTTTGAGTATTCATAGTCCGCACCACGCAGTGACCAGTTATAGTCGCGTGTCCAATTCTTAAAGTCAGGAGAGGTGGCCCGCATCACAACCTCGCGATTGGAGAGCAGCAGGTTGTAGCCCGTGTAATAGATGTAGTACAGACCGTCATTTTCGTTATATACAGCGCATCCTGTACCAAGCACGGCATCCTGTTGCTTGTCGCTTGTGCCGGTTGGAAGCACTTCTCCCATCGGAACGTAATTGGCACCATCTGTGGTACTGACACCCCAATAAGGGTGATAGCACGCTCCGTTGTTGTCATATTCCTGCAAATAAAGCACCTTAAACTCTTGTGCTTTCTGGTCATAGAATGGCATTGGGTCGCCGCAACGCCCTATGGCAGGATTGTAATAAGTGCGGAAACCTTTTTCATCCGTAGGGATGAATGTCTCTGTTGTGCCTGACCAGTTCTTTTCCGGATCAGGACCATATGTATCATCGCTGCATGAGGTGATAGCTGTGGCTGCACCACAACATACAAGTCCTGCATAGAATATATAAAACATCTTTTTCATAAGGCATTATTTTGTTAAGTAATCAATTGCGTTTTTGGTAATAATCTCAATGTTCTTATGGTAGTGCTCAGAGTAGCCTGAGGCAAACTTGTATGAATACCAGTCATAACCACCATATCCGATGCAGACGATACCGCCTTTATCACCAGTAGCAGGATATTCCCATGCAACGACGGTATCGCTGGAACCGTCTTTTGATACACCAAGGATGACGCCACCGGTTCTTGCCTTCCATGCAGAGAAATCTGCCCATCCGGCCCAACCGAGGTGGTACTGTGCTACAGAATTAGAAACGAAATATCCACTGTCGGTACATGGCACTTTTCCTGCGAAGCCGTCGTTAACGAGGTTATTCCAAATAGGATGACCGGCCTGCTCGGCATAGATATCAAACGCCCATGGTCCGCCACAGTTGAATGAACTCATTTCTGGGCCGCCGAAGCAATTGTTAGGTACCGTCCATTCGTCATCTCCTGTCACACCGATGAATGTAGGCAGGTGAGTAGCATAGCGGGTGAGAAGCATAGAGCCACCATTCTCGTAGAAAGCCTTCAGCTGGTTTTTCACATTAAGGGCATCAGTACCCTTTGCAAGGAAACCATCGTGTCCGTCCACGACACCATCATCATGCCAGTGCCACCATATCAGTTTACATTCTGAAAGGTCTGCCGTGCCATCGGCAATATCTCCAAATGAGGCATAGAAGGCATTGGGCACATTTGCAAGCATCCAGTTACATGCTGTCTGGGCCTCCATGTCGAGTTCCTCCTTACTGTATGCTGAACCTACGAAGAGAGCTGCTGGTTTGATGGCTGGTTTATAGTTGCGTGCAATCAATGTCCAATCCATGAAAACATCACCATTGACAATATGCAGCACGATAGCGGCTCCCATATTGAGAATATCACCCTCGTGAATGTTGCAGGTCGCACCATTGGAAAGTTTGAGGTTTGTTACCTTCATGGCCGATGTGTTGTAGGCTTCAGGTACTGTGACTGTGATGGTATGAGCAGTATGATCGATGATGCCCTCATATTCATCAAGTCCAACTTTCTCAACGAGGCAGTCTCCGCTCAGGTTTAGGCTAGCTTTGTCATCATTACTACAGGCAACGAATCCTAAAAGGGAGCAAACGATGCATGTAAGAAAAAATATTTTTGTTTTCATAATATCTGTATTCTTAATTATCAGTTGTGAATTATTAAGTTTTACCAATTGCCGATATTCTGGATATAGTGTCCATTGGATGCGGAGATCTGTTCGAATGGTATTGGCAGATATTCATCCTTATCAGCTGTGAAGTGAGCATCTTTGTAGATGTTGCAGTTATCGATTTCTTCGGCGTAGAATTTGTTAAGCACCTTCTCTGCTTCGCCCCAGCGTACGAGGTCGAAGAAACGTTCACATTCCATGCCAAGTTCCAAACGGCGTTCCATCTTCACTCTCTTGATTGCATCATCCTTGCTGTAACTGCCGGTATAGGCATTTACCTTGAAGGAAACACCATAGTCGACAGGGTATGAGGCTATCATCTGTGTGCTGCCTGCTGCACGGCTGCGGATTCGGTTTACCAGATTCATGGCTTCTGTAGTGTTGCCCATCTGGGCGTATGCTTCTGCACGCTCAAGCAGTACGTCGGCATAGCGGAAGACAATGCGATTCATAGAACTTGCCCAGTAAGAGCCCTTGATGAGATATACGTTCGCTAGAGCAGGGTCAACATTCTGTTTCAGGGTGACGTTATATCCATACAATCCGTTGGAACGGCTCCAAGTGTGATTTTTTTCTATGATATAGTTTTTATTGAACATATAGGGCAGGTCGGGAATACCTACAGTGAGGAATAGACGTGGGTCGGCGTTGTCTGCTGACTTGTCGTAGTTTTGGTCGTTGAAGTTGTCAAGAAGGGGCAGCCCATCTGTTCCTGTACGATAGGCATTGACGAGGTTCTGTGATGGCTTGTAGAAGTCGCAGCCGCCATCGGTAACACCAGGAATGCTTGGAGGAATAAGTCCGTAGCTCCAGTTAAGGTTACCATAAGTGGAACCGTCGTTGCGAGAGTATTGGATAGCCCAGATGCTCTCTCTGCCGTTCTCGTACTGCTCCTCGGGACGGAAGTTGTTGTGGATGTCTTTCTCCAAGCCGTAGTTGCCGTAATAGGCTGGATCGGAGAATTCTATTACTTTCTGCAAATCGTCCTGATTGATGGAGGTGACCTGATTGCTGTTTGGGTCGTCCTGACGATATGCCTTGTAGAGATATACCTTTGTCAAGAAAGCTGCTGCTGCACCCTTTGTAGGACGTCCGAGTTCTTCCTGTTGCTCTGGTAGTGTGTTGAAGGCCACCATAAGGTCGTTGATAATCTGTTGCCAGCCTTCGTCGTTAGTGAACTCTCTATTTGATAAAGTGTTATACTCTTCATAAGTGAGATCGGATTTCATGACGAAAGGAATATTCTTATAGAGTCGCTTCAGCAGGAAGTGTGCGTAGGCTCTCATGAATTTCATTTCGGCAATGCGCTGCTGCTTTGCTTCAAAA
This sequence comes from uncultured Prevotellaceae bacterium, assembly GCA_902799455.1. Classification (GTDB taxonomy): domain Bacteria; phylum Bacteroidota; class Bacteroidia; order Bacteroidales; family Bacteroidaceae; genus Prevotella. The sequence continues at coordinate 10,062 of CADCAX010000037.1, forward strand.
CTCTCGTCACAGGATTCAAGAACTGACAGTGCGATATTTACACGTGATATGCAATTATAGAGGCGTACCCACATGTCGTTGATGTTCCAGTTTGTGGTAAGCACTCCTTGTTGTATTTCCAGCTGATGGAACACATCTCCGTCATTGGTGCCGTTGCCACCTTTGTAGGCATCGTCAGAGCGTACGTCAAAATTCCACATTGAGAATGAGGAGTTGATATCCTCGGCAGAAGTGAAGATGGCGTAGGCTGCCACTACCAAGTGTTCTGCATTCTCAGGATCTTTTACCTGATCTTCATTCAGCGCTGCCTGGGGCACGTGTTCATCAAGGAATCCTTTGCACGATGCTAATACACACAGAAGGAGCACTGCTGCGAATATATTGAATATCTTTTTCATGATTGCTGTCGTTTTAGAATGAAACATTTAGACCAAATGTTATATTCAGTGGAATAGGGTATCCGAAGTTCGGATTTTCGGGATCTACTCCAGAGAACTTACTGCTCTTGATAGTTATCAGATTCTGTGCCGATACATATAGGCGCAGGCGCTCCATATACATCTTTTCACATATCTTCTTAGGGAAATTGTAACCAAACTGTATGGTACGCAGCTTTGCGTACGATCCATTCTCAACATAGTAGCTTGATACACGCTTCTCGTTATTGTTGTCCATCGTGCTGACGGCTGGGATGTTTGAGCCGTTGTTCATTGGTGTCCATGCATCGAGGATGCGGTCACCCTTGTTAAGATTTGAAATGTTCAGGCCACTCCAGATGTCTGTCTGCTTCTTCAGGTCGCTGATGACATCTCTGCCTTGTTCGCCTTGCCAGAACATTGTCATGTCGAAGTTCTTATACTGCAGATAGATGTTTAGACCCCATGTGAAAGCTGGAACCGGGTCGAAAATCCATGTCTGGTCTTTCTCATTTATTATGCCGTCATTGTTAAGGTCTTTCCAACGCATGCGACCTACTGCTGCACCATTCTGAACAGCGTGGTTGTCAACTTCTGCCTGACTCTTGAAAATACCGTCATAGACATATCCTACCTGTGCGCCCATTGGATGGCCTACGACACTCTCCACACCATTACCGCCGAAGGTGCCGCGTGCTGCAATTGTTTCCGGAAGCTTGGTAACCTCGTTGCGATAAGTGCCGATGTTACCTGAGATGTCATAGTGGAACTTGCCTATTGCGTCGCGATAGCCGATGTTCAGTTCAACACCCGAATTCTTCATCTCGCCCGCATTAATCCATTGTGTCGTACCTTCACCCATTGCTGCGATTGCTGGCATTGGAACAAGAATGTCTTTTGTCGTCTTGTGATACCACTCAAACGAACCATAGATGGAGTTGTGGAGCATAGCGAAGTCGAAACCGAGGTTTGTCTGTGTACTTGTCTCCCATTTAAGGTCGTCATTACCCAACTGATTGCGTTTGAAACCGCTTGGCAGTATCTTGCCACCATTGGTGCCTGCTATGTCGTAGCTCGTACCATAGCTCTGACCGCCAAATCCTGCCTCACCATAGTTGCTGACATAAAGGGTGTAGCGGGCCAGATTATTGATTTCCTGATTACCGGTCTGTCCCCATGAAACACGCAACTTGAGATTTTCAAGCCATGTAAGTGATTTCATGAACGGCTCCTCGCTGATACGCCAGCCGGCACTGAATGAAGGGAAAGTGCCATAGCGATGGTTTTTACCAAAACGTGATGATCCGTCGTGACGCAAGGTGAAACTTGCAAGATAGCGGTCGTTGTATGAGTAGTTAGCCTTTCCGAAGAAAGATGTAAGGGTGTATCCACCACCGGAACCATAGGCCATCGACTCACCAACACCAGCATCTGGCCACATGTAATCCTTGTTATATACGCTGAAGTCGTATTTCACAACGCTGAAATACTTGTCGTCTTCGCGGTTTAGCTCTATACCTGCAAGGAAATCGGCACGATGCTTGCCACTCTCCAAATTATAGGTGGCAATAGCATTCCACATCCACTTTGTCCAATGCTCCTGCTTAGGTTCTACAGCATTGGTGGGATTGGCAACAGTACCCTCTGTGATAGGATAGACGAATCTGCGTTGTTCCTTCTGAGAGTAGTCAAGACCGAAGGTGGTCTTAATATTCAGGTTCTTTATAGGGTTGATATTTACGTAAGCATCACCAAACATACGCCAGAAGGTGTAACGGTTGTCCTTGTTGCGCTCTAGGCGGGCCAATGGATTCTCTCGGTCTGCATATCCACCCTCAGGACCTGCAAAATCACCCTTTGTAGTATAAACGGGTAGGGAAGGGTTGAACTGTAATACATTCTCGATAAAGCCTCCAGGAGCCTCTACCTCGCTGGTGCGATTCAACGTGAAGTGCTCACCGATTGTGACGATATTGCGGTCGCCTACCTTCACCAGCTTGTATTCTGTATTCATACGTCCTGAGAAACGCTCGAAGTCTGTATGTTTTATAATACCATTATTCTTGTAGTATCCAAGAGAGAAGAATGATGACCCGCGCTCAGAACCATTGCTTAATGATACGTTATACTGATGTATGACACCTGTGCGAGTGGTCTGGTCAAACCAATCTGTATCGGCAGAAGGGGTTGTACCTGCAGCATCGAGATATTTTGCCATCGTGATTTTGTTCAGTACAGGAAATCCCTGAGGATTATAACCCCAGTCGTAAGAATAACCCAGTCCGTTGGTGTTCGGATTAAGACCGTCGTTGACATATCCCTGCCACATTACTTCTCCGAACTGCTTTGCATTCAGCACGTCAATCTTGTGAGCATAGGTCTGTACGGCAACGCTGGCGTCAAAGTCAACCTTTACCTTGCCTTCCTTACCCTTCTTAGTGGTGATGATGATGACACCGTTTGCTGCGCGCGAACCATATATAGAAGCAGAAGAGGCATCCTTCAGCACCTGTATTGATTCAATGTCATTACCATTGAGTTCGTGCATTCCAGCTGTTGTCGGTACACCATCAATGATGTAGAGAGGGTCGGCACCTGCATTCATAGTACCGACACCACGAATACGTACGGCAGCCTTTCCTGATGGAGAACCGCCATCAGGAGTGATGTTCATACCAGGCACACGTCCTTGCAATGCCTTGATGGGGTTGTTTTCGTTCTGCTTCGCTAATTCGTCAACGCTGACTGTTGAGATAGCACCTGTCAGGTCGGCCTTGCGTTGGGTGGTATAACCGGTTACCACAACTTCGTTCAGTGCCAAGGCATCTTCTTGCAAAACTACTTTCATGCCGTTCTTGGCGGTTTCCTCAAGTGGCTGGAAGCCAACATAGGTAATAACCAATGTCTTTCCTGAGGCCACTTTCAACGTAAAATTACCATCGAAGTCCGTTACTGTACCATTCGATGTACCTTTCTCCATAACTGTGGCACCGATGATGGCTTCGCCAGTCGCATCTGTCACATTACCTGAAATCTGCTGTGCATATGATATCTGACACAGCATGAGAGACAGGAAAACCAATGCTCGCCCCTTAGAGACGCTTGCCAAAGCAAGTAAGAATCGTTTCATGTGTTCCATTCCTTTTTTAGGTTAGTTAAAACAATAAGTGAATTGATTAAATTTAGAATTTGGGAGCAAAAGTAACCCTATTTACGCACGTATGATAAAAATAATGTTTCTTTGGATTTAAAATATCGTTCATTGCAACAAAAATTAAAGCAGATGAACGATATTTTTCATTCATCTGCTTCTGTCTGCTGTATTTCCTGTGTTGAAAAATAGGCGATTTAATCGTTTGTTATACCATTTCCTCCCCTTACATCTCCAGGTAATATTCCATATTCGTCTTTAAAGCATTTTGTGAAATAGCTGGGTGCTGTAAATCCTACCTTGTATGCCACTTCGCTGATGCTCATATCGGTGGTCATCAGCATCTGATATCCCCGTTTTAATCGGGCTGTTCGCAACAATTCCACAGGCGATGCCCCTGTGATGGCTTTCACCTTTCTGTAAAGTTGCACACGACTGAGATTCATATCAGCCGCTAAGTCTTCCACGCTGATGTCGCTATCAGTTAGACGAGCTTCAACGACTTCTTTGAAACGGGTAATAAATAATGAAACGGCTGTCGGTTCGGAAGAATGATACTCACCATCATCTTCTTCATCAGTATTTCCCAAATCCTCTGAAGATTCTCTACTTCCCTCGTTTTCAGGAACAACGGGTACATCCTCTGGCCTAAGATTCCACAGTGTATTTACAACACGCTCCCTTTGCATACGGATTTTTCTTAAATGGTAGAGGTAGAAGAGCACGAACACAACAATTAAAAGGACAATGATTCCGATAGCCAGCCAATTGATAATGCGTTGCGTATCAAGTTTATGCAGATATGCATCTGCTTTCTCATGTAACAAGTCCAATCGGTTGGATTGTCTCATCAATTCCTCGCTCTGCATTAACAACACCTTGGCATTATCACTGGTCACAAGGGCAGACATCATCATTGTCTCTTTCTTGTAGGCCTTGCCTTCTAATATCTGGACAGCCAAGTCAATAAGCTGATCACCATGTGTCGGATAAATATATGAAGCATCAAGCAGGGAATCGCGTACTAACTGTATGCCACCATTTTCGCCAGGCAAGCCGTCAATACCACAGTACAAGAATTTTCCACCAAGCGCTTTCCTCGCTCCCATAGCTGTACGGTCATTGGCGCCAAATACCAAGTCTACGTGAACATTTTTATTTTTTAATAACCATTGTCGAGTTCTATCATAAGCTGTCTCTTCAGTCCAGTCTCCCTGTAGCGATGCCACCACCTCTATGCCTGGTGAATCTTTTATGGCATCCATGAAACCTTTGTGGCGCTCTATGGATGGCGACGAACCTTCTAAGCCCTTTATCTCCAAGACAGTTCCTTGTCCGTGGAGTCGTGTAACTATATACTCGCCCATAACCCGGCCCATCTCATAGTTATCGGCACTGATGAATGCCGTGTACTTATGCGAACTGGTCTTACGTTCGAATACAATGACGGGAATACCTTTGTCATAAGCACGGTCGATGGCAGGTGAGATGGTCTGCACCTGATTAGGTGCAACAATCAACAAGTCGATACCAGTAGCCACAAGACTGTCTATCTGTTGCACTTGCCGCTCATCACTGTCATATGCTGCTGCGAACTTTAGTTCCACATTGTCGTGAAAATAGGCCCCCATCCGTAACTCTGCATTCTGTTTGTCACGCCATATATCAACAGAACACTGAGAAACACCAATGCGATATTTGGGATAGTCATTAGAGCACGAGATAAGCATCGTAACCAATATGAGCAAACAAAAGATTCTATTTCGTACACCGCTACTAAAAGTCCTGTCTATGATTGTATTCATGAAATCTTGTATAATATTATGTTTAGTATGAAATAGTTAGATATATTTCCGCTGCAAAAATACAAAAATATTTGAATAATAAATAAATTCTTCCCTTTTTTTCTTCAAAAAAACTCTCAAAATATTACAATATTACAGTTTTTTAGGAAGATTATGGGTACGCCGAAAATGGAAGACAGTTTGTATCCTCTGCAAAATAGAGTACGCCGGCGCAGGGGGACATAACGGTTAACGGTTCTTTTAGTCGACTAAAGCCTTTGTAAAAGCGGCAGAGCCGAGCGAACGGGTAGCTGGTAAGACATTTGTGCGCAGTGGCTTACCTGCAAAATCTGAATGACAATTTCGTGCTAAAATCACGTTCTATCGTCGAAAAGTGTGATTTTTTACACATTTTTCTT
>CADCAX010000038.1 GCA_902799455.1 uncultured Prevotellaceae bacterium
TTTTTGTCATTTAGGTAAAAAATGCACATTTTTATTTGCTAGTGTGCAAAAAAAAATATACCTTTGCACAGAATTTATAAATTTGAGCAATAAAATCTACCAAATGGAAGAAATAAAAAGCTTTAATCAGTGTATTGAAGACAGTATCAAGAAAAACTGGGAACTGGACGCACTGACTGATTACAAGGGTGCCACTCTGCAGTATCATGATGTGGCAAGAAAAATTGAAAAGCTACATATCCTGTTTGAGAACAGCGGCATTCAGCGTGGTGACAAGATAGCCCTCTGCGGACGCAACATGAGCCATTGGGCTGTTGCCTTCCTCGCTACTCTGACATACGGTGCCGTAGCAGTACCTATACTGCATGAGTTTACGGCTGACCAGATTCACCACATCGTAAACCACTCTGAGGCTCGCCTGCTCTTCGTAGGCGACGTCGTAGCAGGAGAGATAACACCTGACAAGATGCCTGCCCTGGAGGGTATCATAAACATCCCTGACTTCTCGCTGATGGTGTCTCGTTCCGAAAAGCTCTACTATGCCCGCGAGAATCTCAACAGACTGTATGGTGAGAAATTCCCAAAGTATTTCCGTAAGGATGACGTAAACTACTATAAGGAGCAGAGTCCTGAGGAGCTGGCTCTCATCAACTACACCTCTGGAACAACTGGTTTCTCAAAGGGTGTGATGATTCCTTACCGCGCTATGTGGTCGAACCTCGACTTTGCATGTGAGGTACTGGATGCTCACCTGCACCCTGGCGACAACACCATTTCCATATTGCCTATGGCACACATGTACGGAATGGCGTTTGAATTTGTAAAGGAATTCATGAGCGGATGTCACATCTTCTACCTCACACGTATTCCTTCACCAGCTGTCGTAGCACAGGCTTTCAAGGACATCAAACCTGTCATCATCATTGCTGTTCCTCTCATCATTGAGAAGATTATACGCAAAAAGGTATTCCCAAAGGTTTCGCCTGTCATTCGCGCATTGATGAGCACTCCTATCTTGGGAGGTAAGATAAAGGAAAAAATCAAGAATCAGGTTTATGACGCCTTTGGTGGCAACCTCTACGAGATTATTGTCGGTGGTGCTGCCCTGAATCAGGAGGTGGAGCACTTTATGAAGTGGATAAAATTCCCTATCACCGTTGGTTATGGCGCTACAGAATGTGCTCCTATCATCTCGTATGCTGACTGGACGACACACAAGGCTGGTTCTTGTGGCAGACAGGTAGTACACATGGAGGTGAAGATTGACAGCAAGCACCCTCATCGCAAGCCAGGCGAGATATTGGCTCGTGGTATGAACGTGATGTTGGGATATTACAAGAACGAAGAGGCTACTGCTGCTGCTATCGACAAGGACGGATGGTATCATACTGGTGACCTCGGCATTATGGACCGCAAGGGCAACATCTTCATCAAGGGTCGCTCAAAGAACATGCTGCTGGGCCCATCAGGACAGAATATCTTCCCTGAGGAGATAGAGGATGCTCTGAACTCACTGCCTCTTGTAAATGAGAGTATCGTGGTGCAGCGTGACCAGAAACTGGTGGCTCTCGTACATCCTGATATCGAGACATGTGCTGCCAGGAATATGTCGAGTGAGGACGTCATCAACGTGATGAACCAGAATCTCCAGACCCTCAACGAATCACAGCCTGCATACTGCAAGGTGGCACAGATAGAGATTCACGACGAGGAATTCGAGAAGACTCCAAAGAGAAGTATCAAACGTTATCTCTATCAATAACCTGATTGTCATAACGGGTCCTACTGCCTGTGGCAAGACACGCATTGCTACAAAGCTGGCAGCACAAATCGGTGGCGAGATACTTTCTGCTGACTCCAGACAGGTGTATCGACGCATGGACATCGGAACGGGAAAGGACCTGAAGGATTATGAGGTGGATGGAAAGATAATTCCTTATCACCTCATAGACATCGCAGAACCAGGAGAACGCTATAACCTGTATCGCTACCTACAGGATTTTCACAAGGCTTACGAAGACATCATAGCACGTGGCAAGCAACCTATCCTATGTGGTGGCACAGGACTATATATAGAAGGAGTGCTGAAGGGTTACTTAGGGAGTAATGAGTTTAACGGATACACCCTGATAGGCATCAGTATTCCACGCGAACTGAGAAGAGAACGCATCACGCAACGACTGTATGCCCGACTGGAAGAGGGAATGGTTGACGAGGTGAGAGGTCTGCTTGACGAAGGCGTTCCTGCCGAACGGCTCATAGCATACGGACTGGAGTATAAATATTTGACGAAATACATTCTGGGTGAGTATTCCTACGACGAAATGGTTCACCTGCTGGAAATAGCTATACATCAGTTTGCAAAAAGACAGATGACATGGTTCAGAGGAATGGAACGACGCGGGTTTACAATCAAATGGGTGCCGTTTGATTGTAAAGTTGAGAGTTTAGAGTTGAGAGTTTAGAGTTAAAATGAAGACTGGTATTATATATTGCCCATTTCATAGTCCTTACGAGGATGCTGCAAAGCGGCGCGAGAGGATTGAGTCTCTGCTTCAGGAATATGAAGTAGAGTATGACATCGTGCAGAGCGAGAAGCAGCAGAGTGTATCGCGACTGGTGACTATGATGATAAATAATGGTTATGAAGACATCGTAATCATTGGTGGCGACAGTGCCTTGAACGATGCTGTCAACTGCCTCATGAAAGTAGAGAAGCAGGTGCGCGAAAGAATCAGTCTTGGCGTAATCCCTAATGGTGCCATCAACGACTTTGCTGCCTTCTGGGGTTTCTCGCGAAAGAATATCGAGCAGGCTGTAAAAGCCATTCAGAATCATCGCATACGCACTGTAGATGTAGGATGCCTGAGATATCGGGACAAGAAGAATAAGGAACAGCAGCAATACTTTCTGAACTGCGTAAACGTAGGACTCTTAGCACGCATTCATACCCTCAGGCAGAACACGCGAAAGGCTCTGTTCTCAAGAAAGCTTTCTTTTACCGTTTCGCTGATTTTGATGCTCTTCCAACGTATGGCATACGAAATGAAATATACCATCAACGGCATGACAGAAAATCATCGTGTCATGACGATGTGCATTGGTAGTGCATGGGGATATCATCAGACGCCAAGTGCCGTGCCATACAATGGCATGCTTGACGTGACGATAGTACGCCGTTCAGGACTGACACAGCTCATCAATGGCATATATCTGTTCCTGAAAGGAGAGATGCTGAACCACAAACGCATAAGACTGTATCGCACCACAAAGGTCGAGATAGAAGGTAACAAGACTCTCCCCGTTTCTGTTGACGGACATCCTACGCAGGTAGGCAATTCCCCACTCCGCATCGACATCGAAAAAGAAGAGATAAATTTCATCATTGAATAGTGTCCACGCTATGGAATCATAATTATATAAAGGTATGGTCAGCAAATTTCATGATATTCTTTTCGTTCATGCTGATTATGCCAATTCTACCCCTTTATCTCTCTGAAGAATTTGGCTCTGGAAAACACACCATCGGAGTAGTATTGTCAGGATATACCATCATGGCCCTTCTGGCACGTATGTTTTCGGGATATATCGTTGATACTTACAACCGAAAAACAGTATTACTGTTGTCTTACGGACTCTTTGCCACCTTCTTCCTGGGATATCTCATTGGCGGTTCGCTGATTCTCTTTGCCATAATACGCACCCTTCACGGAGCACCTTTCGGCACAGTGACAGTATCTAACAGCACCGTTGCCATTGACGTACTGCCGGCAGAAAGACGTGCAGAGGGAATAGGATATTACGGACTTTCAAACAATCTTGCCACCGCCATATCACCCACCGTCGGTATATATATATACGAGGTGTGGGGGAATTTTCAGGCTATCTTCCTGCTATCATTTCTGATGGCTGCAGCAGGATTCCTGATTAGCAAGACAGTAAAGCATACTCCCCCGTCAAAGATAGCGGCAGGCCTTGTGCCACCTAAGAAAAGTCCTTTCTCACTCGACAGATTCTTCCTCATGAAGGGCTGGTCTGTGGGCTTGATGCTGGCTATGTTATCGTTTTCATACGGAGTATTGTCAACATACCTTGCCATCTATGCCAAAGAAGAATTGGGAATGACACAAGGAGCGGCAGCATTTTTCCTGATACTCTCCGTCAGCCTCATGGTATCACGACTTACTGGCAACAAATCACTCCGCACAGGAAGAGTGGTGCATAATGCTACAGTAGGCATGTGTGTCTCTGTATTCTCTTATCTTGCCTTTGCCGCCATACATAACTACTGGGGCTTCTTCGGGTGTGCCGTAATACTTGGTCTTGGCAACGGCCACATGTTCCCTGCCGTACAGACGATGTTCGTAAACCTCGCCCCCAACAACCGCAGAGGAACAGCAAACTCCTCAATGCTAACCTCATGGGATGTGGGCGTAGGAGCAGGAGTGGTAGTAGGTGGTATCGCATCAGAGCTGTCGGGATACAATGCAGCCTTCTGGATTGCTGCTATTGTGAACATCATAGGAGTGTTATTCTTCTTTGCTTACGTCCGGAAAACATATAACAGAAATAAGTTGAGATGATTTTTTTCGACTTTTTCTTGCATTATTCATAACTAAATAGTAACTTTGTAACCAGAAATCTTTATATAGACAATATTATGGTATTAAGAGAGAATTACATTGCGAGTCCTGAGAGATATGCTAACGAGGATAAGATGTATCAGCGTTGTGGATGTTCCGGCATTCTGCTTCCGAAGATAAGTCTCGGTTTCTGGCATAACTTTGGCTATGACGCCCCTTGGGATCGTCAGAGAGAAATAACACATTATGCCTTTGACCACGGCATCACACACTTCGACTTGGCCAACAACTATGGTCCTCCTTATGGTGCTGCAGAAGAGAATTTCGGAAAGCTGATGCATGATGACTTCCGTCCTTATCGTGACGAACTGTTCATTGCTTCAAAGGCTGGATATGACATGTGGCAAGGCCCTTACGGCAACTGGGGTTCAAGAAAGTATCTGATGGCCAGCATTGACCAAAGTCTGAAGCGTATGCAGTTGGACTATGTGGATTTGTTCTACTCACATCGCTATGACCCCAACACTCCGTTGGAGGAGACGCTGCAGGCCCTTGTTGACATAGTGCGTCAGGGAAAGGCTCTGTATGTAGGCATCTCACGCTGGCCACTGGAAGCGCTGAAGGTGGCAAGGGAATATCTTGCAGCCCACGATGTACCACTGCTGATATACCAGGGACGTCTGAATCTCATAGACAGAGCACCACAGGAGGAAGGTATATTGGATTACTGCCACAGACACGGCATCGGGTTCATCTCATTCTCACCTCTGGCATCAGGAAAACTAAGAGACAGATATGAGGAGGCCCTGAACTGGATACTGGAGCAACAGGGTGTGACATCGGTACTGGTTGGTGTCAGCAAGGTGGAGCAACTGCAGAAGAATATTGAATGCATAATGCACAATGCATAATTCATAATTCATAATTCACAATTCATAATTCACAATTCATAATTAATAATTAACAATTCATAATTAGTAATTGAATCTGCCTGAATATAAAGACCTGCGGATGAGGGTGACGGAAGATGGTAAGCATCAGGTGCTGGACATCTTGAGACGACGCTTCGTGAACCTTACACCAGAGGAATGGGTCAGACAACATTTCATTCACTTCCTTATAACAGAGAAAGGGTATCCGCCAGGGTTACTTGCCAATGAAGTGGAACTGAAAGTAGCTGACAAGAAACTGAGATGTGACTCCGTACTTTTCAATCAGGAACGCCAGCCAAAGGTAGTAATAGAATACAAAGCCGAAAGCGTGGCACTGACACCAAAGGTGATAAAGCAGGCTACAACATACAATATGGTGCTCAACGTAGACTATATCATGATAAGCAACGGGCTGATGCACCTATGTCTGCACTACGAAAGAGATGACGATAAATGGGTTTTCATGAAAGAAATACCAGAGTATGGGGAGTTAGTTAAGAGTTAAGAGTTAAGAGTTAAGAGTTAAGAGTTAAAAAAACTTTCTACTTTAAACTTACCACTGACTATAAACTTTAAACTATAAACTATAAACTTTAAAAATAACAACTATGATTGACGTAAAAGAAGTTCTCAATGACGCTGAAGAGCGTATGGAAATGGCGGCAATGTTCTTAGAGGAGCAGTTGTCACGCATTAGAGCAGGTCGTGCCAATCTTGCCATTCTCGATGGCATTAAAGTAGATTCTTACGGTATGAAAGTGCCTCTGAATCAAGTAGCAAATCTCAGTACTCCCGATGCCCGTACTATAGCCATCAAGCCATGGGACAAGAAGGCTATCCGCGACATCGAGAAAGCGATTATGGACAGTGATGTCGGCATTACTCCTGATAATAATGGAGAGGTAATTCGCCTTGCTATTCCACAGCCTACAGAAGAACGTCGTAAGGAACTGATGAAGCAATGTAACAAGATTGCTGAAAAGGCAAAGGTTGAGGTTCGCAATGTGCGTGGTGACTTGAAGGAAAAGCTGAAAAAAGGTATCAAAGACGGTCTGTCAGAAGACCTCGAAAAGGATGCTGAGAATGATCTCCAGAAAGTTCACGACAAGTATATAGCCAAGCTCGACAAACTCATCGAGGAGAAGACAAAGGAGATAATGACTGTATAACGGTTATTGGTTATTGGTTAACGGTTATCGGTTAACGACTTTTGACCTTTGACCTTTGACCTTTGACTTTATAATGAAGGGTTTAGTAATAAAGAATACTGGGTTCTGGTACACAGTACTCACTGATGATGGTGCTACGACTGACTGTAAGGTGAAGGGAAACTTTCGTCTGAAAGGCATTCGTAGCACTAACCCTGTTGCTGTGGGTGACAGAGTGGTGATAAGTGAGGACAACTGGATTACTGATATCGAAGACAGAAAAAACTATGTTATCCGCAAATCCACCAACCTCTCGAAGCAAAGCAGTATCATAGCTGCTAACGTAGATCAGGCAATGCTTATTGTCACCATAAACTATCCTGAGACATCCACCACCTTCATAGACCGTTTTCTGGCCTCAGCAGAGGCTTACCGCATTCCTGTAGTGCTGGTATTCAACAAGATTGACATGCTTGACGAAGACGAGCTACGCTACCTGAAAATGATGCAGGACCTATACAGCACAGTGGGATATGAAAGCATTGCTATCTCTGCCACAGAAGGAACAGGGATGGAAGAACTCAGAGCCAAGCTTGAAGGAAAGATTACATTATTCAGCGGACATAGCGGAGTAGGAAAAAGCACTATTATAAACACTCTCATACCAGGTGCCAATCTGCGAACAGCAGGAATTAGCGATGCACACAATCAGGGCATACATACCACCACCTTCAGTGAGATGATTGCCCTACCCCACAACGGCGATACCACAACAAAGCCTCAACAGCAGTCATACATCATCGACTCACCAGGAATACGTGGCTTCGGAACATTTGACATAGAGAAAGAAGAACTGACAAGTTATTTCAAGGAGATATTCCAATTCTCAAAGGAATGCCGTTTCTCCAACTGTACCCATACCCACGAGCCTGGATGTGCTGTGCTGAAGGCTGTAGAGGAACATTATATAGCCCTCTCACGATACAACAGTTACCTCTCCATGCTGGAAGACAAAGATGAAGAAAAATACAGAAAAGGATACTAAGATAGCATTACTTCTCTCAGGAGGAGTGGATTCTGCTGTTGCCCTGCATGTGCTATGCGAGCAGGGTAACAAGCCTGACTGTTTCTATATCAGGATTGCCTCACAGGAAGATGCAGACCTAGACTGTACTGCGGAGGAAGATATTGAGATGGCGACGGCTCTCTGTAAGAGATATGGTGTATCGCTGGAGATTATTGATTGTCACAAGGAATATTGGGAGCAGGTTACAAAATATACTATGGAGAAGGTGAAGGCTGGTCTTACACCCAATCCTGACGTGATGTGTAACAGACTCATAAAATTCGGGGCCTTCGACGAGAAGAAGGGACATGAATATGATATCATTGCTACAGGACACTATGCCACTACGGAAGTGGATGAGGAAGGTAACAAATGGCTCTGCACCTCTCCCGACCCTGTAAAAGACCAGACAGACTTCTTGTGTCAGCTATACCCTTGGCAGTTGAAGAAGGCCATATTCCCGATAGGCCACATGAAGAAAGAGGAGGTACGTGAGATTGCTGAACGTGAACACCTCATCAATGCCAAGAGAAAAGATTCGCAGGGTATATGCTTCCTTGGGAAGATAAACTACAACGACTACGTAAAGAAATATCTCGGTGAGAATCCTGGCCTCGTAATCGACATCGAGACAGGCAAGAAACTGGGCATGCACAAGGGACTGTGGTTCCATACTATAGGCCAGCGTCACGGACTGGGATTTGGCGGGGGGCCATGGTTTGCCATAAAGAAAAATATCAAGAAAAACATACTCTTTGTCTCCAAAGGCTATAATCCTAAGGAGGCATATAAGCAGGAGTTCAAGATTCATGGAATACATTGGCTGACAGTCCCAGTGGATGCAAAAGAAATCTGCTTTAAGATACGGCATACATCCGACTATCTTAAAGCAGAAATGAGAGATAATGGTGATGGTACTTTTACCCTTCTTTCAGAGCAACCTGTTCATGGCGTTGCACCAGGACAATTCTGTGTCATCTACGACACCAACCATCATCGTTGCTATGGTTCGGCAGAGATTACTGTTTAGACAGTCTCACACCAATCTTCATTCCATCCATTTGCTTCATGGCGGCTACTACTGTAGAGAGCTGTGACACCTGAGCACCGATATTCTGCATAAACTCCTTGAACTTTGTAGCATCCATCACAATGACGAGAGAGCCATTGTCCAACTGTGGTGTTACGTTGCAAGGCTTTGTCTTGCCTGTGAATGTAAGAACTACTTCCTGGTTCTTCAGAGTATAGGTACCCTTCTTTACTGGCTTTGTACCATATTTTACAGAGAAGCTCTTATCCTCATTAAAGGTAATGCTTCCCTTGCCTTTCTTCAAACCAATCTGTGAGAGATATGACTGCAGTTTTTGCTCCAGACTCTTTGTAGCAACAGAACTGGCATACTCCTTTAAACTGCTGTTGCTGGTGAGCATTATTGCTGGCTCCTGATAAACCCATGTTCCAACAATCTGCTTCTCGTTAGGAACGAGTTTTGAAGATATTGTAGCAATGGCAGAACTGAGAGTTGAATTATTCGAAACAGCACTCTTTGCCTTATTCAACAAATCATCAATTTGCGCATTAGCTACGCCACAATTCAAAGCAGCCGCAGCAAGAATAATAAATAACTTTTTCATAATCCTTTTCTTAATTCTATTTTATTATTTTTTCTACACAATTCGTGAGTTTTACAAATTCGTCGTGTGTCAATTGTTCCGGGCGTTTTGTCAAATCGAAATCAGGAATCAGCTCCTCCTTGAAATCCGGTATCAGTTGCTTCAGACTAACCCTCAGCATCTTACGTCTCTGATTAAACGTCACCTTTACTATTTTCTTGAATAATTCCCAGTCACATCCGATATCTGTCCTGCTGTTTCGTGTCATGCGTATCACAGCCGACTTCACTTTCGGAGGCGGATTAAATACATTCTCGTCAACAGTAAAGAGATATTCAGTGTCATACCATGCCTGTATCAATACAGACAGGATGCCGTATGTCTTACTGCCCGGTTCTGCTGCTATGCGCAGTGCCACCTCTCTTTGTATCATTCCTGTGCAACATGGAATCAGTTCCTTGTTGTCCAGCATCTTGAAGAATATCTGCGATGAGATATCATAGGGATAGTTTCCTGTCAGTACGAACTGTCGTCCCTCGAAAACCTCCTTCAGGTCCATCGTGAGGAAGTCGCCACCAATGATATTTCCATGCAGTTTCGGAAAGTGTTCTTCCAGATATTCCACAGATTCCCTGTCTATCTCCACGCATTTATAATCGCGATTCTTGGGATAGAGATACTGTGTCATCACACCCATTCCCGGACCTATCTCTAATACAGGGATATCCGGGCACGCATCAACAGTATCAGCTATTCTGCGGGCTATAGAGAGGTCAGTAAGAAAGTGCTGACCGAGATTCTTCTTTGGGCGTACTGATTTCATCTATGCTATTCTTCTGCTATTCCAAGTGAATATCATGCTGTTCGCTCTCATTGAGAATCTTCTGACATACCACATCCTCCACACGAGTCTGTATAGCACGACGCAATGGCCTTGCTCCATATTGTATGTCATAGCCTTCCTTGACAATCTTTGACTTATAATCGTCAGAAATGGTAAGGGTGTAGCCGAGGTTCTCTATTCTCTTATATACACTCTTCAGTTCTATATCGAGAATCTGTCTTACAGCTGCCATATCCAACTGCTCAAACATTATAATCTCATCCAGACGGTTGAGGAACTCTGGTGCAAACTGTTTCTTCAATGCCTTCTCTATGATACCGCTGGCAAAGGCTTTAGTATCTGTAATCGGTGCAAATCCCAATCCGTTACCAAAATCCTTCAGCTGTTTGGTACCTGCATTTGATGTCATGATGATAATGGTATTTCTGAAGTCCACCAGTCGACCATTGCCGTCTGTCAGTCTTCCTTCGTCCATTACCTGCAGGAGCATATTGAAGACATTAGAATTTGCCTTTTCTATCTCGTCAAGCAAGACAATGCTATATGGTTTTCTGCGCACACGTTCTGTCAGCTGTCCACCTTCTTCATATCCCACATATCCCGGAGGAGCTCCGACAAGACGTGAGGTATTGAAGGCTTCTGAATATTCTGACATATCAATACGTATCAGGGCATCCTCACTGCCAAACATCTCCTCTGCCAGCTTCTTTGCCAGATATGTCTTTCCGACACCAGTAGGGCCGAGGAACATAAACACACCGATTGGGTGATTAGGATCGTGGAGCCCTACCCTGTTGCGTTGTATGGCTTTCACCATCTTTTCTATGGCTTTATCCTGTGCCACGATAGAACCCTTCAGCCTGTCTGCCATACCACGAAGTCGAGCGCCCTCACTCTCAGCAACACGCTGAACAGGGACACCTGTCATCATTGATACGACATCAGCTACAGCCTCCTGAGACACCTGATTGCTACCCTTCATGGCACCACTCTCTTCCTTCAGCTTTGTCGCCAATACTGCTTCCAGTCGATTGTGCTGGTCACGATAGTTTGCTGCCAATTCAAAATTCTGATCCTGAACAGCCTGCAACTTCTTCTCCCTGATGTCACGAATCTGCTCTTCCAGCTTTGCCACATCCGACTGAGGATTATTGTTTGCAGAAGCCAGGTGCATCTTTGCTCCTACCTCATCCATAGCGTCTATGGCCTTATCAGGGAAGGCACGGTCTGTAACATAACGTTGTGTCAGCTTGACACAAGCTGTCAAGGCATCGTCCGAATATGTCACCTTATGATGGTCTTCGTAACGGTCCTTTATATTGAAGAGTATCTGGATGGTCTCTTCCGGAGTTGTCTGTTCCACAATAATTTTCTGGAATCTGCGCTCCAAGGCACCATCCTTCTCTATCGTCTTGCGATATTCGTCAAGAGTGGTAGCACCTATGCACTGTATAGTGCCACGAGCCAATGCCGGTTTCAGCATATTCGCAGCATCCATACTACCTGACACATTACCTGCTCCAATGATGGTGTGTATCTCGTCGATGAAACAGATAATATTAGGATTTGTCTCCAGTTCCTTAATAAGGTTCTTCAGACGCTCCTCAAACTGTCCACGATATTTTGTTCCTGCCACCAATGATGCCATATCGAGAGACACCAAGCGCTTGTTAAAGAGTATTGGTGACACCTTGTTGTCAGCTATCAGCTGTGCCAGTCCCTCTACAATAGAACTCTTTCCCACACCAGGTTCTCCGATGAGGATAGGGTTATTCTTCTTTCGACGGCATAGTATCTCCTGCAGACGCTGTATTTCCTTCTCACGTCCTACGACAGGGTCCATCTTACCCTCTTTGGCAAGCTTGGTGAGGTCTGTAGAGAATGCATCTATTACAGGAGTCTTGGGAGGATTTGACCCTCCCCCTTCCCCTCCATGTGAGGGGGGTGGAGCTGTAGCAGTCTCCCCTTGGGGAGATTTAGAGGGGGTTGTTTGACCTGTAGGTTCGAGGGTATCATTATACTCGTCTTCATCATCTGAGAGGTTCATATTATTCAAAACCTCTGCCACATTGTCATAATTCATATTGTGTTGTTCTAATATTTTCCTTGCAAGATTATCTCCTTCGTCATGAAGAATAGCAAGGAGTAAGTGATCTGTATCTATTACTTCCTGTCGGGCCATACGAGCCTCCAGCGCTGCAAGCATCAGCACTCTAGATACATTTTGTGAATAGTTACTTATCGTCATAGATAACTATGTATTTGCAATAATTGTGCCAAAAACACTACGACAGCGGAGTGTCACACCCCACTGTCGCATTTTTTAAATTCCTAATAATATCTAAAACCACTAAACAACTATATTATTAACTCTCAACTTTTAACTCTCAACTTTTATCTATTAACTATTGTCTATTGGGTCTCCTTTGAGGTCTCATCATCTCCTGGTACTGCTTATACTGGTCTTCAGTAAGAATACCTTTCAGTTTCTCCTCATATTCCTGACGCTTCTTCATGCGCTCCTGCCACTGTGCTCTCTGCTCTTCTGTCATCTGTGGACGCTGTGGGCGCTGACCTTCTCCTGCACTCTCATTACGCTGAGGTCTGTTACCACCATTACGGCCTCCCCATCTTGGACCTCCGAGGACATCCTTATATTCTGTATTCAACTCCAACAGTTTTGCCTTCTGGTCATCATTAAGATTCAGTCTGCCAGCAAGATTTTCAGTTCTCTGTTCTGGGGTAATCTCTCTTGGAGCACGATTACCGTCTCTTCTGTCATCATTCTGTGCCATAGCAACTGTCATTGACAGGATGGCAATCATTGTTAACACAATTTTTTTCATATCTCTTTAATGTTTATTTACTTGTTGAAAATTGTGAACCGGTTACATTTGCTTTGATGAAAGAAAAAAGAAAAAGTTTAACAAATATCTCATTTTTCTTCGTTTTCGTTTTCGTTTTCGTATTATTTTTTGTACCTTCGCACCCCGAATCAATAAATTCAAACAAATATGACATCAAAACACGCAGACTGGTTTGAGACCAGCGTAAAATACGACAAGATGGGTGATGCAGGCACCCCAGTAACTGTTAAGGAGACATATTCCTTAGAGTCATTCACCTTTACTGAGGCTGAGGAGACAATAGCTGAGGAGCTGAAGGTATATATCAGTGGAGAATTTGATGTGGTGGATATGAAGAAAGCACCATATAAAGAGGTATTCTTCTCTGAGAACCCTGCTGATGACAAATGGTATAAGGTGAAGGCACAGTTCATCATCATTGATGAGAAGACTGAGAAGGAGAAATATTCTACTGTTACATACCTTGTGCAGAGCAACAGCCTGCAGAATGCCGTAAAGGGTATCTGCGAGGTTCTCGATAAGGGCATGCAGGATTGGAAACTCTCTTCTGTCACAGAGACAAAGTTGCTCGACGTTTTTGAGAAAAAACCAGTATAGAATTAACAATTAACAATTAAGAATTAACAATTAAGAATTAAGAATTAAGTAATCGGCTATGCCGCTTATACCTTTAGGTGTAAGAATTAAGAATTAAGAAATTGATTAAGGATAATCTTAAAGAAGTTCTGGCTTCATTGAAGCCTGGTGTGGAGTTGGTGGCAGTAAGCAAATACCACCCTATTGAGGCTGCACAGGAGGCGTATGATGCCGGACAACGTGTGTTCGGAGAATCACGTGAGCAGGAACTTCGTGTGAAATATGAGTCTCTGCCAAAAGATATCAGATGGCACTTCATAGGACATCTTCAGACCAACAAAGTGAAGTATATCGCACCTTATATATCTATGATAGAGGCTGTCGATTCCTTGAAGCTGCTGCAGGAAATCAATAAGCAGGCTCAGAAATGTGGGCGCACCATCGATGTACTTCTTGAGCTTCACTTGGCACAGGAGGAGACAAAGTCTGGTATGACGCCAGCAGAGTGTGAAAATCTTCTGCATGAGTTGGCACAACGTAATGTCTCAGCAGAGACACGCCTTGCAAACGTTCGCATTCGTGGCATCATGATGATGGCCTCGAATACCGATGACGAACAGCAGATACGCAAGGAATTCTTGCAGGCAAATGACATCTTTAATAAGGTAAAGGATGAATTCTTTGCTACTGACGATAGTTTCAACATCAGGTCCTACGGCATGAGTCATGACTACCTACTTGCACAAGAATGCGGCTCCAACCACGTAAGAGTTGGGTCGAAAATCTTCGACTCTAAACTATAAACTATAACCTCTAAACTTTGAAGAGCTCCGCCATTACGTCATTTGAGACATAGAGTCCTTGGCGGGTGAGGGATATATGGGTGCCTTTAATTGATAGGCGCCCTTTTTTTATTTCTTTTTCTGCACACTGTGAGAGGTACGAGCGATAGTCCTTACCAAGATAGTCCTCCACAACATTGAGGTCTATTCCTTCCTTGGTGCGCAGGGCTGTGGTGATGAGGTCATTATAACGCATATCGTCATCAAGGATTTCCTCTCCTTCCATATAATGGCCCTCGATATAACGTTTCACATCACACACATTCCAGTAGCGACGTTTGCCATCATAGGAATGTGCTCCTGCTCCCAAACCGATATAATGCTTTTCCCAAGGACGCCAGTAGTCGCTGTTATGCTGCGAGCGAAAACCCGGCTTGCAGAAATTACTTATCTCATAATGTTCATACCCAGCTGCCGTCATAGTGTCGATGAGGGTATAATACATCTCCCTGCAGGTCTCCTCATCAAGGGCTTTTATCTTGCCTTCGTCAAGCATTCGGGTGAGAGGTGTACCCTCTTCATACATAAGGGAATATGCAGAGATATGTTCCACATCGAGGGCAAGGGCTTTCTGCAAATCATCTCGCCATTCGTCGAGTGTCTGACCAGGAAAGCCAAATATCAAATCAACAGAGATATTCTTTATGCCAGCTTTTCGCAGGGCTTTAACAGCAGGCTGTATCTGGCTATTCTTATGGCGACGGTGAAGGAAGCGAAGCCTGTCATCCGAGAATGTCTGCACTCCCATAGAGACACGATTGATGCCATTATCAGCAAGAAGCTGTGCAAGTTCGTCCAACATATCATCCGGATTACACTCTATAGTCCTTTCACCAGAGGTAAGAGGCACAAAGGTCTTAAGCAGCTTCCGAAGATTCTCAAAAGAGAGCACAGAAGGAGTACCGCCACCTATGTAGAGGCCCTCCCCCGTCCCCTCCCAATTAGGAGGGGAGTAAAGTTTTGAGTTGAGAGCTTTTTTACATTGAACATTGAACATTGAACATTGAACTCCTTGAACCCTTAAACTCTTAAACTCTTTTATCAGCGCTTCTACATACAAATCCTGTTGCGACTTCCCCCCAGTTGTTGAGAAGAAGTCGCAATAGAGGCACCTCGAGGTGCAAAATGGGATATGGATGTATAAGTTGATAGTTGAGAGTTGAGAGTTGAGAGTCAGTTTAGAAGTTGAGAGTTGTTAGTAAAAACCTCAAACTTTCTACTATACACTTACCACTGACTTTAAACTTTAAACATTAAACTTTAAGCGCCGCATTCTTGCGCGCCAGTTCCTCACGTTTCTTCTGCAGTTCCATCTGCTGCTGTTGCATTGCCTGCAGACGTGCTGCCAGTCCAGACATCTTCTTAGGATTCTTCTTGTTCTCCTCCCTGCGAGCCTCAAGGTATGCCAGGAGTTTCTCGTCATTGGTGGTCTTCCTGAGTGTCCACATTATGGCAGCTGAGAAGAAGAGTGAGATGAAGTAGTAGAAGTTTAGACCTGAAGAATAGTCATTGAACATGAAGAAGAACATCAATGGCATGAGAAGCATCATCCACTGCATCATCTTCATCTGCTCTGCCTGCTGACCTACCATCTGGTCCTTCTGCTGACGCATTGTCATCCAAGAATAGAGGAGGTTGGCAACACAGAAGAGGATACATGTCAGTGACAGGTGGTCTCCGATGAGCCAGATGTTAGTGCCCCACTCTACTATCGGGTCGTATGTTGAGAGGTCATCAATCCACAGGAATGACTCCCTGCGCAGCTGTATGGCATTTGGTACGAAGTTGAACATCGCAATCCAGATAGGCATCTGTATAAGCATTGGCAGACAGCCGCTGAGAGGACTCACGCCATACTCAGAATACAGCTGCATCATAGCCTGTTGCTTCTGCATAGCATCTTCAGGCTTGTCATACTGCTTTGTTGCCTCATCGAGTTTTGGACGCAACACACGCATCTTGGCACTCGACATATAACTCTTCTTCACCATTGGGAAGGTGATGGCCTTCAACAGCAATGTGATGAGAATCAGGATGACACCCATTGGAATTGCCATCTCTCTGAGGAAGTCAAAGACATACAGTGTGAACCATCTGTTGATATATCTGAACAGAGGCCATCCGAGATATACGAGTCGCTCCAGTTCCAAGTCCTTTCCGAAGGTACTCTCTTCCTCAACAGACTGAAGCAGACGGAAGTCATTAGGACCATAGTAGAACTCCAGTTGTGTAGGCTTTACGCCTGTCGGGTCAAAGGCTGTCTTCAGCTTTGCCTGATAATACTTCAGGAAGCCAGTCTCTTTCTCCTGTGGAACGCTGGTGAGTTTCACAGCATCGCCAGAACCATAGCCTTCCTTTGCTATCATAACGGCAGAGAAGAACTGGTTCTTGAATGCTACCCAGTCAATATTCTCGTCAACAGTTTCGTCTGTCTTCTCACTTGTCTCATTGAGATAGTCAGTACCACCTTCTGTGAAGTGGTATGTCAGAGTGGCATAGCGATTCTCGAAGCTGAAGCCTTTCTCCTGTTGCTTACAACGCTCCTGCCAGTCAATGTCAAGAGAAGTGGTATTTGGTGCGAAGAGTCCGCTCATACCATTTGCAAGGATAGAGCAAGAGAGCAGATAGTCTTTGTCGAGAGAGTATGTGACAGAAATATTCTTTCCTGCTTCGTCGCCAGCCACAAAGATAAGCTGCTTACCATCAGCACTCTTCTTTACATCGAAGTAGAGGTCCTTTGTAGAGATGTTCTGCTCCTTTGTAGTAAAGATAAAGTTAAGGCTCTGGGTTGTCTTGTCGAAAAGCGTCAGATCCTTAGCGCCATTGAGGTCTTCAAAATTCTTGATGACAGCCTTCTCTACCACAGCACCCTTGGTATTGAATGTCAGGGCGATTTTCTCATTCTCGAGTGTCACACGACCTTCAACACCATTCATATTGTTGAAGAACAATGCTGTACTGTCTTCTGCCATAGCCTTGGCAGCAGCAGCCTGTCTCTGTATCTCGGCAATCTCTGCCTGCTCCTTCTTCTGCTGGTTAATAACAGCAAGAGAGTCACTTATACGCTGAGCCTCTACATCTTCGGCAGTAGGCTGGTTAAACCATGTAAAACCAAAGAGTACGGCAGCAATAAGTGCAAAACCAATTATAGTATTCTTATCCATATTTTACTTTTTTGGGGGACAAAGGTACAAATAAGTTATGAGAAATGCAAAAAAATAAGAATTTATTTTTAATAAAAAGTTTTCGTTTTCGTTTTTCGTTTTCGTTTTATTTTTGTACCTTTGCAGCCAAATTATAGAAATACGATGGAAGAAAAACTCGGTTTTACTGCTATACGCACCCTGCTGCGAGGTAACTGCCTCTGCCAGTTGGGATGGGAACGTGTAGGCGATATGACATTTATGACAGATGCTGCGGAGATAAACCGTCAGCTGTCTGCCGTACGTGAATTTCGCAGGCTGAAAGAAGAGGCAGAAGAACTGCCGCTGGAGTTTTTCTTTGATGTCAGACAGGGTGTTGCACGCCTGAAGCTAAAAGGCACCCACATGGAGGAACAGGAGCTCTTTGAGCTCATGAGGTGTCTGCAAACCATCATCGACTTTAGGGAATGCCTGAAGGAAAACCAAAACGAAAACGAAAACCAAAACGAAAACGAAAACAACTCTCAACTCTCAACTCTCAACTCTCAACTCTCAACTACCCCATATCCTACTCTTTGGGAACTGGCAAAGGATGTGCAGGCATATCCGAACATAGCACGCAGGATATCACAGATTCTCGATAAATATGGCCACATAAAAGACTCTGCATCCAGTGCTCTCTTTCATATCAGGGGAGAGTTGAAAAAGGCTGCCGGCTCTGTGTCCCAGACGCTGAACTCTATACTCCGAAAGGCACAGCAGGACGGACTGATAGAGAAAGATGTAACACCTGCCATGCGTGATGGCCGACTCGTCATCCCTATTCCTCCAAGCATGAAACGCAAGATTAGCGGCATTGTGCATGATGAGTCAGCAACAGGAAAGACACTCTTTCTGGAACCGACTGCTGTTGTGGAGGCCAATAACAGGGTGCGTGAACTGGAAGCAGAGGAAAAACGTGAGATAATAAAAATCCTCTCCGAGGTGAGTGACGAGATACGTCCTGATGTAGATGGCATACTGGAGAGTATGAAGTTCCTTGGCGAGATAGACTTTATACAGGCCAAGACACAGCTGGCCCACGAATTTGACGCCATAGAGCCCGAGGTGCTCCCCCATCCACACATCGACTGGGTGCAGGCATGCCATCCATTGTTGCGAAATTCTTTGAGACGCCAGAACAAAGACATCGTACCCCTCGACATTATGTTAAGAGGTGAGAGGTCAGAGGTAGGAGGTGAGAGTAAAATTCCCAGTGGGCATATACTCGTCATCTCTGGTCCGAATGCCGGTGGTAAGTCAGTATGTCTGAAGACTGTCGGACTGCTGCAATATATGGTACAGTGTGGACTCAGTGTGCCAATGAAGGAAAACAGCACAATGGGTGTCTTCAATACCATCATGATAGATATCGGTGATGAGCAGAGCATCGAGGACGACCTCTCGACATACTCTTCCCACCTTCTCAATATGAAGAAGATGATAAAGGCCTCCAATGACAGGACACTCCTCCTCATCGACGAATTCGGTACTGGTACAGAGCCACAGATTGGTGGTGCCATAGCAGAGGCCGTGCTGAAGCAGTTCTGGGAGCGAAAGGCATGGGGAGTCATCACCACACACTATCAGAACCTGAAACATTTTGCAGAAGATCATCCAGGAGTCATCAATGGTGCCATGCTCTATGACCGTCACCAGATGAAAGCTCTCTTCCAGCTGCAGATAGGACGTCCTGGCTCTTCTTTCGCCATAGAGATAGCCCGAAAGACAGGACTGCCGGAAGAGGTGATAAATGATGCCGCAGAGATAGTTGGTCAGGACTATATCCAGAGTGATAAATATCTGCAGGACATAGTGCGCGACAAGAGATATTGGGAGCAGAAGCGTCAGACGGTACACCAGCGTGAGAAAGACGTCGAGAAGACCATTTCACGCTATGAAACAAATATCGAGGAGATAGACAAAGAGAGAAAGGCCATCCTTCGACGTGCCAAGGAGCAGGCAGAAGAGATGCTCAAAGAGGCCAACAGACGCATCGAGAACACCATCCGTGAGATACGTGAGGCAGCAGCCGAGAAAGAACGTACACGCCAGCTGCGTGAGGAGCTGAATGATTTCCGTAGTGAGGTGAAGGAGATTGATACTACGGAGAAAGATGCTGCCATCGAGAAGAAGATGCAGCAGATTCTGGCACGCAGAGAACGTAAGGAAAAACGCAGGGCGGAGAAGGCTGCTGGGCAGCAGGTTTCAAGTTCCAAGTTTCAGGTTTCAGGTTCCAAGAATAATGTTCAATCTTCAATGTTCAATGATCAATGTCCTAAGGAGCTTTCTCCTATTGAGAAACTGTTGAAGAAATTCAATGAGGGTGACACCTCCTTTGATGTTAAGGTGACCCAGAAGAGCAGCATTGGTGCCATGATGGATGCAGAGCGCAATAAGAAGTCATCAATGACCCGTCAGGTTATTGATGAGCACACACGCAATTTCCGTCATGAGATAGACGTTCGTGGCATGAGGGGAGACGAAGCCCTTATGGAGGTGCAGCGCTTTGTTGATGATGCCATCATAATCGGTGTTGGTCAGGTACGCATCTTACATGGCAAGGGGAATGGCATTCTTCGTTCCCTGATACGTGATTACCTCAATGCCCTTCCCAATGTCATCGGCTGCAGAGACGAACACGTCCAATTCGGCGGAGCTGGCATTACAGTAGTGGACTTGGGCTAATATTCTATATTTCCAGTATAGTATTAAAAACTACAAAAGAATGAGAACTTTTATACGACTTTTTAAACATTGGAGTGAGACGAGCCTGGTAATCAAAATTTGTGTGGGTCTTGTTTTTGGTGCCGTCTTAGGTATTTTCTTCCCAGAATGGACAGGCATTTCTATTTTGGGTGAACTCTTTGTCAGCGCCCTGAAGGCCATTGCCCCTATTCTGGTGGCAATTCTTGTGGCCTCCAGCATTGCCAAAGCCAATGGTGGCTTGGGACAACGTTTTCGGGTGCTCATTGCGTGCTATCTGGCCAGCACCTTTATTGCTGCCATATGTGCTGCAGCATGCAGTTTTCTCTTCCCCGTCACATTACGTTTGGAGAATGCTGTTCATACCAATGCCCCAGAAGATTTAGATGACATCTTCTCCAATCTGATCACCAATATGGTCTCCAACCCTCTGATGTCCATCACCTCTGCCAACTATATCGGTATTCTCTTCTGGGCCATCTTTGTCGGCTTGGCACTAAAGAAATGTGCCAGCCAGCAGACCATCGACGTGGTGAGCGACCTTGCACAGGCCACCTCAAAGGTTGTGCAATGGGTCATACAGTTTGCACCCTTCGGCATATTGGGTTTGGTGTTCACATCTGTTTCCGAAGGCGGTCTGAGCATCTTCTCTACCTATGGCAATCTGGTATTGTTGCTTGTCGGTTGCATGCTTACCAATACCCTTATATTCATCCCCCTGCTGTCCTTCCTCGTAATCAGGAAGAATCCTTATCCCCTACTCTTCAGCTGTCTGAAGGATAGCGGTCTGAATGCCTTAATCACACGATCTTCAGCAGCCAATATCCCTATAAATATGCAACTCTGTCGAAAACTTAATCTCGACGAAGACTTTTATTCTGTCAGCATTCCGCTTGGTGCCACCATCAATATGGATGGCGCAGCAGTCACCATAACAGTAATGACCCTTGCCGTCGCCAATACATTAGGCATCGAGGTCAGCTTCTCCGCTGCTGTTCTTCTCTGCATCATAGCTACTTTTGGCGCCTGTGGAGCCTCTGGTGTTGCTGGTGGTTCATTGCTGCTCATTCCGATGGCATGTTCTTTCCTTGGCATTGGCAATGACATTGCCATGCAGGCCGTAGCAGTTGGCTTCATAATCGGTGTGATACAGGATAGTGTCGAGACAGCCCTCAACTCCAGCGGCGACGTCTTCTTCACCGCCACAGCAGAGTATTATGACAGGAAGAAGGTCGGAAGGCTGTCAA
>CADCAX010000039.1 GCA_902799455.1 uncultured Prevotellaceae bacterium
TGACTTCAAGAAAGTGGGCAGCAACAACCGCCTCGTAATAAAATGCATCCCCAACGTCACCGAAGCCGTGAAACTGCTCAAAAAGATAATGCCGATATAGAGTTTAGAGGTTAGAGGTTAGAGGTTAGAGTTAGTGGTTAGTGGTTAGTGGTTAGTGGTTAGAGGTTTTTAAGACGCATTTTTTGTTATATTGAAATTATTTCATAACTTTGCAAACGGAAATACAAATTCATGTTGAAATAATATCATGGTGGGTTATATATTAATAGGTATCGTAATCGGATGCTGTATTGGTGGTGTCATAGCATATCTGATGATGAAAGGTCAGAGGGATGTGCTGCAGGAGCGTGTCGTCTATACAGAGAAGCAATGTGAGGAACAGAAGGCGTTTCATGCTTCGCAGTTGGAGGCGTTGAAACAGCAGCAGAAGGAACAGTTGGAACTGCAGATGAATCTGGTGAAGGAACAGATGAACAGTGCCTCGGAGAAGATTCTGAAGGAACGCTCCGACTCCATAGAACAGAGCAAGGAGATTGGCGACAGAGCCGACAAACTGGCGCAGGCACTGACAGGAGAGAATAAGACACAGGGTAACTTCGGAGAACTGCGTCTGAAACAGCTTCTGGAGGATATGGGACTGGAAGAGGGTGTGCAGTTTGAGGAGCAGACCACCATGCGTGACGCTTCCGGACATGCCCTGTATGACGAAGAGGAGGGCCACAGGATGGTGCCGGACGTGATACTGCACTTTCCTGACAAACGTGATGTCATCATTGACTCAAAGATGTCACTGAAGGCCTTTGGCGACTACCATGAGGCAGAGACCGATGACGAGAGACAGAATGCCCTGATGAGGCATATCGTATCAATGAGAAACCACGTCAACGAACTGGCACGAAAGAACTATAGCGCATACATCAGAGACGGCAGAGGAAAACTGGACTTCGTTATGATGTATGTATATTCAGAGAATGCCTTGCAGCTGGCTCTCTATAACGAGCCTGGACTGTGGAAAGAGGCGTATGACAAGGGCGTCATAATAGTCGGCAGTCAGAACCTGTATGTGATGCTCCGAGTGCTGGAGATGTCGTGGAGACAGGTGCGCCAGATAGAAAATCAGGAGGACATCATGAAGGCTGCTAATGAGGTAGTAAATCGCGTACAGTTGTTCTACGAGCGTTTCCAGAAGGTGGGTGAAATGCTCAACAAGACTACTCAGGCGTTTGATGAGATGAAGGGTGTCAGCGGACCGATGGGACAGAGTATAGAGGTGGCAGCAAAGAAGCTCATTAAATATGGGGCGAAAGAAAATCCAAAGCGCAAATACCGTCTGAAGGACATGAGTGAGGATTAAGCGGAGGCTGCATTATTGGTGCAGCCTCCGTTTATTGTTACATTTTTCTGCCATGACACCATCTTACTGATATCTGTTGGACTCTACGATGATGCGTGGCAAGGCCTCGCCATTGGAGTAGTAGCCATCGTACTTATCGTTAGTGCCGGCAAAGTCCATCTGTATGATTCCCATCTTGTCTTTCTTGTGCTGGAAGACATAGTTCGCAGTCCAGGGATTCATGAAAAGCAAAAAAGAACCCTTTTCAGAGTTCCTTTTCTTTGAGGTGCGTGGCGGAGTCGAACCGCCCTGGCCGGTTTTGCAGACCGGAGACTAAACCGCTCATCCAACGCACCAAAATAAACAGTGGATAAACCTTTTTGCGATTTAGCGGGTGCAAAAGTAGTATTTTTTTCGGTATTACGCAAATTTTTCTTTACTTTTTTTGCAAAATTATAAAAATAATCGGATTTTTCGTACCTTTGACATTCGTCGTAATCGGCTTTGCCGCTTTCACAAAGCAAAGCGACTGAAAGAATGGTACTGCATCATGGAAATACAAGAAAAAAACATTTTTTTTGTTGATTTTCTTGCATTTCTCATAATTTAATCGTACCTTTGCACGGCAATTCGGTGAAAATCACCCGCGCCTGTGGCGAAATTGGTAGACGCGTTAGACTTAGGATCTAATGTCTCACGATGTGCAGGTTCGAGTCCTGTCAGGCGCACAAAAAACAAGGCTTTTTTGCCTTGTTTTTTTATTGTCGTAGGTCGATAACCCATAAACCTATAACAAATAACCATTACTAGAACGTAAATCTTGCAGAGAATCGTATGCCTGAGCGGCGAGGGTCGCCAAGATGCATATAGTCAAAGCGATATACATAATCTATATTAAATATATTTATGATATTGTGTATGCCTATGACTCCCTCCAGATACGGTTTTCCCCTGTCGAGGGTGTACATCTTCTTACAAAAGGCCATCAGTATGTCACTGTTCGCATTCTGGGGCAGACGAGGGTCATTCTTCGAAGTGAGCCAGCCCCAATAGGCCCTGATGCCGACATACTCACGCAACTTGAACTTGCGTATATAAGGTATGAGATTGAATATCTTACCATTCATCTCCCACGACCACAGGAACTGTATGAATCTGTCGCTGACGAATTCGGCTGTGCTACACAAGCGGAAAGAATTATCATCTGCAACATAAGAGAGGTTTGAGGCAGGAGAAAGGAGCAAGGGATATGGCACCTTACACCATTCGGCTCCACACTTGAAGTTGAAATTCTGGAATCCCCATGAGCCGAGGAACAGGCGTTTATAGACACTGAATTCCGTAGAATGGTGGTTATAATTTCCTCCAAAGAGGTCCTTTATACCCCAGGTATGCGTAAGGCCGATTACCGGCATCTCGTCATTGACAGGCATCTGTCTGTAACGGGTATTGTAATATTTTGCACCTGGAGAATACTCCATTCCAAGCTGCAGTTCAGTAATCGTTATCTTTCCGTGATGAATAGACTTGACATCGGCAGAGTCTTTACCACTCCATTCCGAGAGAGGCTTGAAGACCAGCATTCCCGTGGCCTCATCGATATCGTGCTGTATGCTTGACTTCAGACGCCAGCCATTATCGGTCTCATAGGTAAAGGAAAGACGCTGCTGGTTATAGATTATCATCTTGCTGTCCTCGTACCACTTGAAGGAATGGAAGATGTTATCCTTATTTATATCGTGCAAATTGCGATCATTAAGGTAGCAAAGGTCGTAGTTGGACTCGAAGGAGATATAGCGACGAGGGAATTCCTCTGACGAGTATTGCTTCGGATTAAAAGAATACAAGACCTTGGCGTCATAGTAATGCTTATTATAATTGAAGCCATAGGCATAATATCCCCCAAAGAACCAATGTTTGTCGAGATTTGCCGTTGTCTGACCACCGAAGCGCAAGCGGAACTTATCAACCATGTTTCGGGATATCAGAGAAGTGACAGGGCCGACATCGAAATAACTGGGCGTAGATGTAGGGATATAATTATCTATGATTGCCTTCGTAAGCCAGGCAAAGGGTCGCAGGAACTTTATATCCATAGCATATCCCAATATTCTCCTGAATATATCGCGACGCACCCTTCCGCTTCCACCAGCATCTTTGTTTTGCACCATTCTGCGCCAGAAAGTAGTATCGCGATACTCAGCCTTTGGTTCCATCGTTGTCTTTTCGGGCGCCTTGCCTGACATCATTTTGGCAGGAACCTTGGTAAGTTCGTGGTTATAGAATGTCTCTTCACGTGTGAAGACAGCCCTTCCAAGGGACGGAATGAGTGACAACTCTGCCAAAACAGTACTCTTGTCGAGTACCCAAATATCATGGGTAACAGAGTCTCTCTGAACCGTCAGTTTCTTAAATTCCTGATGGATGTCGAGGGTATCGATATAGTTCACCATCGACTTATATGGCAGCCCCATGCGGATGGAGCGTACCTGACGGGTAGAGTCGTTGGAAAGCACCATAGTACCCACAAAACCTGTATCGAAACGATCCTTAGGGGAGAAACGATATGTCACAGTACTGTCATTCACCTCTACCATATCGATATTATAGCGCAAAGCATTCTTGGGCGAAATCGGTGAATAGAAACGTCGTCCGATGAAGCGCATCTGCTCATCACGCACATCGACATCGACAAAGATATCGCCCATGATGACGTTGATTATCTGGCCCGTATCGAAAAGGTCGTTAAGACCAGAACGACGTATGCCCTTGATAACCGTGCGACGTTTTTTCTCAAGAGAATCGATGTAGACATCCTTCACCTGCTCCTCGACAATTAAGGGGAGGATGATCTTGTTGTTGAGGTCACACTTTTCAACGAAATCCTTCAGCCAAGCGTATTTCTTTACGTATTTACGATCGTTGCCTAAGACATCAACGTCATTCAGGGCCATGCGTACTTTTTCGTAAACCATATTATGGCGCACGACAACCGAGTCATCTTTACCAGCCATAGCATATAACGCCAGAAAGACGAACAGAAATATAGTCAAAATACGTTTAATGGCTGCAAAAGTAGCAAAAAAAATTATAATTTCTTTCGCATTTAGGATTTTTTTTGTATTTTTGCCGCTCAAATAACATATAACGTACACGTACACGCATATGAAACAGAAAATTTTACTGACAATCGCTGCATTAATGATGTCAGTCGCTATGATGGCAAAGAGCGGCACATTCGAAGCTGGCAAAGGTACTTTCCTGCTAAATGGCAAGCCATTTATAGTAAAGGCTGCCGAGTTGCACTACGCACGTATCCCACAGCCATACTGGGAGCATCGCATCAAGATGTGCAAGTCCCTAGGCATGAATACCATCTGCATATACATCTTCTGGAACTACCACGAGGAGCAGGAGGGCAGTTTCAACTGGAGCGGTGACAGGAATGTGGCAGAGTTCGTGAAACTGTGTCAGAAGAACGGCATGTACGTCATTGTACGTCCCGGACCATATGTTTGCGCTGAATGGGAAATGGGCGGTCTGCCCTGGTGGCTCCTGAAAAACAAGGACATTCAGCTGCGCACACAAGACCCTGCATTTCTCAACCGCGTAAAGGCTTTTGAAGCAGAGGTGGGTAAGCAACTCTCTCCGCTGACAATACAGAATGGCGGCCCTATCATCATGGTACAGGTAGAGAACGAATATGGTTCTTATGACACTAACAAGCCTTACGTCAGCGAGATACGCGACTGTCTGCGCTCTGTCGGATTCGACAAGACAACTCTGTTCCAGTGTGACTGGTCAAGCAACTTTGAGCTTAATGCCCTACCCGACCTGCTGTGGACCATGAACTTCGGCACTGGTGCTGACGTACTTGATCAGTTCAAGAAGGTAAAGCAGCTGCGTCCTGACACTCCTATGATGTGTTCAGAATATTGGAGCGGATGGTTTGACGGATGGGGACGCGCCCACGAGACACGCCCTTCAGACGCTATG
This sequence comes from uncultured Prevotellaceae bacterium, assembly GCA_902799455.1. GTDB lineage: Bacteria > Bacteroidota > Bacteroidia > Bacteroidales > Bacteroidaceae > Prevotella. The sequence continues at coordinate 5,330 of CADCAX010000039.1, forward strand.
GTTAAGGGTATCGGCACCATGCTTGAGAACGGCATCTCCTTCTCACTCTATATGACCCACGGAGGAACGAGTTTCGGACACTGGGCTGGCTCTAACGTGCCAGGCTATCAGCCCGACTGCACCAGTTATGACTATGATGCACCAATAGACGAACAGGGTGCTGCGACACCAAAGTACTACGAACTGCGTGAACTGCTGCAGAAATATTCAGACACCAAGCTGCCTGCAGTACCAAAGGCTATGCCAGTTGTTTCTTTCCCAGAGGTAACGCTGAAGGCTGTCTCAACACCTGTTGACGAGATAATGGCAAAGCCGGCGATAGAGTCACAGGACATTGAGTCTATGGAACAGTTTAACATGGGCTACGGCAGCATCATGTACACCACCACGATGCCAGCAGTAAAGGCAAACTCTTACATCCGCATCAACAATGTTGCCGACTACGCTATCGTCTGCATCGGAAAGAAGAAGATTGGTGAGCTCTATCGTGGCAGCAACAATGAGAATACCCTGATGATTAAAGAGGATGTTGCAGAGGGCGAAAAGCTTTCCATCTTCGTAGAGGCAATGGGACGCATCAACTACTCAAAAGAGATAAAAGACCCTAAGGGTATCACGAAGTCTGTTGAGGTATTTGCAAAGGCCGGACAACACGAAGTGACATACAACCTCAAGGACTGGAAGATATACCTCTTCCCTGCAGAGACCACATACAACTACGAAGGCACATTCACTATGAGCAAGGTTGGTGACACATACCTCGACATGAGTTCATGGGGTAAAGGTATGGTATTCGTCAACGGACATAACATCGGACGTTTCTGGAACGTAGGTCCACAGCAGACGCTGTACCTGCCAGGATGCTGGCTGAAGAAAGGTCAGAACGAGATAAAGGTGTATGACATCACTGGTCCGAAGAAGCCTGTAGTAAGCGGAAAGACAACACCAGTCATCGCTGAGCTGCACAAGGAGAATCTTCCAAAGGATGCAGTGAAGATGGCAAGTAATAATAAGAAAGAATCACTTCAGAAGAAAACACAAACAGCAGCGGGCAATGATGCTGCCCCAGGAGCAAAATAATTCATTTTAATTATGGCAGATAGATTATATATTTTCGACACCACTCTGAGAGATGGTGAGCAGGTTCCAGGCTGTCAGCTGAATACCGTTGAGAAGATTCAGGTGGCAAAGCAGCTGGAGCAGTTAGGCGTTGACGTCATAGAGGCAGGCTTCCCAATAAGCTCGCCAGGTGACTTCAACTCAGTGATTGAAATTTCAAAGGCTGTTACATGGCCAACAATATGTGCCCTTACACGTGCCGTTGAGAAAGATATTGACTGCGCAGCAGAGGCCCTGCAATATGCAAAGCACAAACGTATCCACACAGGTATCGGCACATCAGACTCGCACATCAAGTACAAGTTCAACTCTACCCGTGAGGAGATAATAGAGCGTGCCGTGGCAGCTGTGAAGTATGCAAAGAAGTATGTTGAGGACGTAGAGTTCTATGCTGAGGATGCAGGCCGTACTGACAACGAATATCTTGCAAGAGTTATTGATGCTGTAACAAAGGCCGGCGCTACCGTCTGCAATATTCCTGACACCACAGGTTTCCGTCTTCCAAATGAATACAACGAGAAGATAAAGTACCTCTATGAGCACGTTGATGCCTTTGCAGCAGGAAAGAGTATCCTCTCTACCCACTGTCACAATGACCTCGGTATGGCAACAGCAAACACCGTAGCCGGTGTGCTTGGTGGAGCACGTCAGGTAGAGGTTACCATCAACGGTATCGGAGAGCGTGCCGGCAACACCTCACTGGAGGAGATTGCCATGATATTCAAGACGCACCCCGACCTGGGCATCGAGACAAATATCAACACCCAGAAGATATGGCCTACAAGCCGTATGGTGAGCACGCTGATGAATATGCCTGTGCAGCCCAACAAGGCCGTTGTGGGAAAGAACGCCTTCGCACACTCATCCGGCATACATCAGGACGGTGTGCTGAAGAATGTTTCAACTTATGAGATTATGGATCCTAAGGATGTTGGTATCGACGAGAACAGCATCGTACTCACCGCCCGCTCAGGACGTGCTGCCCTGAAGCATCGCCTATCTGTGCTGGGTATTGAAATGGATCAGGAGCACCTCAACAAGACTTACGAGAAATTCCTTGAGATGGCTGATAAGAAGAAGCAGCTGGGTGACGAAGACCTGCTCGTACTGGCTGGCGTCAGCGCTGACACCAGTGAGAACCACGTGAAGCTCGAATCGCTGCAGGTTACTTCTGGTAAGGGCATTACTCCTATTGCTGCCATTAAGCTGAAGATAGCCAACGAGTTGTTTGAGGCAGCCGCTACGGGTAACGGTCCTGTGGATGCTTCTATCAAGGCTCTGAAGAACATCATCCACCGCGAGATGGAACTGAAGGAACTGACCATTCAGGCTATCAACAAGGGTTCTGACGACCTGTGTAAGGTTCACATGCAGGTAGAGCACGAGGGCACCCGTTACTACGGCTTCGGCTCTAATACCGACATCGTGACAGCTTCCGTTGAAGCATATATTGACTGTATAAACAAATTCAAAGTCGCAAAAATATAATGAACACACTTTTTGACAAAATCTGGGATTCCCACATCGTTCAGGTTGTGGAAGACGGTCCCACACAACTGTATATTGACAGGCTTTATGCCCACGAGGTAACATCACCACAGGCTTTCGACACTCTTCGTGACAAGGGAATCAAGGTATTCCGTCCTGATCACGTTATAGCAATGCCTGACCATAACACTCCTTCTGACCAGCAGGAGCGTATCGATGACCCTATCGGCAAGAAGCAGGTTGACACCCTCAAGGCTAACTGTGAGGAGTTTGGCATCAAGCACTTCACAATGGGTACCAAGGACAACGGTATCATCCACGTCGTAGGTCCTGAAAAGGGTCTTTCACTGCCTGGTATGACAATTGTCTGCGGTGACTCACACACCTCTACACACGGTGCTGTGGGTGCTCTCGCTATGGGTATCGGAACATCTGAGGTGGCACAGGTATTGGCATCACAGACCATCCTGCAGTCAAAGCCTAAGTCTATGCGCATCAATATCGAGGGTGAGTTGCAGAAGGGTGTAACAGCGAAGGATGTGGCCCTCTATATCATGGCACAGATGACAACATCTGGTGCTACAGGATATGTAGTGGAATATGCTGGTTCTACAATCCGCAATATGAGTATGGAGGGACGTCTGACTCTCTCTAACCTTTCTATTGAAATGGGTTCAAGAGCAGGTATCATCGCTCCTGACGAGACAACATTTGCTTACCTGAAGGGACGCGAGTATGCTCCAAAGGGTGAGGCTTGGGACAAGGCTGTTGCTTACTGGAAGACCCTGAAGAGTGACGACAATGCCGTATTCGACAAGGAGGTAACATACAAGGCTGAGGACATTGCTCCACGCATCACATACGGTACAAACCCTGGTGCTGGTATCGCTATCGACGGTACTGTTCCGACTCTCGATTCTGTTTCTGCAGAAGAGGCTGCACAGCTGAAGAGCCAGCTCGACTATATGCAGTTTGCTCCTGGTGAGAAGCTGGAGGGCAAGCCAGTGGATTATGTATTCCTCGGAGCTTGTACCAATGGTCGCATAGAGGATTTCCGTGCCTTTGCGTCTATCGTGAAGGGCAAGAAGAAGGCTGACAGCGTTGTAGCATGGCTCGTTCCTGGTTCTTGGCTCGTACGCCAGCAGATTATCGACGAGGGCATTGACAAGATTCTTGAGGAAGCAGGTTTCGAACTGCGTCTGCCATCTTGCTCTGCGTGTCTTGCAATGAATCCAGACAAGGTGCCTGCAGGAAAGCTGGCAATCTCTACCTCCAACCGTAACTTCGTAGGACGTCAGGGACCTGGTGCCCGCACCATCCTTGCAAGTCCGCTGACAGTTGCTGCAAGTGCTATAACAGGTGTCATCACTGACCCGAGAAAAGTTTAAAGTTTAGAGTTTAAAGTTTAAAGACTTTTGAAACAATGGCAAAACAGAAATTCAACATAATCAAGTCAACCTGTATTCCTATTGAGATTGACAACTGTAATACCGACCTCATTATCCCGGCACGTTATCTGGCTTTCACCACACGTGACCCAAAATTCTTCGGTGAGGCTTTCATGCATGACCTGCGCTATGACGCTAACGACAAGCCTGTAGCTGATTTCGTCATGAACCAGCCTGAATATAGCGAGGCACCTCATGAGGGTGTTCACGAAATCATCGTAGGCGGTAAGAACTGGGGGTCCGGTTCTTCTCGTGAGCACGCTGCATGGGCAATAGCAGGATATGGCGTTCGCGTGGTAATATCTTCATCATTTGCTGATATCCACCGCAATAACCTCCTCAACTGCTTCGTGCTGCCCGTCATCGTAACACCAGAGTTCCAGGCAGAACTCTTTGCAAGCATCAAGAGCAATCCTCAGACGGTTGTGACAGTAGATGTGCCAAACCAGACCGTTACCAACGAGGCAACTGGCAAGAGCGAGAAATTCGACATCAACGGCTATAAGAAATACTGCCTTATGAATGCCCTCGACGACATCGACTTCCTGCTCGAAAATCAGGACAAGATTGTTGCCTGGGAGGAGAAAAGATAAAAAGCCCCTCCCGACCTCCCCAAAAGGGAGGAAAAATTCAATGTTCAATGTTCAATAATATAGAAATACTCGACTCAACACTCCGTGATGGAGAACAGACCAACGGAGTGTCCTTTTTGCCTCATGAGAAACTGAGCATAGCGCGTCTGTTGCTGAAAGACGTCAAGGTTGATCGCCTTGAGGTTGCCTCGGCACGTGTTTCGGAAGGCGAGAAGGAAGCCGTCACCATGATATGCCGCTATGCCCAGCAGCTGTCTTCCGCTAAGGTAGAAGACGGTGGCAGGCCTGATGCTCTCGAAAGCATCGAGGTGTTGGGATTTGTTGACAACGGAAAGTCCATCAAGTGGATTACCGACTGCGGCGGCAAGGTTATCAATATGCTGACGAAGGGGTCAAAGAACCATTGCGTACACCAGCTCTCCAAGACGCCTGACGAACACATTGCCGACATCAAGGCTAATGTGGCGATGGCGCAGAAGGCTGGCCTCAGCGTCAATCTTTATCTTGAGGACTGGAGCAATGGTATGCGTGACAATGCCGACTATGTGTATCACATGATAGAGTCCCTTCAGGGCATCGGCATCAAGCGCTTCATGCTTCCCGACACCCTCGGAGTGCTGACACCGACAGAGACAGGACAGTTCTTCAAGGACATCACCACACGCTTCCCCGACGAGCATTTTGACTTCCATTCCCACAACGACTATGACCTCGCAGTGGGTAATACCCTTGCCGCCGTACGCAACGGTGCAAAGGGTGTGCACGTCACCGTCAACGGACTCGGTGAACGCTGCGGCAATGCCCCACTCGCTTCTGTCCAGGCATCGCTGCACGACCAGCTGGGCATCACGACATCCATTCAGGAGGATATGCTCAATGAGGTGTCACGCGTTGTTGAGGGATATTCCGGTGTCACGATTGCTCCGAATCAACCTATCGTGGGCGACAACGTCTTCACACAGGTGGCGGGAGTGCATGCCGACGGCGACAACAAGCACAACCTCTATTGCAACGCCCTCGTTCCGGAGCGATTCGGACGAAAGCGCGAATATGCTCTCGGCAAGAATTCCGGCAAGGCGAATATCGAGAAGAACCTGCAGGAGCTTGGTCTTGAGCTCACCCCCGAACAGACAAAGAAGGTAACACAGCGCATCACGGAGTTGGGTGACAGAAAGGCCATCGTCACACAGGACGACCTGCCATTCATCGTGGCTGACGTGCTGAAGCACTCTGCTCCCGAGGACAAGGTAAAACTGAAAGGCTATATGGTCAGCCTCTCTTACGGTCTGAAGCCCCATGCCTGCGTTAAGATAAGCATCAACGGCAAGCGCTACGAGGCCGACTCTTCCGGTGACGGACAGTACGATGCATTCGTAAAGGCCTTACGTTATATATATAAGGAGACGCTGGGACGCACCTTCCCAATGCTTGAGAACTATTCCGTCACCATTCCTCCCGGCGGACGCACCGACGCCCTCGTTCAGACGCAGATAACGTGGCGCATGAAGGACGGCAGGGTGATACGCACCCGCGCCCTCGATGCCGACCAGACAGAAGCCGCCATCAAGGCAACCATCAAGATGCTAAATCAGATAGAAGATGAATTCTCGTAAATACGACCTAGTATATATATTATAAAGGTAAAACAATAAGCGGATAGCCCGACACACTGGAGGTGCTATCCGTTTTTTTCATCTCGCACTTAACTTTTTTCTCTTTTCTGCGTATTATAAGTAGAGATGTCTCCAAAAGAGTTTGAAAACATAGTTCCGGCACTGAGACCATTGATGGTGAAAGTGGGGCGCGATTTCTTCGGCAACAGAACGGATGCTGAGGATGTTGCGCAGGAGGGACTCATACGCCTCTGGCGGTATTGCGAACGGCTGAGTGCGGAGAGGAACATGGAGGCGCTGGCCATAAAGGTGGCAAAGAACGTATGCGTAGAAATATATAGAAGGAGAAGCAGCATGACTGTTACACTGGAAAGCAGCATAGAAAGCGACGAGACATACGCCAGTGCCGATGCCGTCATCGAGGCCGGAGAGACACAGCAGAAGATTGACGAGGCGATGGAACGGCTTAGTCCACGAGAACGGGAATTGCTGAGGAAGAGACACCTCGAAGGCCATACGGCAGAGGAAATAGCACAAGAGACAGGCATCCCGAAGCCCTCTGTGAAGAGCATGATTTCAATGGCAAAGAAGAAACTGATCAACGAACTACAAAAGATACTGCAAACATGAAAAGACAACAATATAACGACGAGGAACTCTACAAGAAAATAATAGCTGAACTCGACAAGGGCGCTGCAGAATACGACCGTCTGATGGCCAACGGTGAGGCTCCTGCGGAGAGGCGTAAGGCCGCGACCATGAAGTGGTATGCAGCTGCCGCAGCTGTTGCAGGACTGCTCATTATCAGTACCATAATGTTTGTAGGCCAGCAGAATACGACCAAACAAACGGCGAGCACCGAACCCACCAGCGAGGTAATGCATCTTACAGAAAAGAAATCCACCACGCAGCACAAGGAGAATACGGACAGCGACCTTTACAGACTCACGGCAAGGATGGAAGGTCAGCAGGAACCGAAACCGGAACAGAAGCCGCAACCAGCCAGCCCCACTCCATATATATATACTGCCATGCTGCCGGAGGTGGAGTTTTGTCCCGAAAGCAACGATGCAGTCCACAGCAATGCCGTCAGCAACAACAATGTCCGCCTGCCGCAGGTCAGAAAGGAGCGTTCCTTCGCACTGGTGTGCAACGTTGTGCTGCCCGACATTACGGCATACGCTGACTCCACGATATCCGCAAGCAGCACCGAACTGATGGTAGCGTGCGACGAGATATGCTATAACGACTCAAACTTTTAAACTAACCCCCTTAAATGCATTACACTATGAAAAAGATTTTCGTGACATGGGCTATGTGCCTGTTTATGACTGCAACATTCGCACAAGTTGTTTCCGTTGAGGCCAAGCCCGTTGACGTTCCTGAGAAGATGGCAGAATACCCTGGCGGCATGAGTGCCATGATGGGTTTCCTGCAGAGAACCCTGAAGTACCCCAAAGACTGTGAGAAGGCCGGCATCGAAGGACGAGTGGTTCTGAGATTCGTAATCAATGAGGACGGTTCCATCACGGACATGGAGCCCATGAATTCGCCAGACGAGCGTCTTACTGCCGAGGCGAAGCGCGTGGTAAGCATAATGCCGAAGTGGACGCCCGCCAAGAACAAGGGCAAGGTGGTGAAGATGAGGTACAGCCTGCCCATAACCTTCCGACTGCCCGACAAGCACAAGCAGACTCTCGATAAGGGTGCCTGCGAAGAAATCTCACGCCAGATAGCCGGCAAGAAGGATAATCCGCGTGGACTGTACAGACTGATGGGCTTTACCTATGAGAACGGCACCGCCGACAAGGAGGCGCACATAGAGCAGTACAAATACTGCACCGACAGCACTACGCTGCAACTGCAGATACAGAAAGACGTGGAAGGAGATAAGCCAGAGTTCTGGATGTCGATACTGAACCAGGACAGGCGTCCGCTGAACTATACCGGCAGAATTGCAGACAAAGATATCAGCATCTTCGACAGCGGCAGCAAGGGCTTCAAACTGCGCTGGCACAACACCATCATGAATACCGAATACATGCCTATGGGCCAGTACATCACGGAGCTCTACAGTTCCGACTACAAGATAAGCCCCAAGATACAGCGCGTCATCGACCTGCTGAAGATGCATACCGCACAGCCCGGCACAAACAAGTTCTACGGCTGCTGGCGCCGCGTGGGCATACTGTCCAAAGTTGACGGCATGGACATGCTGATGCCCGGACATCAGGACCTCTACCAGATTTTCGACAAGGACGTGTATGTGCACTTCTACGAGCTCGTGGCAAGCCGGATGTATGCCTACTGCATCATGCGTCCCATTACGTACAAATCCGACAACCTCTTGATACAGTACGGCGGCGAGAGCAAGATAGAATGGGTGGACAACGACACCTTCCGCCTGCTCTTCGACCGTGGCGACGGAACCATCGTCACCGAACTTTGGAAGCGCTCCGGCCTGCCCGAGAGTTACCAGAAGGTCTTCGGCACCAACGTTCCCATTTATCAGGTACCGACAAATCCGCTGCCAAACTATTTCGGAAGATAAAATGAATATATCACACCTTCTTCATCAAAGGTGTTAGTAAATAAGGTTAATCATAGATAAGCGTGCACCCCCTCTCGTTGAAGTCTGCGAAGATATCACGAGGGGGATTTTTGTGTTTTTTCTTGCATATTTATCCCACCCCCACCAGAAAGAATGTATGTGAGGGTAACAATGTTAACCTTATTGAATAGGGTTATTATTGTATGATAACAACGTTAACCTTATTGAATAGGGTTATTTTCGCATGATAACAATGTTAACCTTATTGAATGGGGTTATTTTCGCATGATAACAATGTTTACCTCATTGTATATGGTAACAAACTAACAAGTAAGACGTTAACCCTATTGAATAGGGTAACAATCTCGCAAGTAAGACGTTAACCCTATTGAATAGGGTTATTTATTAGCAATAAGAGTGTTATCCATATTGAACGTGGTTAATAAATCGCATCGATATGGACGCAATAAAACGGCGAGGGGAGCGTTTACTATATACAGGAACAGACAAATATTAAGGAGAGAACAGATATGGGAAACAGAGCAAAGGTACTTGACAGATGGTATGGTCGCAATAAGGGCAACCATATTTGGCGTGCAGAGAAGACACCTCGGGCTGCTTTTACGGGCGAGGCGCAGTATAAGTTTGAGGATTTGTATATCTCACCTCTGACGCACAAACGTTCGGCAGATGCTGACGGCAACATAATATATGTTCCGATAGAGCCGCAGCGCAACATGACACCGACGGGCATCCACGTTATGGATAATTACCTGCAGCATCTGGCACGCGGAGAGGCTGACGTAGCGGACTTCTGCAAACAATATAATGCCCGCACAAGTGACATAGACGGAATGGTTTTTCTACTGACGGGGATGTCGAACCAGGCATTTCGCACAAAGTGGCAAATACATACTGCCGACCTTCTGTTACGCTATACCAAGATGGGGGTTACGGAAGTGGCACGACGCAGCGGCATGGGATCGCGTACAAACATGTATTTCATATATGAACGCGAGTTGGACATCTCCCCCACCGAACGCCGCAATGCCCTGCGGCAGCGCGGTGACATCGGAAGATATACTGTAAAGTAAATAGGATATTCACTCTTCTTCCAACAAATCAGGTCTCAGACGTTTCGTGCGCTCCAAGGCCTGTTCTAATTCCCACTCTTTTATCTTGGCCTCGTGGCCGGAGAGGAGGATTTCGGGAATGCCCCAGGTTTCGTCGGGATTGGAGACGGGATGGTACTCCGCTGGGCGGGTATAAACGGGCGGCTCCAGGAGATTGTCCTGAAAAGAGTCTGACAGGGCACTCTCTACGTCGCCAATAACACCCGGGATGACGCGGACGATGCTGTCTGCCATAACGGCGGCAGCCAGCTCTCCGCCCGTGAGGACATAGTCACCGATGCTCACCTCCTTCGTGATGAGGTGTTCGCGGATGCGGTAGTCGATGCCCTTGTAGTGGCCGCAGATGATGATGATATTCTCCTTCAGGCTCAGCTCGTTTGCCATCGGCTGGTCGAACTTCTCGCCGTCGGGGGCAGTGAATATCACCTCGTCATAATGTCTCTCAGCCTTCAGCGCCGAGATACACGCATCCAAGGGCTGACACTGTATCACCATGCCCGCCTTGCCGCCGTAGGGATAGTCGTCGACGCGACGCCATTTGTCGGCGGTATAGTCGCGCAGGTTGTGGATGTGTATCTCTGCCAGTCCCTTGCTCTGCGCACGTCCAAGAATGCTTGTGGTGACAAAGCCCTCAAGCATCTCAGGCAATACGGTTATAATGTCTATTCGCATTTTATTC
>CADCAX010000040.1 GCA_902799455.1 uncultured Prevotellaceae bacterium
TTCACGGTACTGCGTATAGTTGCCAGGGAAGTCCTGCACCTCACCGTCACCGTGGAAGATGAGTAGGTGGTCGACAATCTTGTCCATGAAATACCTGTCATGGCTCACAACAATGACGCAGCCGGGGAAATTCTGCAGGTAATCCTCCAGTATCTGCAATGTCTTGATGTCGAGGTCGTTTGTCGGCTCGTCGAGAACGAGGAAGTTGGGATTGCGCATCAGTACCGTGCAGAGATACAGCTTGCGCTTTTCACCACCGGAGAGCTTATAGACGTAGTTATACTGCTGTTCGGGGGTAAAAAGAAAATGTTGCAGCAACTGCGACGCAGAATACTGACGTCCCTGACCAAGGTCGATGTATTCCGCTATGTCGCGGACGACGTCGATGACCTTCTGCTGCTCATCAAACTGCAGGCCGTCTTGCGAGAAATACCCGAACTGCACCGTGTCGCCGATGTCGAACTTGCCGCTGTCGGGAGGAATGATGCCGAGCAGCATCTTCAGGAACGTCGATTTGCCGGAGCCGTTGTTGCCCACGATGCCCATCTTCTCGAAACGGGCGAAGTTATAGTAAAAATCCTTCAGTATAACCTTTTCGCCAAACGCCTTTGAGACATACTGGCTCTCGAAAATTTTGGAACCGATATATACATTCTTCGACTTCAGCGACACCTGGCGCTCCTCTAGGCGTGTCTTGGCAAGTTTCTCGAGTTCATAGAAAGCATCCTCGCGGTACTTTGCCTTATGACCGCGTGCCTGTGGCTGGCGACGCATCCATTCCAGCTCGCGACGGTAAAGGTTGTTGGCATGCTGAATGCTCGCCACCATAGTATCGATGCGCTGCTGGCGCTTTTCCAAGTAGTAGGAATACGACCCGCGATAGGTGTAGATGGTCTGGTCTTCGAGTTCAAGGATTATGGAGCATACATTATCAAGGAAGAATCTGTCGTGCGTAACCATGAGGATGGTTTTGTTGCCACGCGAGAGGAAATTCTCCAGCCAGATGACCATCTCGAGGTCGAGGTGGTTTGTCGGCTCGTCAAGTATCAGGAAGTCGGGATTGGAAATGAGCACCTGCGCCAATGCTACACGTTTCTGCTGTCCGCCAGACAACTGGTGTACGGGTTGTTCCATGTCGGTGATGCGCAGCTGCGTGAGTATCTGCTTTGCCTTAAGGCGAGTGTCATCGTCAGGGTTAACGCTCGAAAAGCATGCCTCCAGCACGGTGGCATCTTTTGGAAAACACGGCTCCTGACGCAGGAAACCCGTGCGGATGCCGTTGCGATAGATAATGGTACCGGAATCGGGAGTGTCGTCACCGGTCAGCAGGGAAAGAAGTGTCGATTTACCTGTTCCATTCTGAGCAATCAGTCCGACGCGCTGACCTTCGGCAATGGAAAAAAAGATGTCTTTGAAGAGAATGCGTTCTCCAAAGCGCTTTGAAAGATTCTGGATATCAAGAACAGGTGTTGCCAATAATTTCTTCTATGTAGTTAAGCAAAGGCTCGCGGCCCTGTTTCTTTTCTGACGACGTAACAAAATAAGGCGGAAGTTCTTCCCATGTCTCCAAAAGAGACTTCATGTAGCTGTCAACATTATTCCGCAACTGTGTGGCCGACAACTTATCAGCCTTTGTAAAGACGATGGAGAACGGAATGCCGTTTTCGCCAAGCCATGTCATGAACTCGATGTCAATCTTCTGCGGATCGTGGCGCACATCAATTAGCAGAAAGACATTCACCAACTGCTCGCGCTGCAGGATGTATGAGGAAATCATCTCCTCGATGCTGCGCTGAACGCTCTTGGAACGCTTTGCAAAACCATATCCCGGTAGGTCAACAATATACCACTCATTATTTATAAGAAAATGATTGATGAGCAATGTCTTGCCCGGTGTTGCACTGGTCTTTGCAAGTCCTTTGTGGTCGGTAAGCATATTGATAAGGCTCGACTTGCCGACATTACTCCTGCCGATAAAAGCAAATTCAGCCTTGACATCCTTCGGACATTGGGATATCTTTGCAGAACTAATGGTAAAGGTTGCAGATTTTATTTCCATGATGCAATCAGTTGCTTAGCATTCTCAAGGGCAGCATCGGTAACGTCTGCACCGCTGAGCATCTGTGCTATTTCGCGGATGCGCTCTTCGTCATCGATCTGGCGCATTACAGACGTTGTAGTGCCTGCCGGTGTCTCGTGCTTCTCCACCTTATAATGATGTGTACCGAGAGCCGCTATCTGTGGCAGGTGGGTGATGCTGATGACCTGACGTTCCTTTTCGCCCATCTCGCGCATAATCTTTGCCATCTGCTCGGCTATGCGTCCGCTGACACCGGTATCTATTTCGTCGAATATAATTGTAGGCAGTTTGACTGCTCCGCCAATCAATGCCTTCAGGGCCAACATAAGACGGGCTATCTCACCGCCGGAAGCTACCTGACTGACATGACGCTGAGGCATACCCTTGTTTGCAGAGAAAAGAAACGCCACTTTGTCCTTACCATCATGAGAGAGGGGCTTCTCATCTATGCTGACAGAGAACTCGGCATTAGGCATCCCCAAATCAGAAAGACGGGAAATAATATTCTTCTCAACGACAGAGACGGTATTCTTACGTGACTTGCTGAGATCCTCGGCCAGCTTTTCTACTTTAGCCATCTGATTGGCAACCTCTTGCTTCAAGGCCTCAATCTCTTCGCCTCTGCCATCGATTGAGTCAATAGCCTGTTGTAATTCTTCTTGCTTATCAAGAAGTTCAGAAAGGGTAGTAACGCCATGTTTCTTTTGCAGGGTGTATATAAGGTCGAGCCGCTCGTTGATAAAAGCCAGACGCTGCGGATTGAAAGAGATATTGTCGAGTTCCCTTTCAATATCGCTGGCAATATCCTTTATCTCAATATATGATGACTCCAGTCTTTCGGAAAGACTTTCCAATTGTGGAGAAAGTCTGGAGGCATACTCCATATTCTGTGATGCATGGCGCAAGAGATCATTTGCTCCGCTTTCATCATTAGATAATATGGAACTCGTTTCATAAAGGAGAGATTTTATTTCTTCAGCATGTGATGCCGTCTGCTGCTCCTGTTCTAATTCTTCCTGTTCGTCGGCAGAGAAATCGGCATTTGCGAGTTCCTCAAGCTGAAAACGTAGCAGTTCCTCATCCTTATGAGCCTGTGAGTCGGCTTCTATGAGCCTGTTGAGACGCTTTTCTGCATCAATATATGCGTTATAGGTTTGGGCGTATGTTGAAATATCGTTGCCGGCAATGATATCCAGCACACTAAGCTGAAAATCCTCTTTCTGCAAAAGCAGGTTCTGGTGTTGGGAATGAACATCGAGCAATCTCTCGCCATAATCGCGCATCTCCTGAAGCGTAGAAAGCTCATCATCAATAAAACCACGGCTTTTACCTGCGGAGGATAATTCGCGACGGATGATATGCTCTGTTCCGTCAACAATGAACGTTCCTTCTATGACACATTTGCTTTGCTCTGGCTTCACAACCTTTGAATCGGCACGCTGACCGAGAAGGAGGTTTATGGCACCGAGGATGATACTCTTTCCCGCTCCCGTTTCGCCAGTTATTACAGAGAAACCGGAAAAGAAATCGATGTCGAGTTCATCAATAAGAGCATAGTTTTTTATATAAAGATGCTTGAGCATATCTATTCTTTTATTTTGTCCCAAGAATTGCTTTGAGAGGGGTTGATAGAGAAAAGTACATCATACACTTGAGACTTTTCTTTGGATGTTCCCTTACCTTTATATATATTAGCCAACTCATCTTTCTTGTAGTCAGTCCATATTTGTGGAAGCATGCTGGAAGACCTGTCTTTATGGGCCTTCTCAAGATTCTCCGTAATAGCAGTGCTGATTTCTGTTCGGCCACGTTCTACATTGTTAGCCATTTCGTCAAGACCCTTGCGATAGTAATTGTATTGCAAAGTGCGGAAGGGCTCCATCGCTCCTTCCATATAATCATTTATGATGGCAAAACGATTCTTTCTGCTGTCATAAGCCTTCCATCCTGGGAAATCCAAATTTTGAGCATTATTGGTAAGGTTAAGACAACGGTTTAGAACATCACTACCTCCAAGAGAGGAGAAGGTGTCAAGGTCTATGCCGATAATGAGATATGAATAATACGCGAAGAGGGCAAGAAGTTGATTGTCTATAATCTCTTCGTTGTAATTCAGATTTTCAAACTGACGATATGTGAATGTAAAGTCATTATCCTGAAACTGAAAGATGGTTGTTGTGTAGGCCGAATTATAAACGGGACGATTGGCCTGAATCATACAAGTGCATGACCATATACCTTCTTCACGCTTATATTCTTTTACAGTAATGTTAAATGAGCAGGATATCCGTTCATGCTCCAAAAATTGTAGGGTTGTCCAATGTTGGGTGTTAAGAAATTCCTCCAGTTTTCCCTTTAATTCTTCGAAAATAGCATTGTCCGTGCCTTGAACCTGCTGATGGTTGATATTAACCTTAGCAGTAAGTTCCTGAGCAGAAACTGTCAGGAAATGGAATAATGTGCAAAGAATAAGGAGTATGCATCTCATTTTGCCTGCTCTCTTAACCTAATACGTGTCAAAGCCTGTTTTGTATCAAGAGAAAAGTCTCCGTTCAACATCCAACTATAATAGCTAGGATCACGTTTCAGGACTTCAACGACGGGTAAGTTCTTGTATTTTCCGAAGTTAAAGACTTCCACACCATCTTCATTGAATTTCATGCGACCAGCAAAGTCAACCTTTTTCTCCTTGTTACAGAAATTATGGAGTTCGTCCATGTCATTATTCAAGACCTTGCTGGAATCTTCATTCGCTCCAGGAGCATATTTGTCAAGTTCGCCCTGAAGGACACGATATGTAGCTTCGGTATCTTCGTTAGCCAAATGAGCTTGGAAGTCGTCCTCCATATTTCTGCCGCAATAGAACTTATAGGCAGCGGCAAGGTTACGCTTCTCCATCTGTTTGAAAATGGTACAGGCATCAATAAGTCGGCATCTGGAAAAATCAAAGCTTATGCCTGCTCTTAAAAACTCCTCCGCCAACATTGGGATATCGTAAAAATTGCTGTTATATCCAGCAAAATCACATCCTTTAAATGTTTGAGCCAATGTAGATGCTATCTGCTTGAACGTTGGAGCATCTGCAACCATATCATTAGTAATATGGGTCAGTTCTGTAATCTCAGGAGGAATGGGGCGTCCAGGATTAATGAAGTAGTTCTTTCGCTCCTCGCTACCATCGAGTCCAACCTTGATGTAACTAATCTGGATAATACCATCTTTTGAGATATCCAGACCGGTTGTCTCCAAATCGAAAATGATAAGAGGCTTTGTAAGATTCAGTTTCATCCTTTTAAATTAAGAAGAATTACTCACTTAATAACATAGGCATGATGAGCATAAGGATATCTTCGTTTTCTGGTTGCTCAGAAGGACGGATGACTCCTGCTCTACTAGGATCTCCAAGCTCAATAGTTACATTGTCGCTGCTGAGATTGTTCAAGATGTCAAAGAGTGCAGAGCCCTTAAAGCCTATGCTCATTTGTGCTCCGTTATAATCACATACTAAATCTTCATGAGCAGATGTTGCGAAATCTATATCCTCAGAAGAAAGCTCCAGATTGTTTGGAGAAAGACGTAGCTTTACCAACTGTGTGCTTTCGCTTGCGAATGGCAATACACGACGAAGTGCACTCATCATTCCCTTGCGGTCTATATTTACAACATTAGGATTGTCCGTAGGAATAACACTGCTATAATTAGGATAACGTCCCTCAATAAGACGACATGAGAGAATTCCGTCTGTGAATTTTATTTCTGCATTATTGCTGTTGAAACGAACGGTGATTTCTGTTTCATCATTGAGATCAAGCACAGAACGCAGAAGACCAGCAGGCTTCTTAGGCAATATGAAAGAAGATGGGGTTGCAGTCTTGCATGAGAATATCATATTGCGCACCATCTTGTGGCCATCGCTGGCTACAATATTGAGGCTGTCTTCGCGCAGGTCAAAATACAAACCATTCATGACCATACGGAGTTCGTCGTTAGCTGTAGCAAACATAGTGCGCTGTATGTTTGAAGCCAATGTGCCGGCTGGGATAGAAATCTCGGTAACGTCGTTCTCAATAGGTTGTAAGTTAGGATAATCATCAGCACTCTGACCAGCAACACGGTAAGAACCATTTTGATAGTTCATCTTGATACTGTTGTCTGGTGAAGATACCTCGAAAGTAAGTGGCTGTTCAGGAAGTTCTTTTACAGCTGCCTGAATGATGCGATTTGGAATGCAGACCGCCCCTTCACCTTCATAGTCAGAAAGAGTAACATAGCATTTCATCATATTGGCATTGTCAGATGCTGTAATGATAAGCTGTCCACCTCTTATCTCAAAAAGATAACTATCCAAAATGGACAAAGAATTCTTGGTGTTGATTACTTTTGATAGAATGCCCAATTTTGTACTGAGCGCTGAAGAAGATAATGTAAATCTCATAGTTCTATATAGATTATTTTGTGATAGCTTTACTTCTTTTGGAAAAATCAGCGCAAAGGTAAGAAAAATATATGAGTATATGGTATGGCCCGAAAAGAGTTTAAGTTTTTTTAACTATTACGATTTTTTTTATATACATAAAGGACACTAGGTCCGAAAAAAAAAGTACTTTTGCATTCAGGTATTAAAATTTTATATAATAAACATATGGAAATTCAAGGAAAAATTATTAGCGCACTTCCAGAGCGCAGCGGTACAAGTCAGAGGACTGGTAATACATGGAAGGTGCAAGAGTTTGTAGTAGAAACCCATGACCAATATCCAAAGAAGATGGCTTTTGAAGTTTTTGGCGAAGATCGTCTTCAACGTTTTAATATTCAGGTAGGTCAAGAGGTGAACATTGCTTTTGATATTGATGCTCACGAATATAATGGCAGATGGTTTAATAGCATTAGAGCATATGATGTTCGTCTTGTAGATGAGCAGTCGCAGGCGGCATCTCAGCCAAATGCGGGAGAAGGAATGCCAATGCCTGAGGCTCCAGCAGTGAGCAGTGCTGATTTGGCAGGCGATTCAGCAGAGGATTTACCTTTCTAATCATAAGTGGCACTATCACAGAGAAATATTCGTTTTGCTATAATTAAGGAGGCGGATAAACGTTTCCGAAAATATGGTATTAGAGCAGTTACCATGGATGATATCGCACATGGTATTCATGTTTCGAAACGAACAATTTATGAGGCTTTCCCCAATAAAGAGATGATTCTTATGGGTGTTATGAGAAGCCTCGTAGAAGAAAGTGACGAGCATATGCAGGATTTTTCATCACATACGGATAATGTGATGGATATTCTTTGTGAGGTGTTACGATTACAGGTCGAATTTTCAGCAAAAACAACATCTTCCTTCTTTACGGATTTAGTTAAATATCCCAAGGTTGAAAAAATGATGCAAGAGTATAGTAACAAGCAGCGTGAGAATGCTTTCAACTTTTACAAGAAAGGTGTTGCACAAGGGTATTTCCGAAAGGACATAGATTACAAAATCTTTAACCGAATTATGAAAAATGTGGTTCATATGTTGAGAGCTACGAAGGAATTAAATGATCTTACGTATCAGCAAATGTTTGTAAACTGCCACAGTGTAATAATTCGAGGTATTTGTACCAGTAAAGGTATAGAAAGATTTGAACATTTCATGGATGAGAATTTCTAATCTGATTAAATTTTAAGAAATAGTTTTGAGTATGAAAAAACTTATTATTGTATTTGTAGCAGCCTTATCATTGGTAATGTTATCAGGTTGCAAAATGGCAAAAGAGTTGGCATACTTCCAGAATATGGATTCAGTAAGTCTAGAAGGGGTAAAAATGCGTCCGGAGATTCATATAAAGCCTAATGATGAATTGACAATCACGGTAACTTCTACTAATCCAGAGGCAGCAGAGCCTTTTAATATGACATTGCGCAGTAATTATGGTGGTAGTAGTTATACAAGTACAGAAGTTTCTAAACAACTTTATACATATGTTGTGGATCAGGATGGATATATAACCTTTCCAGTTTTAGGCAGAGTAAAAGTTGGTGGTCTAACGCGTCCACAATGTGAAAGCTTTCTCTTAGATCAGGTCAAACCATACTTTGCAGAAGAAGAACGCCCGGTTGTAAAGGTGCGTTATTCAAGTTTTACAGTTACTGTTATAGGTGAAGTATCAGGTTCTCGTACATTGAATGTATCTAATGAGAGACTGAGTATTATAGAAGCTCTTGCACAGGCTGGTGATCTTTCTGTGTATGGTAAGCGCCCGAATGTTCTCTTGATTCGTGAGTTGCCAAATGGAGAAAAAATTACAGCACGATATAATATGAATGATGCTAATATGCTTAATTCTGATTTCTATTATCTACAGCAGAATGATGTTGTGTATATAGAACCTCATAGGGCAAAAGCACGTTCAGCGGATGTCAATTCTTATATGTTCTGGACACCTATTTCCAGCGTATTATTATCATTGGCAACACTTGTTATCAGTTTAACAAAATAAATAAGGAACAACACAAATCACAAACAAAATTTATGTGCGGAATAGTAGGTTACATAGGAAATAAAGATGCCTATCCGATTCTGATTAAGGGGCTGCAACGGCTTGAATACAGAGGGTATGACTCAGCGGGTTGTGCTATGCTTTCTGCCAAGGACCACAAACTCAATGTGTACAAGGCTAAGGGAAAGGTTAGCGACTTGGTTAAATTCGCTGAAGGAAAAGATGTTTCTGGTAGCATTGGCATTGCGCATACACGTTGGGCCACTCATGGAGTGCCAAGCGAATTGAATGCACATCCTCATGTTTCACAATCAGGAAATCTGACACTTGTTCATAATGGTATAATAGAGAATTATGCCACTTTGCGTGAACAGTTAAAGAAACATGGTTATGAATTTAAGAGTGAGACAGATACAGAGGTTCTCGTACAACTCATAGAGTTTGTAATGGAGAAAAATGATGTTGATTTATCAACGGCTGTCAGAGTGGCATTGGGAAAAGTATACGGTGCGTATGCTATTGCTGTAATTGATTCCAGAAATCCAAATGTTTTAGTAGCTGCGAGAAAATCCTCACCTTTAGCTGTTGGCGTCGTAGAAGATAATTCTGAGTTTTTCCTTGCGTCAGATGCTTCTCCGATTGCGGAATACACCAGTCGTATTGTGTATCTTAAAGACGAGGAGGTGGCAGTAATAGAGAGAGGTGAACAACTGCGAGTTTACAATCTTAATGGTGAAAAGTCAGAAACAGAAATAAAGGAGGTAGATGTAGATCTTTCCATGCTCGATCATGAAGGATTTCCACATTTTATGCTCAAAGAAATCTTTGATCAACCCAATGTTTTGAAAGATTGTATGAGCGGACGTGTGATAGAATCTCCATTCACACACCATCCTGATGTACTTCTGTCAGCTGTAAGAGGACATCGTAAGGAATTGTTACAGGCTAGACGTATCATAATAGTTTCATGCGGTACATCATGGCATGCAGGATTAATAGGAAAACAATTGATAGAACATTTCTGTCGTATACCTGTAGAAGTGGCATATGCATCAGAATTTCGCTATTCAAATCCTGTTATTGAACCTAACGATGTTGTAATGGCTATTTCGCAATCAGGAGAAACAGCAGACACTTTGGCTGCTATACAGATGGCGAAAGAGAAAGGGGCTATGATTTTTGGAATAGTAAATGGTGTCGGCTCTAGCATAGCACGAGAATCTGATACTGGTACATATATTCATGTTGGTCCAGAAATTGGTGTTGCTTCTACAAAAGCATTTACTGGTCAGGTGGTTGTCTTGACAATGATAGCTTTAGCCCTCGGAATGGCGAAGGGTACAGTAGAAGAAAACGAGTTTGAAGAAACGATAAAGGAACTTCAACTTATTCCTGACAAAATAAAAAAGGTGTTGCAGCAGAACGATAAGATACAGAAGTTGGCTGTGAAGTTTACTTTTGCACACAATTTCTTGTATTTGGGTCGTGGCTGGAACTATCCTGTAGCTTTGGAAGGGGCATTGAAGTTGAAGGAAATTAGCTATATACATGCAGAAGGCTATCCTGCAGCGGAAATGAAACATGGTCCGATAGCTCTTGTTGATGAGGAAATGCCGGTAGTATTTATAGCAACCCACCACAAACTATATAGGAAGATTATCTCTAATATGCAGGAGGTTATATCAAGAAAAGGACATATTATTGCAATTGTAACAGAAGGTGACGAAGAAATAAAAAATATGGTAGATGAGGTAATAGAGGTACCACATACTTTGGCTTGTCTCGCTCCATTGCTTAGTGTTATTCCTTTGCAGCTTTTGTCATACCATGTTGCTGTCGCAAAAGGTCTGAATGTGGATCAGCCTCGCAATTTGGCAAAATCAGTAACAGTAGAATAAAAATATAATTATAGAAGGTATTAAGGTTTTAAAGATAGAAACAATGAAAAAAGTTCTCGTTTTGGGTTCTGGCGCCCTTAAAATTGGTCAGGCTGGTGAATTTGACTATTCTGGTTCACAAGCACTTAAAGCTCTACGTGAAGAAGGTATTAGCAGTGTTCTTATCAATCCAAACATCGCAACAATCCAGACTAGTGAAGGAATCGCAGATAAGGTGTATTTCCTTCCTGTCAATACACATTTTGTAACAGAAGTAATTAAGAAGGAACGTCCTGACGGAATCCTTCTGGCCTTTGGCGGACAGACTGCGTTAAACTGTGGTACAGAACTCTATAAAACGGGTGTCCTGAAAGAATATGGTGTTCAGGTATTAGGAACATCTGTTCAGGCTATTATGAATACAGAGGATCGTGACCTTTTCGTAAAAGAATTAAATAAGATAGACCTCAAAGTTCCTGTTTCACAGGCTTGTGAGACATTAGAAGATGCAATAGCAACAGCTCGTCGTATAGGTTATCCTATTATGATACGTTCAGCATATGCTTTGGGAGGCTTGGGCTCTGGTGTGTGTCCAGATGAGAAGACTTTCAAGGAAATTGCAGAAAGTGCATTTACTTTTGCTCCACAAGTGTTGGTAGAGGAAAGTCTGAAGGGTTGGAAAGAAATAGAATTCGAGTGCATCCGTGATTCAAATGACCATTGTTTCACAGTAGCATCAATGGAGAACTTTGACCCATTGGGAATACATACGGGTGAATCAATTGTTGTTGCACCAACATGTTCTTTGACAGAAGAGCAGGTGAAGATGTTGCAGGAGATTACTATTAAGTGTGTTCGCCATTTGAATATTGTTGGTGAGTGTAACATACAATTTGCGTTTAATGCTGAAAACAATGACTATCGTATTATTGAGATTAATGCTCGTTTGAGTCGTTCATCTGCTTTGGCATCTAAGGCAACTGGTTATCCTCTTGCTTTTGTTGCTGCAAAGATAGCCCTCGGTTATACTCTTGACCAGATTGGTGAGATGGGTACTCCAAACTCTGCATATGTAGCTCCTTCTCTTGATTATATGATATGTAAGATTCCTCGTTGGGACCTTACGAAGTTCACAGGAGTTAGCCGCAAGATTGGCTCTTCTATGAAGTCTGTAGGTGAAATTATGTCAATAGGTCGTTCTTTCGAGGAAATGCTCCAGAAGGGATTACGTATGATTGGTCAGGGTATGCACGGATTCGTTGGAAATGACCATATAAAGTTTGATGATCTTGATGAAGAACTCTCTAATCCAACAGATATGCGTATATTCGCTATCGCTCAGGCTTTGGAGAATGGTTATACCATCGAGCGTCTCTATGAACTCACCAAGATTGACCCTTGGTTTATTGAGCGCATGAAGAATATCGTTGACTTCAAACATAAACTGCAGACATATAATGAGGTAGAAGAAATTCCTGCTGACGTAATGCGTCAGGCAAAGGTGCTTGGTTTCTCGGATTTCCAGATTGCACGTTTTGTTCTCAAGACAGAAGGAACAAACATGGAGAAGGAAAATCTTGCTGTAAGACAGTATCGTAAGAAGTTGGGTATTCTTCCAGCAGTAAAACGTATCGAGACTGTTGCTTCTGAACATCCTGAACTCACAAACTATCTGTATATGACATATGCAGTAGAGGGTTATGATGTTAACTACTACAAGAATGAAAAGAGTGTTATCGTTCTCGGCTCTGGTGCTTATCGTATCGGTTCTTCAGTAGAGTTTGACTGGTGTTCAGTAAACGCTATTCAGACAGCACGCAAGTTGGGCTATAAATCAATTATGATTAACTATAACCCAGAAACAGTTTCTACTGACTACGATATGTGTGACAGACTTTACTTTGATGAACTCTCATTCGAACGTGTTCTGGATGTATTCGACTTAGAGCAGTCTCGTGGTGTGATTGTTTCTGTAGGTGGACAGATACCAAATAACCTTGCAATGAAACTTCATCGCCAGAGTGTGCCTATCTTGGGTACAAGCCCTGTATCTATTGATAGAGCAGAGAATAGAGGCAAGTTCTCTTCTATGCTTGATCAGCTTGGAATTGATCAGCCTAAGTGGAGCGCTTTGACATCAATGGATGATATCAACAAGTTTATTGAGGAAGTAGGCTACCCGGTTTTGGTAAGACCTTCATACGTTTTGTCTGGAGCAGCAATGAATGTTTGCTATGATGACGAAGAGTTGAAGCGCTTCCTGGCTGCTG
The DNA here is from genome assembly GCA_902799455.1 of uncultured Prevotellaceae bacterium. Taxonomy (GTDB): domain Bacteria; phylum Bacteroidota; class Bacteroidia; order Bacteroidales; family Bacteroidaceae; genus Prevotella. The sequence continues at coordinate 12,707 of CADCAX010000040.1, forward strand.
CTTCTGAGGTAAGTAAGGAGTATCCTGTAGTTGTTTCTCAGTTCATGCAAGAGACAAACGAGATAGAGTTTGATGGTGTTGCACAAAATGGTGAGGTTGTAGAATATGGTATCTCTGAGCATATTGAGTATGCAGGTGTTCACTCTGGTGATGCTACAATGGTATTCCCAGCACAGGATATCACTTTCGCAACAATCCGTCAGATTAAGAAGATGTCTCGCGCTATTGCTAAGGAATTGAATATCTCAGGTCCTTTTAATATACAGTATCTGGCAAAGGGTAGGGATGTAAAGGTTATCGAGTGTAACCTCCGTGCATCACGTTCTTTCCCATTCGTATCAAAGGTTCTCAAGCGTAACTTTATTGAAACAGCAACAAGAATAATGCTTGACGCTCCTTATCAGAAGCCTGATAAGTCAGAATTTGACATCGACAGAATGGGTGTTAAGTCAAGTCAGTTCTCTTTTGCCCGTTTGCAGAATGCTGACCCTGTTCTTGGTGTTGATATGTCATCAACAGGTGAGGTGGGATGTCTTGGTGACTCTTACGAAGAGGCTCTCCTTAACTCTATGATAGCAACAGGATATAAGATTCCTTCAAAGGATAAGGGCATCATGTTGTCATCAGGTGGTACTAAGGAAAAGGCCTCTCTGCTAGATGCTGCAATGGCATTGCAGAAAGCAGGATATACTATCTATGCAACAGAAGGTACTGCAACATACCTTAATGATAATAAGATTAAGGCATATGCTGTAGCATGGCCTGACGAGACACATAAGGATGCTCCAAACGTAATGGATATGATTCATGACCATAAGTTTGACCTTATTGTTAATATTCCTAAGAACCATACAAAGCGCGAGCTGACAAATGGTTACAAGATTCGTCGTGGTGCGATAGATCATAACATCCCTCTTATTACAAATGCTCGTCTGGCATCAGCATTTATCCATGCATTCACAACACTTTCAGTTGATGATTTAGGAATCAAATCTTGGCAAGATTATAAATAAACTATGAATAATATATTTCGTGGCTTAGGAATAGCCCTTGTTACACCTTTTACAGATGATGGTAAGATAGACTATGAGAGTTTATCATCCATTATAGAATACCAATTAGGCAATGATGCAGACTTCCTCTGCATCCTTGCCACTACTGGAGAGACCCCTTGTCTTTCTAAAGATGAGTATTGGGCTGTAAAAGAGTTTATTGTCAAGCAGGTAAATGGCAGGGTACCACTTCTTATGGGATGTGGTGGTAATAATACTGCTGCCATAGTGGAAACTCTCAAGACTGGTAACTTCAGCGGCATAGATGGTATACTTAGTATATGTCCTTATTATAATAAGCCTTCTCAGGAGGGACTGTATCAGCACTTCAAAGCAATATCAGAGGCTACTAAGTTACCTATAGTAATGTATAATGTACCTGGCCGTACGGGGGTAAACATGAAACCAGAGACAACCTGTCGTCTTGCAAATGATTGTGATAATATAGTTGCTATCAAGGAAGCAAGTGGCTCCATAGAACAAGTTGACGAAATAATAAAGTATAAGCCAAAAGACTTTGAAGTACTTTCTGGTGATGACGCTATTACTTTCCATATGATAGCAACTGGCGCTGTCGGAGTTATTTCTGTAATAGGAAATGCTCTTCCAAAGGAGTTCTCTCGAATGATACGTTTGGAATTCCGTGGACAGTTTGAGGCAGCTCAGAAGATACATCACAAGTTTACAGACCTCTATAGCCTCCTCTTTGTAGATGGAAATCCTGCAGGTGTGAAGGCTTTGATGTCTGAAATGGGACTGTTGAAGAACAATCTTCGTCTTCCACTCGTTCCAACACGACTGACAACACGTCAGAAGATTGCAGAAGTACTGAAGGGTTTAAAGTTATAGTTTTAAGAATCTATATTTTTCCGATAAGTATTGGTTAATTTAGAAATCATGGCATTCATCGAACGTGACATCCTACCAAGGTATGCTGCGTTCGATGTTGCACATAATATGGAGCATGTTACCCGTGTAATACGTTCTTCAGTGTCTATTGCGCAGAAAATGGGTGCTGATGAAGATATGGCATATGTTATTGCTGCATACCATGATTTGGGTCTTGAGGGACCACGAGCCATACATCATATCACGTCAGGAAAAATCCTTCAAGCAGATCAGCGACTGAAGAAATGGTTTTCTGAAATGCAGATAAGGATAATGAAGGAAGCAGTCGAGGACCATCGTGCTTCAGCTTCCAGGGCTCCACGCTCTATTTATGGAAAGATTGTCGCAGAGGCTGATAGAGACCTTAATCCTACGTCTGTTTTTAAACGTACTATACAATATGGTATGTCCCATTATCCGGAAATGACAAAGGAGGAACACTGGAAACGTTTTTGTGAACACATGCAAGAGAAATATTCCACAGCAGGATATATAAAGTTGTGGATAGAAGGTTCGCAAAATGAGAAAGACCTTTCCACTCTTCGTAACATTATAAATAATAAGACGCTTCTTAGAGAGAAATTTGAAGAATTATGGTCATTGACATAAAGACAGGTAAGGCAAACAATTCGGATAACATTCGTCAGAATTCTTTTAAGGCATGGATACTTGCAGCTCGTCCTAAAACGCTTTCGGGTGCTATGGTGCCTGTTATGCTGGGTTCTGCTTTCGCATGGAAGACACTATATGACACAAATCTTTTCGGGATGTCGAATGATGAACTTGCTATCCGTATTGTTGCAAATGTACTGTGTTTTCTCTTTGCTATGATAATGCAGATAGATGCTAATTTTGTGAATGACTATTTCGATTGTATTCATGGCAACGATAATGAGACCCGTTTAGGTCCAGAGCGAGCATGCGCTATGGGATGGGTGTCTCTGAAGGCTATGCGATGGGCTAT
>CADCAX010000041.1 GCA_902799455.1 uncultured Prevotellaceae bacterium
TACCAACTGTTTCAACACTCTCATTGCTGCATGAAGTAAATGCAGCAGACAGCAGTGCAATGACTGCCATTTTCTTAAATTTTAACATTGAAATTATGTAATTTAAATTATGGTGACCACTATTGGCCACCATAAAAAAAATTGCAAATATAATGTACAAAAGGATTTTTACGTTATAAATTAACGTTTTTTTTGAATGTTACTTCCATGCAGCGATATCATAATGGGATTCGAGGTCTTCTTCCAGAGTGTCATCCAGTGAGGAAAAGAAATCTATGCCAGTGATTTTCTCCACCTCATCAACCGACATGCAACATTCGGTCATCGGTTGTCTGCTGTCATCATTATTATATATAAAACCAATGGCCTTCTCCCTACCCTTCTTTAATGACAGCACAACCTTAAAGAAACGTGTAGGAACATAGACCTTGATACCATTACGTCTGAGGGAATAGTTATAGCCACCACCAATGGTCTTTACAGGAGCATCAAAGATTGGTCCGCAGCAGATATACACTGTTCCTTCCTTTTCTGCCCATCTACGACAAGCATTCTCGAGATTGCTCCACCAACGTTGGTTGAGCACTGACACCTGCGGACACATATTCGTCATATAAAAACATTCCTTCATGGCTCGACTGCTCCATTTGTTATCGCCAGCAGGACACATATGACCACGGTCATAGCCACTCTTCTTATATTCATATGGTGTGACACGATCGGGTACAGGCACATCAGGGTCGCCCTGAAAATCATTATTCTTTCGGGAGATATTGCCTTTGAGGTGTTTACGTGTCAGTTTCCATGCCACCCAATCAGGGCAGTAGGTATTTAGATTATACGAAAGAGTATATCCCGTATGGCGTATGACATATGCATCATCAGGAATGGCAGGCAGTTCCTGGGCCATAGCGCCAAGAGAAAAGGCGAAAAAAATTATTTTTAGTAGAAAATGCATTTTTTTAGTGTATAGTTTAGAGTTTAGAGTTTATAGTCAGTGGTAAGTGTATAGTTTATAGTTTATAGTTTAGAGTTTAGAGGCAGTGGAAAGTGTATAGTGTATAGTGTATAGTGTATAGTTTATAGTGTAAAGTGTAGAGTGTAGAGTTTAGAGGATGGTTTATAGGAGTTGAGAAGTCCTGACAAAAGTCGGGCTTCTTCATCTATAAGTTTATCCATACTTAATTTATCCTCAGCAGTAACATACCCAAGTTCCTCAGCTATTTCAAACTGTGAAGAGACCTCCATTAATGAGCCAAAAGCCATTTCAATAAAATGAGATTTATCCTTTACTGAAAATCTGTTTATCCCTTCTGCTATGTTAGAAGAAATAGAAATAGAAGCTCGTCTTAATTGATCACACATAGCATAACGCTCCTCTGCAGGAAACTTTTTCAAAAGCTTATAGGTATGCTTCACTACCTCTTTTGCTTTTTCGTATGCAATCAATTTCCTATATCCAAAAACTTCCATACTTCACTTACTACTTTAAACTAATTAAACTGACTATAAACTATCAACTTTCAACTATAAACTCAAAAACTGACTTTAAACTATAAACTTTAAACTATAAACTTTATAAATCACTTCCATTTCGTATGACGGTATTTTGACTGTCGGTCCATTATCTTCTCGACATAGTTTACTGTCTCGGAGCCACGCATATATCCGTGTGACACTTCCGAATCATTATAGTATTCAGGTCGTGAGAGCAGCAGGACATATTTCCTCACATCTCTCCACCTATAGCTGTTGCCACCATATTTCTTTGTCAGCTTCATAGCATCACGAATATGGTATGCGCCACCATTATATGCCGCCAGTGCAAAGCGTATGCGCTCAGCCCTGCTACCCACATCACTGAAGTGAGCCTGCAACTCACGCATATAACGTGCTGCAGCAGCAATATTCTGTTCTGGGTCGTATATCTTATCTCGAGGCAACTTAAGATGATCTGCCGTACTCGGTATTATCTGCATCAAGCCACACGCTCCAGCCCATGAATGTGCCTTTGGATCAAAGCAACTCTCCTGATAGCACTGTGCCGCAAGCAGGGTCCATTCCATTCCGGCAAGAGGAGCATATCTGCGGAAGAAATGGTCGTACTTTGAAATCTTTCCTGAGCGGGCAGACAGCATGAAAGGATACACATGGCGCTTCACGCTTGCCTCAGTGAGCAGATATTCCTCCTCACGCTTTGTCTCCTTATACATTTCAGGCTTATACCATATGCGCACCTCTTTTACCAATTCCGGATTTTCTTTACTGACAGCCCAATGCTCACCGCATTCAGAAAATCCCATAAGGTCCTTCGGGGAGAGAGGAAAGGCAATGATATCACCTTCTCTGTTACGCAAACGTTGGAGCATATCGATGGTATCGCGACAGACATCTACGCGAAGAGTTACCCCCAAACGTTCAGCCAGTTTCTCGCAAAGGAGATAGTGAACACCCATTCCCTTGCCGTGATAGTCATAATATGTTTCAGGTCCCGACAAGGTAAGCATTATCAACTCGCCACCTTTTACAATATCGTTCAGGGTATATTCGTCAGCATCGAGGGTATCTGACTCTTCACCGATGACAGAGCCCCACGGGGTCATAATCTTTTGATTCTCACGTTGCGAGATACACTGTTGCAGTGAGACAAAAGCTACGATAGAAATAAATATTGCTAACAGAACCCGTCCCATCATCAAAGCAGGGAGTCAAATTTCTTACCCATATTGAGGTTCAGATACACCTCATACAAAATAGGATACCAACGTTCGCGGTCATTTGGCATCAGCTTACGGTAACGCTCAATATAAGGCAGACATTTACTGTATTCCTCCTGTGCATCCTTCTGTCTCTGGCGGTATGATCTGTCATACCGTTTCTGAGCATCGAGAGCACGAAGATAATAGATGTATCCCACATTATAATTCGGAATAGCCTGATCTGGATTATCTCGTAACAGTGTCACACCATATTTCAGAGCCTCGTCATAATTTTTCTGGGACATGAGGACACTATGTTTTGCCAATAAAAACAACTGGTTCCGGGGATCCATCTCCAATGCCTTATTGATATACAACATTGCCTCATCCGCCTTTCCGTGAGATGTATAGTAGTCTATCAGTCGTGGGAAGAAATATGAGGATTGCGGATAGAATTTGAATCCCTCTTTGAGGTAGTGCAGATACATCTTCTGCGGTGTGAACAGTTTCCATGCCTCTGCCAGCAGCTGCAGTGTATATTCACGTCGCGGGCTATAATTTATAGCCTCTTCCGAATACTTCATCATCAAAGACAGGCTATCGAGGCTCTTACCGCACATAAGTGCAAGGAAGGCAGCAAATTCATCATTTGCGCTATTGAACTTGATATCAGAGAACAGCGGTTGTCTCCTGCTATCAAGATAGAGATCGAGGCAATCCCAGGCATCTTTCCATTTCTCGTGTGCCATACAATAGATGCCTCCTTTCAGGAGGTTGCCATGATAGGGTGCGAGCATCTCGGAATGTTTCTTGCGGTAGCTCTTACCCACCTCAAGACTGTCAAATGACAGCATACTGACAAGGTACTGCTTTCCCTTCAACACCATTGCCATCGTATCTATTGGCATATTAAGATACAAACGATCATTATAGACATCATACTGTTTCTTCAAAATATCCAAAGAAATAAGTCTGAGGTCCTTGCGATTTCTGAAAAGCGAGTCTTTAAAATAGGCGTTCAGGGTTCTCTCACTATCCTGGAGAGCTTTGATACGCTTTCGTGACTCATCGTTATCCTCTACCAGATTCACTGCTTTTCTTACGGCAGTTCTGGCAACTTCAAGGTCATTCTTCAACTGCCTCGTCCTTCTGTTATCAAGGACAGAAGCCGAGGCAGATGAAGTAAGAAATAATATAAACGTAAAAAGTAATGTTACTTTTTGCATTTGTCTGTTTAAACGTTATATTCAACTTTCGCAAGCTCTGCTTGCTGGGAGTTATGCGCTTTGCGCAGGGAGTTAAAGGGGGAGTTATGCACTGCGTGCAGGGAGTTAACTCACTACGTTCGTGGACATTACTCTCTTCGGCTCAATTACTATCGTCCTATGCATAGCATATAACTTCCATGAGCGAAGCGAATTAATTTCGTGAGCGAAGCGAGCTAACTTCCATTTTCACTTCCATAACTTGAAGAGTTATACTTATTCGTCACCGATAATCTTTGATATTTCCTTAGCTTTATCGGTCTTACCCATGCGGTTGTAATACATACGGAGCAGCATAGGCCAGTTTCTGATTGTCTCGTGGTTAGGATCGAGAGTGCGTACATGCTCCAGAGCATCAGCAGCACCTTCATAAGCCTCAGAGCAAGCCTTGAGGTCATCACCAAAGAGACGGCCAGACTTATCAGCCTTATTCAGCTGGATATCATCAGCAATATTACCATAGCATGCAGCAAGGTTGAACCATCCATATACGAAGTCAGGATCAATTTTCACTACCTTGAGGTAATCCTCAAGAGCGCTCTTATATTCCTTCTTGTCACTCTTCAGAGTTCCCTGTGTAAAGAGAGCCATCTTGTTCTCAGGATTATTTGCGAGAGCAGCATCAACAAGAGACTGCACCTTATCCTGCATACCCATATCGATATAGAGGTTAGAGATTTGGATGAAGTACTTATCGATGTCCATTTCCTTCAAAGCCTCAATGTACTTCAGAGAGTCCTCTCTTGTATTCAGGTTTCTTTCCAGAGACATACGATAGATCTGCTCTGCCTGATCCTTTACGCGATCATCACCAAAGGCCTCCTTAGCATACTTTGCAGCACCAGCATAGTCACCTTTGTTATAGTTTGCATAAGCAGCAAAGAAAGAAGCCAAAGGAGCGAACTGGTCACCAGGCTCTGCAGACTTAATATATGTCAGTGCATACATCAGCTTCTCATCATTATCATTAGTAGAGTTTGCTGCATTAATCATCAAAGGACGATAGTTCTGGACACCCTTAAAGAGGTCCTCACCACCCTTTGCGCCAACTTTCTTACAACGGAAAGCAGCATTAATCATATTAGCGACGAGCTTGTTGTCTTCGCTAGTAGCTGCATTACCGGCAGAAATGCTCTCAATACTCTTCTGACCCTCAGCAGCAGCCAGCTTATTAAGAGCAAGAGCAGCCTTTTGCTTCATCTCAGGATCCATAGACTCCTTTGCATTGTTGTAGATTTCAAGGCCAGCAGCATAACTCTTTGTTGCAGTAATCTCCTTGTCGTACTTTGGATTTTGAGCAAATGATGCAGTAGCTACTACAGCTGCCAACATCGTAATAAACATCTTTTTCATAATTGATTTGTTTAATTAAAGTTATTGGTTATTATTTTCGTTTTGGTTATCATCAACGTTTTCGTTTTGGTTTTCGTTTTCGTTAACGTTATCGTCCTCCACATCCTCGTGAGGAACAACGCAAACAGAAGCGATAGACTCGTTACGTTTCTTCAGGTCGATGAGTTTCACGCCCTGAGTATTACGTCCCTTCTCATTACCGGCATCAGCAATAGCGAAGCGAATAGCGATACCACTCTTGTTGATAATCATGAGGTCTTCATCGCCTACCACACACTTCATGGCAATCACCTTACCTGTCTTCTCTGTGATATTAAGAGTTGTAACACCCTTTGAGCCACGCTTGGTGAGACGATAGCCACCGTCTTCAACCTTCATGTATGTAGTACCATCTTCACGAGTCTGTTCTGTCAGCACACCAATCTTAGAACGCTTACCATAGCCCTTCTCAGAAATCACCATCAGAGACTGCTCTGGGTCGTATGCCACAACGAGATCGATAACTGCATCGTCATCACCTTGCAGTGTCATACCACGTACACCAGTAGCAACACGAGACATCACACGGATATCTGTTTCGTTGAAACGTACTGCACGACCATTCCTTGAAGCAAGGATGAGTTCGTTATGGCCATTTGTCAGCATAACGTTTACTACCTCGTCATTTTCCTGAATATTGATGGCACGCACGCCCTTTCCACGAACACGGGAGTAGTCTTTCAGGGTAGTACGCTTTACGATACCATTCTTTGTTGCAAAGACAACATAGTGGCTTGTAAGGAATTCCTCATCGTTAAACTTCTGACTCCGGATTCCGAGGAAAGCATTGACAGCATCATCCGGCTCCAACTGGAGCAGGTTCTGTATAGCACGTCCTTTGGCATCCTTTGCGCCCTCTGGTATCTCGAAGCAACGCAGCCAATATACACGGCCCTTCTTGGTGAAGAACAGTATCATATCGTGTGCATCTGCTGCATAGATGTATTCTGTGAAGTCCTGCTCACGGGTACGTGAGCCGCGAGAGCCTACACCGCCACGTGTCTGAGCACGGAAGTCAGCCTGCAAGGTACGCTTGATGTATCCCAGATGTGACATTGTGATGACAACAGGATCGTTTGCATAGAACTGCTCTGGGTTGAACTCAGCATTAGAGAGTTTTATCTCAGTGCGACGCTCGTCACCATATTTCTCCTTCACCTCCTGGAGTTCGTCCTTCATCACCTTCTTACACAGCTCTGGGTCATCCAGAATCTGCTGCAAGTAAGCAATGAGTTCCATTATCTCCTTGTACTCAGCTTTCAGTTCCTCTACACGCAGACCTGTCAACTGTGACAGACGCATATCCACGATAGCCTTTGACTGCAGTTCGTCGAGTTCAAAGCGCTGCTCCAAAGCACGCTGTGCATCAGCAGGAGTCTTTGAGGCACGTATCAGTCTTACTACCTCGTCTATATTGTCAACGGCAATTATCAAGCCCTCCAAGATGTGAGCACGAGCCTCTGCCTTTGCCTTATCGAACTTAGTACGACGTATTGTGACATCATGACGATGCTCTACGAAGTATTTCACACATTCCTTCAATGACAGAAGGCGTGGACGACCCTTTACGAGAGCGATGTTATTAACAGAGAAAGAGCTCTGCAGGGCAGTCATCTTGAAGAGTTTGTTCAGGATGACGTTAGCATTCGCATCACGTTTCACGTCAACTACGATACGCATACCCTGTCGGCCTGTCTCATCGTTGACATTAGAGATGCCATCTATCTTACCCTCTTTTACGAGGTCTGCGATGTATTCTATCAGCTGAGCCTTATTAACACCGTAAGGTATCTCGGTAACGACGATCTTGTCATGACTCTCATCAGACTCTATCTCAGCCTTTGCACGCATGATGATGCGTCCGCGACCAGTCTCGTAAGCCTCTTTAACGCCCTGAATACCATAGATGTATGCACCTGTTGGGAAATCAGGAGCCTTGATATACTGCATCAAGCCATCGGTATCAATATCAGGATTGTCGATATAAGCACAGCAGCCGTCAATTACCTCACCGAGGTTATGTGTAGGCATATTAGTTGCCATACCCACAGCAATACCGTTACCACCATTCACGAGGAGGTTAGGAATCTTGGTAGGCATAACTGTTGGCTCCTGCAGAGAGTCATCGAAGTTATTCATCATATCGACGGTATCCTTCTCAAGGTCGTCCATGATATGTTCGCCCATCTTTGAGAGGCGGCACTCCGTATAACGCATCGCAGCAGCAGAGTCACCATCGACAGAACCGAAGTTACCCTGTCCGTCAACAAGAGTGTAACGCATGTTCCAATACTGTGCCAGGCGCACCAGAGCGCCATACACAGAAGAGTCGCCATGAGGATGATACTTACCCAACACCTCACCTACTACGCGGGCACACTTCTTATAAGGTTGGTTACTGGTATTACCGATTCCCAGCATACCATAGAGTATGCGGCGGTGAACCGGCTTAAAGCCATCGCGCACATCGGGCAGAGCGCGAGCTACAATGACTGACATTGAATAATCAATGTAACTCGTCTTCATTTCTTCCTCAATATTCACTTTGAGGATTCTGTCACGGTCAAAAGTTTGTGTCTCGTCCATTTATACTATTTTTTTTGTTATATGTACTTTATATTTTCGGGCCCAAAGGTACAAAAAAAATATGGTATAAATGCGACAGCGCGCCTAAAAAACGTTAAAAACGGGATTTTTGCTTTTTATCGTGGGTCTGGAAGACAATATACTCTTTATCGCCATCTAGTGTAAAGAAATCGCCTAAAGCCTCGTTCAGAGTTCCTTGCCACATTTGGTCATAGGGATAGGAGTTCCATCTGAGCCCTTGGCTCTTCATCTGCATATCATTGCCAAAGGGAAGAAATATGCTGACCTGCTGTCCAGCAAAACTATGAAAGGTCGTCTTACCCTTCGCAGGGGTAAACACCCCATAGTCACTTATCATTACAGGCTCAATATGGAAATCGCGCATATAGCGAGCAATAAGAAAGATGTTACCAATGGTATGGTCTTCTCGCTTTCCTGTTGCTCCAAGGTAAGTAATATGTGTAAACCCTTGTGCCATACAGAATCGTGTAGCTTTTGTCAGGTCGTTATCTTCCTGTTCGTCAATCTTGTGCCAGATATGACAATATTTCTCTTTAATCTCATCATCGATGGAGTCCCCATCCCCCACGATAGCGTCAGGTTCTCTACCCCACGCCAAGAGGCTTTTTGCTGCGCTGTCACAACAGCAGATATAGTCTGCATTTTTGAGGGCTGCCAATGGTTCTGGAGCAGTAGGGAAATCGCCAGCAGCGAGAATCACGCAATTATTTTCATTGAACATTGAACATTGAAAATTAATTTAGTTTCAGGTTTCAAGTTTCAGGTCAACAACCTATAAACTATTAAACTGACTCTAAACTTTAAACTTTAAACTCTAAACTTTACTTGACGTAAATCTGTCCATTTTTATCCAGACCACAGGCGGAGATATCTACCTTTGTGTCTTTGCTGGAATTATTATAGAATGTAGCACGGAAGACCCCATCAGCATCTGGGGTTGTGTAAGGATTCCAATATAAGGTACGTCTGTAGTCTGTTGGTTCCTCAGGCTTTACATTGCTGTAATCAGGCTGATAAAATTCCTCTGCGTATGTTATTCCATCAAGGATATATCTACGATCCCTATATGTATAGCGCTTTCCATCCAATGATTCTATACATAATGTCACTGCTGGTGCTCCATCAACCTCCAGATGGGTGCCATTACGCTTGTCATAATCGGTATATGCACGTATGTTCCTCATCTTATTAAGACGCAGCAAATCGAGCATAGCAGTCTTCGTCATAGGAATGTCGTGCTCGCTGCTGGTTTGTACGTAGTTACGATAGAATGTTGTTTTGTTGTCATTAACGAGTCCTCGTATCTTTGCATCAGTAGCCTGATCAAGATATCCAAAGAGATAAGTTGATGCCTGCTTTGCAAAACGTGTCATATCAAGCACACCATACGACAGGCCATAATCAGTCATCTCATTATACAATTTATAAGCATCAATGACAATAGCTGGCTTTTCATAATTCAGCTTGCGCTTTGAACGACGATATTTCCTTACTGTCACGTTTTGGAGATAGTGATCACCTTCAAGGCGGTTATTCTCAGGACCAAGTGCTGCATCATCCTCTTCCTCAGTGTCATCCAAACAATAATTCTCATCTTCAGGCAGGTTGCACTGATACCATGAATAAGGCTCGCAGAACATAGGGAAATCCATAGTACGCTTTACATAATACTTAGGATATTGTGTCTCATCCATGCGCTTACTATTCTTCACTCCATGCAAGCCCCTCTTCAGTGAGTCTTTGTTCTCATATGCCGTAATGAAAAATATAGCCTGATCAGTGTACCAAGGCAGATTAATCTTAAAGAAGCCATTTTCGTCAACTTTTGCCTTTACGTCAGCAGTCTCTGCCCCCTTTACTATTTCTCCCTCTATCATTACATCCTTATTCTTGAATCGTCTATAGGTCAACAGAGGATTATCATTCTTGGTTTCATTGTATGTGACATCCGTAGTCTCTGTTGTGCTTTCCTCCTCAGAAGTCTCTGATTCTTCCAGAAGACTTGGTGTCGTCTGCTCTGTCTTACTCGTATTAACTATACTTCCCAGTAAGCGTCCCTGCATTTCCATCCAACGCTCACTCGTCAGTGCTCCGTTACTTACTGGTGACACCAGAACATAGTCAGAGCGCTTCTCGCCATATTGGCTCAGGTCATTGATGTCATCAATATCTATAATGTTAGCATTTGATGGTATGTTTAACACCTGTCCCTCATATGAAAGATTTCTTTCAGGCAAAAAGAATATTTTATTAATGCGCTTATACCTGCGCCATCCCTGTACCATCATCAGAAGATCCAACTTATCCTCTGTTCCTTCCTTAAAGTATTGTGATACATTAGCGACAAATCCACGCAGTTCTCCTGTAAGAAGCATATCTGTCAACATATTACCATCATTATAAGACAAATCCTGAGTACTCTTGTCATAAACAGCGATACTCATGGGCACCTGACCATTAACTGTCAAGTCTATCTTCTCGTATGGTTGTAATTCTGTCTTGCTATTGACAGTCTTATCGCCAGAAGTCATTGATATGTTTGCTTGTGTCTCTTTATCCTTATTGTTTACAAAGAAGAGCCTTGATGCCAACGGACGTGCCTGCTCATCATAAAGAGTCAGGTCGTTGATGCCAGTAGGACAGTTTGCTAATGCAATCCTTTCGCCTGGGTTTCTGCCAAATGTAATCAGTCGTCCCCTGCACGTTACACTATATGCTGCAACTGTTACGCCCTTAGCCTTTACGACGAATTCTCTGCCACCCTTTGTCTGTTTGTCACCTCTTATGACAACACCTGATGCTTGTGCTGTTGGCAATGGGAAGGTATATTTCTTGCCCATATACTCAAACGTTGCCTCTTTAGGGGGCTTCTGTGCATTATACTCAAACACACCCCTTCCACCATGAGAAGGTTTTATGAACAATCCGTTGTCGAGTGCTCCCACACTACTACCAAGTTCCTGTCCATCATTATCCTTCACCTCAAAAGCAATCCGGCAGTCCATTCCCTCTATGATATGTCCGCCTTCCGGATAGAAACTCACCTGTATCTCAGGTTTGTCTGCATATATCCTCTGTTTCGGACGTGGGATAATACATTTGTCTGTATAGTCGCCTGGCTGTTTTGGTTTTTCGTAAATCGGAAGCACACGAGAATACAATCCTTCGTACTCGCGGAAATAGTTCGTCTCGAACTGCTTGCTATAAAACTCAAACCTGTTTTGAGAAGAGTGTGGACGTATCTTCTTGTTGAAGTTAAGCTGCCATTTTGTATAAGCCCTTACCTCATAGTATCCAGAGTATAAGCTGTCACTCAAAGCAAACTGGCATGCTGCTGTACCATCATCTTTGATGTATAGCTGCTGACGTTCTACCAGATAGCCATCAGGAGTAAGGAGTTCTACATACAACACCTTAGAATAGCGTGTAGGCTTCAGGCTGTCAGCCATCACCACATATGCCTTATACCACAGAGTATCACCAACGAAATAACAGTTATTGTCGGTATGGATATAAATTTTCTCTTGGGTTACTGATTTTTCCCTCAGCAAGTTCTCCAATGAATCCAACTTGTCAGCATAGCAGGCACAACCCACTGTGACCAACAGAATGAGTGAAATGATTTTTTTCATTTTATCTAGTCAATATCATTATGTATGTTACACAGTTTACTATAACCACAATTTCTGCAATGCGAAGTATCCGTAGTGCATGGGAATGTATTCTCTTTATCAAGCATTTCTTCAATAAGTTTTCTTACTCCCTGCATGAAAGGTTCCTTATATTGTCCGGCATCAAGGATTACCTCTTTTTCAAACATAAGATTAGAAATATACGCCTCATCATTCATACGTTGCACATAGAAAAGATTCGGTTGCAGAGGAAAGTTTAATATTTGACGTTTAATATCTGCTTTCGTTGAATCAGAGAGTATAAAACAATACAATAATGCCTGCAAAAAATAATCAGAATGGTTTTTAATTGACTCTGGTTGGAAGATATCCTCTACTCCTGAGAGCTTTAACCTACCAGAGCGTCCTGAGATACGTCCTGTCTTATAGTCAATGACCCTAATATATTCCTTACCATCGATAACAACTTTATCAAGACGATCTACGACACCTTTTATGTATATGTCAGGAAACACTTCCTCTTTTACAGGCATTTCAAGTCCTAATATAGTCAGCGAAGGAGTATTTGCATCATAAGAAACAAGATTACGCAGAAACTTTAATACCATTTCCCTGTTTATCACTTGCAGACCACTTAATCTTGGCATTTTGCGACTGGAGTCTTTCAGTTTAAACAGTTCTATGCGAAAAGCCTCATCCACTATACGCTGCAGTGTCACATTGCCACGTTCTTTCAAAAGGTCCTCAAAGAAAGAATTTGGTATATTACGTCCTATCAACGGCTTATAAAGTATCTCGGCAGCCTTATGAAAAATAAGGCCAAAGGTACGATTATCCATTTCTTCCTCATCACTGTCTTCCACATCACTAATATTTTGTACCTTATTAAAGTAAAAAGACTTCGGACAGCGCAGATATCTGCCTAGAGAAGATGGTGAGAGAGTAACAGGCAGTGTAAGATGCTTCCTTTCCAGAGGTCGGATGGAGGGAACTTCTGCCTGCAATGAAGGAGTAAGAATGCGATGAGTCACTAAATCGGAATGCCCTGCAAGATACTGAAGCATGAAGCGTGACATCTCATTCATTTTTCCATCCGTTGTAGAATCACTATATACAAGTGTTACATCAGGACATCGCTTTAATATATGCTGGAAATAGTGATTATATATGGAAACTTTGTTATCAATCGTCGTCAGGGAATATCCCTTTCTTACGGAATATGGAATAAAAGAGGTGTCATTAACATGTGCAGGCATAAATCCCTCATTACAGGATAACAACAGTACATGCTCAAAATCGAGATTTCGTGTTTCCAGCACACCCATTATCTGTATTCCCTGAAGTGGTTCACCATGGAATGGAATTGTTGTCGTCCTTATTATCTGTGACAGCAGATTATACAACAGAGAAGAAGATAGCGGTGTTTCCTGATTGATGTCATACAACCGTTTCATTATACAATACATACGGAACACCGACTCATGGAAGAAATCATCATTTATTTCGTCCGAATGAGCTATTACTTCTATCAACCACTTCAGGCGTGAAATAACATCATCCGTAGGAGAGAAAAACACCTTTAGGTTTTCATCCAGCGAAAGGTCCTCCATTGTCGGATAATATACGGACTGTTCATTGAGGGTATCATGCAGTTCCATTGCCCTATCAGATACCAGTCTCATATACGGATGACGCAATACTGCATTTATATTATGAAGGGTGAATGATTTATGCTGGAGCATATTGCCATACTGCCTCACCATTGACGATATGGGAGATTTTGCCAATGGATAGCCTATTGTTATGTTCACATGCTCCACAGATGGAGGCAGACAATGGAGCACTGTTTCCAAGAGACTCTCATCAGCGAGTACAATAGCTGTTTTTCTACCTGCTGCTATACGCTCTGGAGTGAGCCATTGTGCAATATATCTTGCTTGCAAATCATTTGTCGGACTGGACAGATATGTTACAGGCAAAGGTTCCGACGGATCATCATCCTGAAAGAACAAAGCGTCATTCTCCCTGCGAAGGTAATCGAACAGTTTCTGTTCTACAGGAGTGATATAGTTAAAACCTACAAACACATATCTTGACTCAAAAGTGTTACCGGAAAGATTTTCTATTACCTCACGATACAGCATACCCTCGTAAGCGACACTTTTTTCCTGAAGCACTTTTCTAAACGTGACATATATATCACCGAAGTGTTTCCATAGTTTCAGGAAACGTTGTTTCAGTTCTGTATTATGATTTTCTGTAAAATTTGAAAAGAAACGCTGTAGTTCTGACTTCTGGTGTTCATTAAGATAATCGACATCGTCAAGTTCATGAATGTTTTCCAACAGAGAGAATATCTGCGTGGCATTAGCCATATGTTTGTCTATATCATCAAAATCAGCCAGCATCATCTCTCCCCATCCATAGAACTGATCCAAAGACTCTTCTGAACCTGTTATATTACAATATACATTATACAGACTAATAATCAGGTCTATATGATCTGCCAGTTCAAGATTAGGTGAACAGCTTCTAAACAGTTCTGAAATAGTGATATATCGAGGTGACCACACCGGTGTCTGGAATGCAGCCAGGGCCCTGTTAAAGAACAGGGAGGCACGCTTATTTGGAAAAACAATCGTGACATCAGAGAGATTGCCTTTGAACTCTGCATGCAAGTTAGCTGCTACGATATCGAGAAATGTATTCATGTATTATTTAGCAAAACTTACCGGAACAATTCTTTCAGACGGAGATGAGGCATTTATATACCAAAGGAATCCCTGCACCTGAGGATATCCCATTTTTGCAAGCAATTGCATATATCTGCGCACCTGACTCTCATATCCCTGATGAGGACTACCGAATTTAAAGTCAATAACAATGGTCTGCTTTTCGTCTGTTATAACCCGATCAGGACGATATTCTCCTGATTCCGTAATTATAGAACATTCATTGAACACTTTCCAATGAGGATTAAACCACTGGCGCACCTGTTCATCTTTGAATACATCCTCATATTCAGGTGGCACATCATCCAGTGTCTTTATATGGGAGAATATCCAATGCTGTTCTGTTCCAGACAGACGAGCTCTCAACTGATCATCCATATTATCGTCAGCAGCAAACCGCTGTGCAGCATTACTCTGTCGATAATTTACTGAAGTCTTAAATGAAGGCAACGAAAATACTTCCTCTACATCTACAGGAAGAGCAAACGGATTCTTCTTCTTTTCTCTCTCCTCTTTATTTGTCGCATCCAGACTGCCGAATGTAAATGTAAGGGGGGCATCTGCGTTTTCAACACCATTGAAATGGAGTTCTTTGCCATCAATTGTCTGCATCTCCTGCATAGACAACAAGGCTGTTTGCATCAGATACGAGCGTGACTTTTTATCGCTATTGCGTTCTCCAAGAACAAATAAAGACTGACAGGGACGTGTCAATGCAACATACAGAAGATTAAAATTATCTACCACACTCTGGATATACTCCTCTGTGCCATCAGCTTCATAAATAGTATTTTTAAGAGAGTCCTTGTTTCTGTAATCGACAGGTACCAATGGCAACTGTGAGAAAGGAGATTCCTTTGGCTCCACCCATTCGAGACCTTTACTCTTATGTATCGTCATAATGGTAATACCGTCACCATTCGCCGTCTCTATCATGTTTTTATATAATTCCTCATCCCATGCTGCAAGGAAATCATCAAGAATTGGAGATATATCATTAGAAAACGATTCAAGGACATCAAAGAAAGCCGTAATAAAAGCCGGCTCTGTACATCCAATCATCAAGACGAGACTTTCAGCAAGGTCATGGAGAGTCTTCTGCACCAATTCCTGACGTTGTTCCTCTATTAATGGTAAGATATTGGGATATGTCAGTTTCAAATATGCTTTTGAAAGGTCATCATTCGGATGAGAAACAAGCTTCATGGCATTCACTATAGCCATAACATTTTGTGAAGATTCCAGTCGGAAAGCCTCAGCTGAAAGCACATGGACATCGTTTCCTTCAAGATAATCGGCAATCTCACGAACCTCCTGTCTTCTACGTACCAAGATAGCTATATCATTATAGCTGGCTCCTTTTTCCACCAGCTGGCATACAATATCATATATCTTAGCTGGAGTATCTGGAAGTTGATTCTTGGGAAGCAACTCTATATGTACCAATCCCTGGGTATTCTGATTTCGTGGTGCCACATTCTGTTCCAAATCAGCATAGGCACGCTGCAGGTCTGATTGCCATCGCTCATCCTCAATACTACTAATTTCTGCATCAATAACTTTACGGAGGAATACATTATTGAATTCAACGATATTGCGCCATGAACGCCAGTTGGTAGAAAGATTACGCACCTCACTAACACCTGGGAAAGAAGTCTCCAAATCATTGAGAAGACGCCAATCACCAGAACGGAAGCGGTAAATGCTCTGCTTCACATCTCCGACAATAAGATTGTTGCACAAGTCTTCGTCAGTTTCATTACTGATACTCATACATTCCTTAAGTAATGTCTGGAAGTTTTTCCATTGCACCGTACTAGTATCCTGAAACTCGTCAATCATCACATGTTTCAGGCGGGAACCTATTTTCTCGAATATAAATGGAGCATCATCGTCGCCTATGATTTCATGCAGCAGGGTTTGGGTATCGCTTAACATAAAGCGTTGTGCTGCAGCATTAAGATTATGAGCACAATCTTCAATACGTGCCAACAGACGCATTTCATTAAGATGTTTCAGTGTTACGACAACACTATTATAGTCTTTAGCATCCTGTTTGCGTGTTTTCTCTATTTTCTCAATCGCTGGCAGTATAATATCTGACACAAACGAGGTAAGAACAGCATCCCCTGCATTACTCTTCGTATACCATTTTGTAGGGTTCTCCTTTGCCTCATTGACTGTTTTATTCATCAGATTCTTCTCATCATAGAAAAAACCTTGAGAGAGTTTCAGGAAATATGATATAGGCCCTCTTGTCTTACTTGCAAAATTATCTTCAGACAGCCCACGTTTTCTCATCTCGTCAAGGACCTTTTGAGCTTCTTCCTTATATTTACCACAAACAGAGTCACGCAAGACACGTAACGTCTTTTGGTAATTATCAAAAAAATCCTGATTCTTAAATACCTCCTCGAGTTTATTACGATTTACCTTATAGTATTCTTTAAATATTGTGCTACCGAATTTTTTTATATCACCAATGATATTCCACTTCTTTCCATCATTCATGGAGTCCATGACATAATTCATGACAATACGCTTAAGCTTTTTATCATCAGCCAGAGTATCTATCAAGTCATCTACAGCCTCACTTACCACCTCTTCAGTGCTCAGCGAAACACGTAAGTTAGCATTCAACTGCAATTCATGCGCCAAATTTCGCAATACTGTCTGAAAGAAGGTATCTATCGTCTGAACACGGAAAAAATGATAGTTTTCAAGTAACAGCGAAAGAGCCTGCCTTGCATTTTGTCTTTCTTTAATAGAGCGTTCTGATTCCTGCGTCACAGCCCATAACTCCATCAAGATACGACGCTTCATTTCTGCTGTCGCCTTATTGGTAAACGTTACAGCAAGAATACTTTCGTAAGAAGACGGATTATGTAGAAGCAGATTTATATAATCCATCGCAAGACGATAGGTTTTTCCACTTCCAGCACTCGCTTTATATATAGTTAGAGACTTCATAATAGAAATTTGCGCATGCAAAATTATAAAAAAAACACAAAATAAATAAAAACTTTGTTGTTTATTATTCATTCTTTAATCTTTTTTGTATCTTTGCACGCAAAATATAAACCAAAAAATGTTGAAATTCATTTCCCTCGGTAGTGGGAGTAGCGGAAATTGTTATTATTTTGCACAAGATGATGATGCCATGCTGATAGATGCCGGTGTCGGAATAAGGAGTATAAAGAAATTCCTTCACGACAAAGGTATCAGCATTGATAGTATCAAACGAATACTTATAACGCACGACCATGCCGATCACATAAAATCTGTGGGGGTAATCAGCAGCGAATATGATATCCCCGTCTATGCTACCAGTGATGTGCATGCTGGTATTCTGCGTAACTACTGTGTTCCAAAGAAGATTCCTGGAATCCATCAGCAAGTCATTGAGAAAGATGTTCGTGTAAAACTTGGTAACTTCTATGTCACCCCATTTACTGTTCCCCATGACAGCAGCGGCAATGTAGGCTATCGTATAGAGGTGGATAACGGGACGGAAGAAGGACTGACATTCTGCCTTATGACTGATGTAGGGCATATCACCGAAGAGATGCAGAAATATATTGGTGAGGCAAACTATCTTGTCATAGAGGCCAATTATGACAAGCAGATGCTCAAAAACGGTCCTTATCCGCAATATCTTAAAGTACGCATAGAATCTCCTACCGGTCACCTGTCAAATCATGAATGTGGTGAGGCTATTGCAAATTTTGCTACTGCAAAACTCAAGCACGTATGGATGTGCCACTTGTCTGAAGAGAATAATCATCCGATATTAGCATTAAAGACTATTGAGCAAGTATTGCGTTCATACGGACTGGTAGCTCAGAAAGATTTTATCATTGAAGACTTAAAGCGCAAATCCCCCAGCGAATTATTTGAATTAGACTAAATACTTAACAAAATAAAAGAGACAACTATGAAAAAGATTCTTTTCCTGATGTTCGTTTGTTTGGCTTCTGTTGCAACCTTTGCACAAGACCAGACCATTACCTTTGACAAGTACACTCATAACTTCGGAAGTTTTCCTGAGAGTAATGCCACACAGAAATGTACCTTTACATTTACCAATACAGGCACTACACCTCTCGTTATCAATCAGGCAGTAGCATCATGCGGATGCACTGAGCCCACATATACGAAGACTCCTGTAAAACCAGGCGAGAAGGGTACTATAGAAGTTAAATACGTTGGAACAGGAAAGTTCCCTGGTCACTTCAAGAAGACCATTACAATCCGCTCTAACGGCAAGCCAGAATTGGTACGTCTCTATATTGAAGGTGACATGACTGAAGCGAAATAACGGTTCGCTCGGCACTTGTGACGCTTTTACAAAGGCCACAGGCCGACTAAAAGAACAGGTTAAAGGTTAACGGTTAAAGAACTAATTATGAATATAACAAACGATATCATATACATTGGGCAGGATGATAAAGACATCCGACTCTTTGAATCTCAGTATGAAACACCTGATGGCATGTGTTACAACTCATATGTCATCATGGATGAGAACATAGCCATTATGGACACTTCTGACTCCCGTACTCTTGATGCGTGGAAGGAAGACCTTAAAAAAGCTCTCAACGGCAAGCAACCAAAGTATCTTGTGGTTCACCACTTGGAACCTGATCATGCTTCAGGCATTGGTGATGTCGTTGAAATGTTCCCTGACATCACTATAGTATGTTCAGCAAAGGCTCAGGCTATGATGCCCCTCTATTTCCCTGACGCAAAGGTTGCAGACAGAACTTCTGTGGTAAAGGAGGGTGATACCATTTCTCTTGGAAAGCATCAATTGCAGTTCTTTATGGCACCGATGGTTCACTGGCCAGAGGTAATGGTGACATATGATGCAACAGACAAGGTATTGTTCTCTGCTGACGGCTTCGGAAAATTCGGAACCATTGATGCAGACCTTGACGACTGGGCTTGTGAGGCTCGCCGCTATTATTTTAATATCTGCGGAAAATACGGTGCTCCGGTATCTACATTGCTGAAGAAGGCATCTGCTTTGGAGATTGAACAGATTCTTCCACTTCATGGTCCTATTCTGAAGGGTGACATGCTGGCAGAAGCCTTGAGGCTTTATTCTATCTGGTCAAAGTATGATGTCGAGGCTGAAGGAGTATTCATTGCCTATGCTTCAATACATGGTTGCACAAAAGAGGCTGCAGAGAAACTGGCAGAGATTCTTAAGGCAAAGGGATGCAAGAAAGTTGCTATCTCTGACATTACCCGTGAAGACCTTCATGAGGGCGTTGAGGATGCCTTCAAATATGGAAAGATGGTAGTTGCTGCTTCATCTTATGATGCAGGACTCTTCCCACCAATGTATGACTTCATTCATCATCTTGAGATAAAGACTTGGCAGAAGCGTGAGGTTGCCATCATTGAAAATGGTTCATGGGCTCCTTCCGCAGGTCGTGTTATGACAGAGATGTTCTCAAAGATGAAGGATGTTACCATCAAGGGTGACCTTGTAACCCTTCGTGGTCGCATGAAGGATTCTGATATTCCAGCACTGGAGGCTTTAGCAGATGCAATCCTGGGTTGATAATATCATAGATTATTTCTTTCCCGAGGCAGAAGTCCCCGAACTGAGAAATATCCTCTTGGTTCACAGCAAGGCTGTGGCAGAAAAGGCTCGCAGCATCTGCCGGAAGCATCCTGAGTTGAAGGCAGACGAGCAGTTTGTGTATGATGCTGCCATGCTTCACGACATCGGAATTATAAGATGCAATGCACCTTCCATACATTGCTTTGGTAAAGAAGACTATATGAAGCATGGACCTTTGGGAGCAGAAATGCTGACAGAAGCTTCACAGGTGTTTGGTGACAAGATTCCTGATATGGAGAAGTACAAAAGAGTTTGTGCACGACATACAGGAACTGGTCTTCCAGGATTTGAACCAACATCAACAGAAGAGAAAATTGTATGCTATGCTGATAAATTCTTCTCCAAGACACGTCTTACACACGAGAAGACATTTGAAGAAGCAATCCACTCTCTCGAGAAATTCGGCCAACATGGTGTGGAGATATTCAAAGCATGGCACGATGTTTTTGATTGATAATCGAATATCAACTCTTAACTCTTAACTCTTAACTCTTAATGACTCTCTACCCTTGTGCAAAGATAAATCTGGGTCTTAACGTTACAGAGAAGCGTCCGGACAACTATCACAATCTTGAAACGGTATTCTTACCTATCGCAGTTTGTGATGAGTTGGTGGTGGAATTCAGTGACAAAGAAGATGTGCCTTCTGAAGACAATCTTGTTACGAAGGCATACAGGCTATTGTCACAATATCATTCTATTCCCCCACTCCATATTTCTTTGACAAAGAATATTCCTATGCAGGCTGGTCTGGGTGGAGGATCCAGTGACTGTGCATATACGATACGAGCTATCAATGAAATATGCCACCTCGGACTTTCCGTAGCACAGATGCGACAGTATGCTGCCATATTAGGGGCCGACTGTGCCTTCTTCATTGACACAGATCCTGAGATTCCTGTTCCTGCTTTTGCAACAGGAATTGGAGACATAATTACACCGATGAAGCCCCTCAGTTGTCTCAACGGAAAATATCTGCTACTGATAAAGCCCGATGTTGCAGTATCTACGAAAGAGGCTTATATGGGCATCAAGCCACAAAAGCCACAAGAGAGTCCTGCGGTTTCTGTTCTCAGGCCATTAGATGAATGGAAAGACTATCTTACCAACGATTTCGAGAAGAGCATTTTTCCGAAGCTTCCGATATTGGCCGAGACAAAAAAGAGAATGTATGAAAATGGTGCTATCTATGCAGCAATGTCCGGTTCCGGTTCTACTGTATTCGGTATCTTTGATGCACAACCTGACACCACAAAATTTTTAAACACAACAACATCACAATATTATGCCAAGACAATCAGGCTCTAAGAAGACGCCAGTCATAGATACCTCTATAGGCCATGTGCCCCCGCAGGATGTGGAGATAGAGAAAGCGCTGCTTGGTGCTTTGCTCATCGACAGAGATGCTTTTACGGTGGTCTCTGAGCTCATATCTCCCGAAACATTCTGGGACCCTCGCCATCAGAAGATATATAATGCCATCCAGACACTGAATATCAAGGAACTGCCTGTTGACTACCTCACTGTCATGGAAGAGCTGAAGCGTGAAGGTACCTACGATGAAGTCGGTGCTCCTGCCTATATCATTGGACTTACCGAGAATGTGATGTCATCAGCACACATAGAGCATCATGCTTCTATCTTGCGTGACAAATACATGGCCCGGGAACTCATTTCCTTTTCTTCACGTGTAGCGACAAATGCCTTTGATGAAGGACAGGATATCAAGGATGTGATGCAAGGGGCTGAGGCTGACCTTTTTGTTATTTCCCAAAACAACCTCAAGCAAGACTATACCCAGATAGACCCAGTCCTGAAGCAGGCTCGTGATGCCATTCAGAAGGCTGCTGCCAATACTGGTGGTATAACAGGTGTGCCGACAGGATATAGGGACCTCGACCATATTACAGCAGGTTGGCAAAGGTCTGACCTTATTATCATAGCAGGCCGTCCTGCCATGGGTAAGACTTCTTTCGCACTCTCCCTAGCGAAGAATATTGCTATCGACGAAAAGATTCCCGTAGCATTCTTTTCTTTGGAAATGAATAATCTCCAGCTGGTCAACCGACTGATATCAAACGTCTGCTCCATTCCTGGCGGAAAGATTCTTAACGGACAGCTGACTGATGATGAGTGGAAGCGCTTCGACAACAATATCGGTAAGATGCAGGGAGCGCCACTCTATGTTGATGATACGGCAGGATTGAGTATCTTCGAACTTCGAACCAAGGCACGTCGTCTGGTGAAGGAGAAGAAGGTGGAGCTCATCATGATAGACTATCTGCAGCTGATGAATGCCAGCGGAACAAAATTCAACAGCCGTCAGGAAGAGGTTTCTACTATCTCACGCTCCCTGAAAGGTCTTGCAAAGGAATTGGACATACCCATCATTGCCCTCTCACAGCTATCACGTGCCGTTGAGCAGCGCCCGGGTGATCAAGGCAAGGTACCACAGCTCTCCGACCTGCGTGAATCAGGTGCCATAGAGCAGGATGCCGATATGGTTATCTTCGTGCATCGCCCTGAGTATTACCACATCTTGGAAGACTCACAGGGCAACAGTCTCAAGGGTATGGCACAGATATGTATAGCAAAACACCGTAAGGGTGCCACAAAGGATGTCACACTGTCCTTCAAGGGTGAGTTTACACGCTTTGCTAATCCTGACGAATACGACCAGTATGCTACGAGCAGCCCGACGGAAGGTTCTTTCCGTGCCAGCCGAATGAATGAAAATATCATTGCCGACGATCCGCTCGACGGCGGTGCCGGTCCCTACTCAAACGATGTGCCGTATTAAACTCCCTTTAACTCCCACGAGCGAAGCGAGTTAACTTCCACTTTAACTCCCACGAGCGAAGCGAGTTAACTCCCATTTTAACTCCCATTTTAACTCCCCAAAAATAAAATACATAAAAAATGATGTTAGAAAAGATTGAAAAACTGACACAAGAAATCAAATCCCTGCATGCAAAGAATGCAGAGGAGCTGGAGGCCTTGCGCATAAAGTATCTCTCACGTAAGGGAGAGCTGCAGGCGCTTATGGCTGACTTCAAAAACGTTGCTGCCGAAGACAAGAAGACGGTAGGTATGAAGGTCAACGAGCTCAAGCAGCTTGCCTTTGATACCATCAACGGTCTCCGCAGCCAGCTTGCAAATGGTGAAGAAGGTGATGCCTGCGAGTTCGACCTCACCCGCACCGCATATCCTGTAGAACTGGGCACACGCCATCCGCTCTCTATCGTCAAGAACGAGATAGTAGAGATATTCCAGCGCATGGGATTCACCCTTGCCGACGGTCCGGAGGTGGAGGATGACCTGCACATCTTCACGAAGATGAATTTTGCTGCCGACCACCCTGCCCGCGACATGCAGGATACATTCTTCGTTGAAGAGAGTAAGACAGGCGATGTTACAAAGAATATCCTCCTACGCTCCCACACCTCTTCCGTACAGGCCCGAGTAATGGATATCGCATCAAAGATGGGAGAAGAAGGTCTTCCTATCCGTGTCATCTGCCCGGGACGAGTATATCGTAATGAGGCTATCACAGCACGTGCTCACTGTTTCTTCCACCAGATTGAGGGACTCTATATCGATGAGAACGTATCCTTCACAGACCTGAAGCAGGTGATGCTTACCTTCGCCCGTGAGCTGTTCGGTCCTGATACCAAGATTCGTCTCCGTCCTTCTTACTTCCCGTTCACAGAGCCATCAGCCGAGATGGATATCTCCTGCCACATCTGTGGTGGTGTAGGATGCGGATTCTGTAAGCATACCGGCTGGGTAGAGATTCTTGGCTGCGGTATGGTAGATCCGAACGTTCTGGAGCTTTGCGGCATCGACTCAAAGAAATACAGCGGTTATGCCTTCGGCCTTGGCGTGGAGCGTATCACCAACCTGAAATATCAGGTCAGCGACCTCCGCATGTTCTCAGAAAACGACAAGCGCTTCCTCGAGGAATTTGTTTCTGCAAACTAAAATACCCACATACAAAAAAGAAGGCTCTCCATTTCGGAGGGCCTTTTTCATTTTTCATTTTTCCATCTTTCTTTTCCACTCAAAATAGCCATATACGGCGAGGACGGTATAAAGGGTATACAATCCTGCCGTGAAGTATATACCTTTATATATATATAGCCCTGCACAGACAGCATCGACAAAAATCCATGCTATCCACTGCTCTATGTATTTGCGTGCCAGCAGCAGGAGGCCCACAATGCTGAGGGCTGTGGTAAAGGTATCAAGATATGGAACATTGCTGTTGGTGTATGTCAGCAGAATATATACTATGATGGCATACGAAACAACAAATATTGCTATGTAGGAAGGATATTTCTTCAGGGGCAGATGCTTTATCTGGAGAGAATTTCCTGATTTGCTTCTGAAGAATTTCCAAAAGAACAATCCATAAATGGCAGCAATAATATAGTATATCTGAATGCCAAAGTCAGCATACAGCCCAGCTTTCCAATACACCACAGTATATATGGCAGGCATCACGATACCGGTAATCCACAGGTATATCGAGGCCTTTATCTCCTGGTAGAGGTATATGAGACCAATGATGGTTCCCAATACCTCTAACCAGTTTTCGTTCAGATATTCAATGAATGCTGACATAATTTTGAAGAGTAAGCCCTACCCTTGGGGAGGGTTTGGGAGGGGGTCTCTAAAAATTTGCAGACAGGTTTACCATCACGTTGAATGGTGCTGATGGTGCAAAGCCTGCGGCACCAAAGTCTCTTGCACCATATTCGTTCACGGCAATCACACTGCCATTGCTGTTTTGTACGAACTGTGGTGCTGCCCAACCATTGTTGTCGAACTTCGCACTGAACAGATTATACAACGTCACGCCAATCATTGCATCCTTCATACCATACTTCTTCATATTGAAGGTATAGCTGAGGTCGAGGTTCGTGGTGAAGTGTTTCTTCAACTGCAATGTCTCGTATGTCGTATTTCCATCCTCATCCATACATTGCATATCCTTGAAGCCAGTATTCGTAAGATATTGGTTTCCTACATACTGACACTGCACAGAAGCCTTGAAGCCCTGATACTTGAATGTCAGGATATGGTTCATGATAAAGTCTGGTGAGAAAGCCAATGGCTGTGTTCCGAGATTAACCTCTGTCACATAATCATTCAGTGTCACCTTCATATCCTTCACACGATTACGGCTGATGGTAGCATTAGCATTCCATGTAAACCACTCTATCGGGTGCCAAGCAGCCTCCAGTTCGATACCTATGCGATAACTCTTGCTGAGGTTCTTGGTCAGAGCTTCACCGATAGCATTCAGTTCTCCTGTCAACACCAACTGGTCTTTATAGTGCATCCAATACAGGTTTACGCCTGCCGAGAATACTTCACTCTGATACTTATAACCAAGTTCCAGGTCACCCAGTCTTTCTGATTTTGCCTTGGTATCTTCTCTGTCAGGATTTGCCACCTGCTGCATGAAGTTATTGCGCACAGGCTCTTTGTTACCTATGCCATAAGAAACATACACTCTGTGGTTGCGGGTTATGTCATAGTTCAGACCAAACTTTGGATTGAAGAAGTTATAGTTGTTGTTAATGATATAACTTCCATCGAGGTTCACACCATACATCACAGTAGGGTCCTGTAGCTTATAGTGAACGTGACGATACTGCAAATCCACATAGGCATTCAGGTTTCTCAGCAAAGCATAGTTCACCTTACCATA
>CADCAX010000042.1 GCA_902799455.1 uncultured Prevotellaceae bacterium
CGTTTTTATGCGTACACGTGCGACCATCATCATATTATTCTTAGCCATTATCTTTGTGATGGCGATGACCCCCCGCCGTCTCCCCCAAGGGGGAGGGAATGACTCCATCAATCCTGTTGACAGTCTGGATACTCTTACCTCTGACCTCTTATCTCAGACTTCTATAGATTCTCTGGATTCTATAAATCCTTTGGATTCCCTTGATTCGCTGCATATGGCCATTTATCTCCGCAATAAGGCGTTGGATGACTCCATTGCAGCGGATTCTGCAAACCGTAAGAAGAAGAATGGTATTGACTATCCCGTAAACTATACTTCCAACGATTCTCTGGTGTATTATGCCGACTCTCGCAAGGCTTTCCTCTTCGGAAATGCTAATGTGAAGTATGACAATATGGACCTTACGGCAGAGCATATTGACGTGCAGATGGATTCTTCGCTGGTGCATGCTGCTGGTGCGGAGCGTTATGTGAAGGATGATTTGCCACCAGCGCGTCGTGACTCGAACAGTACTGCCAAGATGAAGAAGGAGCGCTTCGGACTTCCTGTGTTCGTTATGGGGTCTGACAAGTATGAGACGGACACGATGTCGTTTAACTTCAAGACGAAGAAGGGTCTCATTCAGAATGCTTATACGGAGCAGCAGGACGGCTTCCTGTTGTCAGAGAAGTCAAAACGTGACGGAGAGGGTAACTTCTATCTGAAGCACGGCAGATATACCACCTGTGATGACCCTGAGCCTGATTTCTATCTGGCCCTAACCCGTGCGAAGGTGCGCCCTGGCAAGGATGTGGTGTTCGGACCTGCTTACCTCGTGGTGCAGGATGTTCCACTGCCATTTGCCATTCCGTACGGCTTCTTCCCGTTCTCAAAGAGCTATAGCAGCGGCTTTATTATGCCGACCTATGGTGACGAGCAGGCACGTGGATTCTATCTCAAGGATGGCGGTTATTACTTTGCCATCAACGACAACATAGACCTGAAGCTGCTTGGTGAAATATATACCAAGGGTTCATGGGCATTCTCGGCTGCCTCAAACTATAACTTCCGCTACAAATATTCAGGACAGTTCTTCTTCTCTTACCAGAACACGAAGAATGGTGAGAAGGGTTTCCCTGACTATACCGAGACAACGAGTTTCAAGGTGCAGTGGAGTCATCGTCAGGATGCAAAGGCAAATCCGTACCGCTCCTTCTCGGCCAGCGTGAACTATGCTTCCACGAGATATGAGAGGGACAACCTGAACTCTATGTATAACCCCACCACGATGACACAGAGTACCAGAACGTCTTCTGTATCCTGGGGTACTACATTCAGCAGCATCGGCATGACACTTTCTGCAACGGCCAATGCCACACAGAATATGCGTGACTCGACGGTAGCACTAACATTGCCCGACCTGAACATCAACATCGCACGTTTCTATCCCTTCCGCCGTTCAAAGAAGGTGGGTGAGGACCGATGGTATGAGAAGATACACATGAGCTATACCGGACACATCTCCAACTCCATTACCACAAAGGAGGATAAACTGATGAAGTCGAACCTCATAAAGGACTGGAGAAACGGCTGGCAGCACAGCATCCCTGTCGGTGCTACATTCACAATGTTCAAATACATCAACATATCGCCACAAATCAGCTTTACCGACAGAACATATACGAACAAGATTAACCAGTCGTGGGATCAGGAGAACCAGAGAGTCCAGAATGATACCATCTATGGCTTCTATAACGTCTACAACTGGAGCAGCAGCGTCAGCGCCAATACAAAGATATACGGTTTCTTCGTACCTAACAGGAAGATATTCGGTGAGAAGATACAGGCCATACGTCATACGCTGACACCTAGCATCAGCTTCTCTTACGCTCCTGACTTCGGTGCCAACCGCTACGGATACTGGAAGTCCTACCAGAGAACAGACCTCTCGGGAAATCCTATCGGAGAACCTGTCAGCTATTCTCCTTTCAGTAACGGCATCTTCGGTGTTCCAGGAAAGGGAAAGACGGGAAGCATCTCGTTTGACCTCGACAACAACATAGAGATGAAGGTGAAGGCCTCGGATAATGATACGGCAGAATACAAGAAGATAAGCATCATAGACCAGCTGGGAGCTTCTATGTCATACAACATGGCAGCAGAGACACGTCCCTGGAGTGACCTCTCTACACGTCTGAGGCTGAAGATTACCAAGAGCTATACATTCTCCATGAATGCTGTCTTTGCAACCTATGCATACGAGCTCGACGAGAACGGTCGCCCATATGTAGGTACACATACGGAATACAGCAAGGGACGCTTCGGACGCTTCCAGGGTATGTCTCAGAATGTCTCATATACCATCACTCCTGACAAGATAAAGAACCTCTTCAAGAAAAAGAAGAACAAGGATGACGAAGACACTCCGGCAATGGGAAAAGAGGATACTGGCGTAGAAACCAATGTTGACCCTACTATGGAGGCTGCAAAACATGGCGCTTCAAAGCATAATGCCGGAATGGCAGAGGTGGACGATGACGGATATATGAAATTCTCTATGCCTTGGAGCCTTACGTTCTCATATGGTATCACTATGCGTGAGAACACCTCAGGAGAGTTCAACAAGGAAAAGATGCGCTATCCGTATAAATACAGCCAGAACCTGAACTTCTCTGGTAACATCCGCATTTCCGACGGCTGGAACATAGCCTTCACCTCTGGTTATGACTTCGACTATCACAAGCTTTCAATGACTACTGCTTCGCTGGCGCGAGACCTCCACTGCTTCTCGATGTCATGCTCTGTGGTACTCACACCATATACATCATATAACTTCTCATTCCGCTGTAATGCAGCAACGCTGGCCGATGCCCTCAAGTACGACAAACGCTCGGGCTACAGTAATGCTGTGAAGTGGTACTAAAAACGGTTAATGGTTAGTGGTTAATGATTAATGATTAGTGATTAATGATAAAATTAATATAAATGATTGAAATACTAAATTACCTGTCTGACCTTCTTTGGGGTGTTCCGATGATAATACTTCTGTTTGGTACGCATATCTATCTTACCATTCGGTTGAAGTTTCCCCAGAGGAAGATATTTACTGCTATCAAGCTTTCATTTACGAAAGATAAGAAAGGTGATGGCGACGTGAGCCAGTTTGCCGCTCTTGCAACAGCACTCGCTGCTACCATAGGTACAGGAAACATCATAGGTGTCGGCACAGCTATTGCTCTTGGCGGTCCTGGTGCTGTGATGTGGTGCTGGCTGACGGGTGTCTTCGGTATTGCCACAAAATATAGTGAGGGCCTGCTGGCTGTGAAGTATCGTCAGAAGTCGGAAAAGGGCTATATGGTTGGCGGTCCTATGTATGTACTGCAGTATGGCCTGAATTCCAAATGGGCTGGTATGCTTTTCGCAATCTTTACCGCCATTGCTGCCTTCGGTATCGGTTCTACGGTACAGGCAAATGCCATCTCTACTCTTGCCAGTGATGTGATGGGTGTAAACCCTTGGATAACAGGCGCCATAGTAACCTTCCTTGCAGGACTGGTTCTCGTAGGCGGTATTAAGAGTATCGCAAGGGTATGTTCCGCACTGGTGCCCCTGATGGCTCTCGTCTATGTGATAGGTTGTATCGTTATCATGTGTATCAATCATGCATACATATGGCCTGCTTTACAGCTTATTGTTACATCAGCCTTCTCAGTAGATGCCGTAGGAGGCGGATTACTTGGCAGTTCAATTATGATAGCAGCCCGCTACGGTATAGCACGCGGTTTGTTCTCAAACGAGTCAGGTCTCGGTTCTGCTCCTATAGTAGCAGCATCGGCACAGACAAAGAATCCTGTGCGTCAGGCTTTGGTATCAGCATCAGGAACATTCTGGGATACAGTCGTTATCTGTGCCATAACAGGTATCGTAATCGTCAGTTTCGTCCTGTCATATACTGATGTATCAACGGTTGATAGTGGAGTCCTCCGTAAGGTGTTTCAGATGCAACTTGAGTCAAAGCTTCAGGTAATGGACGGTGGGACGTTGACAAAATTTGCCTTCGACCATATCCCATATGTTGGAGCACCATTGCTGATGTTCGGACTCTTCACATTCGCCTTCTCGACAATACTTGGATGGAGCCTGTATGCCCAGAGAGCAGTGGAGTATATCGGAGGATATAAGTGGGCAAAGGTATATGTGTGGATGTTCCTCGTAGCAGTATTCCTGGGTTCTGCCATCAACCTCAATACCGTATGGACAATGGCGGATATCTTCAATGCCCTGATGGCTATTCCAAACCTCTGCGCATTGATACTACTCAGCGATGTTCTGGTAAAGGATACCAACTACTACCTCTGGGACAAACATCTTCATGAGGAAGAGAGATAACGGTTAAAGGTTAACGGTTAAAGGTTAAAGAAATAAATTCCATAAAAAATAGTACATGATTACAACAGGAATAACATTGATGGTTATCGGAATGGTGACAGTATTCTGTGTACTGCTCTTCATTATCCTTGTCAGCAAGGGCCTCATATTCATTGTAAATAATGCAATCCCTGAGACTTCAGAAAAGAAGCCTCAGATACCAGATGATATCTGTGAGGTTATCAGTAAGACAGTATTCCAGATAACCGGTGGAAAAGGTAAAGTAGCAGAGATAAAGGAGATAAAATAATTCATAATTGATAATTCATAATTGATAATTATATAGATGGGTAAAGAGATAAAATTCAGTCTGGTATTTCGTGATATGTGGCAGAGTGCCGGAAAATACCAGCCACGTGTAGATCAGTTAGTAAAGGTAGCTCCTGCCATCATCCGTATGGGGTGTTTTGACAGGGTAGAAACTAACGGTGGCGGTTTCGAACAGGTAAACCTCCTTTATGGTGAAAATCCCAATAAGAGCGTTCGAGAGTGGACGAAGCCTTTTCATGAAGCCGGCATCCAGACCCACATGCTCGACCGTGCCCTGAACGGTCTGCGTATGAGTCCTTGTCCGAAGGACCTGCGAAAGCTGTTCTATAAGGTAAAGAAAGCACAGGGAACAGATATCACACGTATCTTCTGCGGACTTAATGACCCCCGCAATGTTATTCCTTCAATACAATATGCTCATGAGGCTGGCATGATAGCACAGGCAGCTTTGTGCATCACTCATTCTCCAATACATACCGTAGAGTATTACATCGACCTCGCAAAGACTTTCATCGATGCAGGTGCCGACGAGATTTGTCTCAAGGATATGGCTGGTATCGGACGCCCTGAATCATTGGGAAAGATATGTGCAGGTATCAAAAATTATAAGAAGGATATCATCATTCAGTATCACTCTCATGCCGGACCTGGTTTCAATATGGCTTCTATTCTCGAGGTAGCTCGTGGTGGCTGTGACTATATCGATTGCGGTATGGGACAGCTGGCATGGGGTACAGGACATGCTGACGTTATTTCCGTACAGGAAATGCTTAAAGATGCCGGCTTCCAGGTTAAGGAGATAAATATGGAAGCATACATGGACGTGCGCACACAGATGCAGGAGATGATGGATGACTTCCTCGGATACTATATACCATCTCTGAACCACCTCAATAACTCCCTGCTCGTGAAGCCAGGATTGCCTGGTGGTATGATGGGCTCCCTCATGACAGACCTTGAGGATAACCTGCGCTCTCTCAATATATGGAAAGAGAAACACGGTGAGCCACAGCTGACTACCGACCAGCTGCTCGTAAAACTCTTTGATGAGGTGGCTTACGTATGGCCTAAGGTTGGCTATCCTTGTCTGGTGACACCATTCTCACAATATGTCAAGAATCTGGCGCTGATGAATGTAATACAGATGGAGAAGGGTAAGGCTCGCTGGTCAATGATAGCAGAGAATATATGGGATATGATTCTCGGTAAGTCAGGAAAGCTGCCAGGTAAGGTGGATTCTGTCTTTAAGGATATGGCAACACGTGAGGGACGTAAGTTCGTTACTACCGACCCACAGGATAACTATCCTGATGACCTCGATGTATATCGTGCTAAGATGGCAGAGAAAGGATGGGACTTAGGCGATGATGATGAAGAACTCTTCGAGTATGCTATGCATCCACAGCAGTATGAACTCTACAAGAGTGGTGCTGCAAAGGCTGCCTTTGAGAAAGACCTTGAGGAACGTCGCACGGCAAAGGCGGCAGCTTCTGCTTCTCTGCCCGAGAAGGTGAAGGTTGCTGTTCACGGAAAGGTTTATGAGGTTACAGTATCCTATGGTGATGACGCTCCTAAAGCACCTAAGGTTGCAGAAACAGCTGCTGAAGGTGAAGGAACAGAAGTCCTCGCTCCGCTGGAGGGAAAGGCATACCTCGTACAATCAACGTCAGAGACTCCAAAGAAGGTAGGCGACTATGTTAAGGAGGGTGATGTGATATGCTATATCGAAGCCATGAAGGTATTCAACCGCATAAAGGCAGAAATGTCGGGCACCATCACGTCTATACGCTTCAATAGTGGTGACTCTGTGGCAGAAGACGATGTGCTGATGACGATTAAATAAGGTCTAAGGTCTAAGGTCAAAGGTTTTAAACTCTTAAACCCTTAACCCCTTAAACCGTCTTTAAACTTTAAACTTTAAACTTTAAACATTACATTGGAAATTCTACAGAATATATGGAACATGACCGCCTTTTCCCAGACAGGAGGCGATTACTCGTTCCTTATCATGATAGTCATTGCCTGTATTCTGCTTTATCTGGGTATAGTAAAGAAGTATGAACCCCTGTTGCTCATACCAATCGGTATGGGTGTGCTGCTTGCCAATTTCCCTGGTGGTGGAATGGGTGTTTCACAGGCTACGTCAGAAGGTTTAGTAACATTGCCTGACGGTACGAAGGAGGTGATATGGGATATGCCCCTCCATAAGATAGCACATGAGCTGGGATTGATGAATTTCATCTATTATATGTGCATCAAGACAGGCTTCATTCCTCCAATCATCTTTATGGGTGTCGGAGCATTGACAGACTTCGGTCCTATGCTTCGTAACCTCCGTTTGTCTATCTTTGGTGCAGGAGCACAGTTTGGAATCTTTGCCGTATTGCTCTGCTCCCTCGCTATGGGCTTTACTCCTCAGCAGGCAGCCTCTCTCGGCATTATTGGCGGTGCTGACGGACCGACTGCTATCTTCACAACAATAAAGCTCGCACCAGAGCTGCTTGGTCCTATTGCTATTGCGGCATATTCGTATATGGCTCTCGTGCCAGTCATCATACCTCTTGTGGTGAAGTTGCTGTGTACCAAGAAGGAATTGCTTATCAATATGAAGGAACAGGATAAGAAGTATCCTAATCAGACAGAGATAAAGAATCTCCGTGCGTTGAAGATACTCTTCCCAATTACTGTTACCATCATCGTGGCACTCCTCGTTCCAACAGCTGTCAGCCTAGTTGGTATGCTGATGTTCGGCAACCTCCTCAAAGAACTCGGTTCTATGACAGGACGCCTCTTCGATGCCGCCAGCAATGCCATTATGAATACAGCAACCATCTTCCTAGGACTCTCCGTAGGTGCTACTATGACAAGTGAGGCATTCCTCAATCTCCAGACCATCGGTATTGTTGTTGGCGGCTTCCTCGCTTTTGCTTTGTCTATATCAGCAGGCATCTGTATGGTGAAGATATTCAATCTCTTTGCCAAGAAGAAGGTTAATCCGCTGGTTGGTGCTACAGGCCTCAGTGCGGTTCCTATGGCAAGTCGTGTGGCTAACGAGATTGCTACGCGTTACGACCCGAAGAATCATGTGCTGAACTACTGTATGGCATCAAATATATCGGGTGTAATCGGTTCTGCTGTAGCTGCTGGTGTGCTGATTAGCTTTTTACAGTAGTAAAGTTTAGAGTTTAAGGTTTAGAGTTTAGAGTCAGTGGTAAGTGTAAAGAGGATAGTTTTCGTTTTGGTCTCCATTTGCTCCATGGGAGTGCAGGCTCAGGATATCTTCTACCTGAAGTCTGACTCTGTGAAGGTTGTTACCCTGCTTCGCAAGGCACAGACGGACAAACCCTCAAACCTTATGCTCTATTATGCCCACAAGCTTGAGGGAACACCTTATGTAGCACAGACACTTGAGATAAGCAACGTAGAAAAACTCATTGTCAATCTACGTGAACTTGACTGTACCACACTCGTAGAGAATACCTTTGCCCTTACACTAACTACAAAGCAAGGCTCAGTCAATTGGAGTGACTATTGCCGCAATCTCGCCCTGATACGCTATCGTAATGGCAAACCAGAGGGATATCCCTCCCGAAATCATTATTTCCTGTGGTGGGTGGAGAATAATATGCAGAAGAAACTCGTCACACTTCCTGATATTCCAGCAACTCTCCGGCAGCGTCAGGTTATAAACCTCAATTATATGTCTACCCATGTTGACAGCTATCGCATGCTGAAAGCTGGTGGTACAAAGGCACAGAAACTGATTCGGGACTATGAGAAGGCCTCTTTCGGAAAGGTGATGTACTATATCCCTGTTTCACAACTAAGCAAGAGCAAGAAAGAACTCTCATGCATTCAGGACGGGGATATCCTCGCCATTGTAACGAAACGTCAGGGTCTCGATACCTCCCATATAGGCATAGCAGAGTGGGGGAACGATGGCTATCTCCATTTCCTCAACGCTTCAAAGATATTCAAAAAGGTAGTTCTCGACTCACGCCCCATACATAAATATATGGCAACCCAGAAACTCCAGCAGGGAGTGTGGGTGATAAGACCATTATAGAGTGTTTTTCTTAAAAATAATTAAACAAAGGGATTGTTTTCTGTTTCTCTCAATATTAATTATTATCTTTGCACGCAATAAATATACACAACGCAGATGAAGACAGATATTGAAATAGCCCACGAAACCAAACTGCGGCCTATACAAGAGGTAGCAAAGAGGGCTGGTATTGCCGAAGAGGTACTTGAGCCATATGGCAAATATATAGCTAAGATACCATACACCTGCATTGACGATGAAAAGGTTAATGAGAGTAACCTGATTCTTGTTACTGCTATTACTCCTACGAAAGCTGGTATCGGTAAGACGACAGTCAGCATAGGCTTGTCACTGGGTCTTAACAGTATAGGCAAAAGGGCTGTCATAGCCCTTCGCGAGCCTTCTTTGGGTCCATGTTTCGGTATGAAAGGTGGCGCTGCAGGTGGTGGCTATGCGCAGGTGTTGCCGATGGAGAGGATAAACCTGCACTTTACAGGTGACTTCCACGCTATCACTTCTGCACACAACATGATATCTGCATTGCTGGACAACTATATCTACCAGCATCAGGCAGACGGCTTCAGCCTTAAAACAGTATTGTGGAAAAGGGTGATGGATGTCAATGACCGTAACCTGAGAAATATTGTTACAGGACTTGGTAGCAGGACTGACGGCATCACGATGGAGAGTGGCTTTGATATCACTCCTGCATCAGAGATAATGGCGATACTTTGTCTGGCAAAGGATATAGAAGACCTCTACAGACGCATTGACAATATGCTGCTGGGCATAAAGCATGACGGCACAGCCTTCACTATGAAGGAACTTGGTGTTACAGGAAGTATCGTGGCTCTGCTGATGGACGCCCTGAATCCTAACCTCGTGCAGACAACAGAGAATACTCCTGCCTTCGTACATGGTGGTCCGTTTGCAAACATAGCGCATGGCTGTAATACAGTAATTGCTACACGTACAGCAATGACATATGGCGAATATGTTATTACAGAAGCAGGCTTTGGTGCTGACCTCGGAGCGGAGAAATTCTTTGACATAAAATGTCGCATGGCAGGCTTGAAGCCAAAGCTTACTGTAGTGGTTGCTACGACACAGGCACTTAAACTTCATGGCGGAGTTAACGTCAATGATATAAAGGAGCCCAACAAAGAGGGTCTGCAAAAAGGCTTCGAGAACCTTGACAAGCATGTGCGCAATATACAGTCATTCGGACAGACTGTGGTGGTTTGCTTCAATCGCTATGCCTTCGATACTGATGAGGAGATGCAGATGATTCGCCAGCACTGTGAGGAATTAGGTGTTGCCTTTGCAGAGAACAATGCCTTCGCTGAGGGTGGCAAGGGTGCCGAGAACCTCGCAAGGGTAGTGGTGGACCAGATAGAGAACAATCCTTCAAAGCCTCTGAGATATCAGTACGAAGAGGAGGACGATGTGAAGACTAAGGTGGAGAAGATAGCTACGCAGATATATGGCGCTATGAAGGTGACATACTTGCCGCTGGCTTTCAAGAAACTGAAGATGATAGAGTCTCTGGGATATTCAAATCTGGCGGTATGTATTGCCAAGACACAGTATTCCTTCTCTGACGACCCGAAGAAACTGGGTGTGCCAAAGGACTTTGTCTTTACCATACGTGACTTCGTTGTCAGTGCTGGTGCGGGAATGATAGTGGCAATAGCAGGTAACATAATGAGAATGCCAGGATTGCCGGAATCACCACAGGCGGAACGCATAAACGTGGTAAATGGAGAGATAGTGGGACTGAGTTAATTTAACGGTTAAAGGTTAACGGTTAAAGGTTAAAGTTAAAAATTATGCATTATGCATTATGCATTATAAATTTGGATTATAGGATTACTTTAATATTTTTAAGATTATGAAAAAAGTACTGTTTTTAGCTGCTATTGCAGGAACAATGCTCATGAGCAGCTGTGTAAGTAAGAAAGTTTTGGAGAATTGCCAGAACGAAAACAAGGAATTGAATACCCAGTATCAGAATGCCCGTGAGTCATTGGCATCTGCCAATACTCGCATCAGTGCATTGATGGATCAGCTGAGCGAATGCAAGAATAACAATGAGGCGTTGCAGGCAAGTCTGGCACAGTCACTGACAAATACAAGTGCCAACAGTGTTAATATTACAAAATTAGTTGACCAGATTAACGAATCAAACAAGTACATCCGTCACTTGGTAGAGGTAAAGTCAAAGAGTGACTCCCTGAATATTGTACTTACCAACAACCTCACACGTTCTCTTTCAAAGGAAGACCTGAAGGATGTTGATATACAGGTGCTGAAGGGTGTTGTTTACATCTCTCTCTCTGACAATATGCTCTATAAGAGCGGTTCTTACCAGATTAGCGAGGCTGCTGGTTCTACATTGTCAAAGATTGCAAAGATTATCATGGACTACAAGGACTATGACGTCCTCATTGAGGGTAATACCGACAATGTGCCTATCTCACAGCCAAACATCCGTAACAACTGGGATTTGTCTTGTCTTCGTGCATCAAGTGTTGTACAGACTCTGCAGAATGACTATGGCGTAGATCCAAAGCGTTTGACAGCTGGTGGACGTGGTGAGTATAATCCTGTTGCTGACAACAATACTGAAGCAGGAAAGTCAACAAACCGCAGAACACAGATTATCATAACTCCGAAACTTGACCAGTTTATGGAACTGATAGGTCAGGCTCCAAAAGAGTAAACAAAGCAAGTAATAAAAAAATCCCTGAGGTCAACAGACTTCAGGGATTTTTTTGATATCTTAATTCTTAATTCTTAATTCTTAATTCTTAATTAATATAGTAACAGCAGTCCTGCGAATGCTGCATGTGCCAGCATTGTGATGGGGTGGACCTTAACAAATTTCACTCCGATGAATGTTGCCAAGAAGATGAAGATGCTGATATAGAATGTCCATCTGTTGTCTATGGGATTGCCAAAGTTGTCTTCTGTGCAAAGCATCAGGGCAGCAGCTGCAAGCAGTCCTACAACAGCAGGACGAAGGCCTGCAAATATCATCTTCACATAATGGTTTTCCATATACTTCAGGAAGAGCATGCTGATGAGCATCATGAGTATGAAGCTTGGCAGCACCAGAGCAAAGGTGGAAGTGATGCTTCCCAAAATACTCAGCATATAATCACCTGTTTCGTTCATGACAGCAGTATAGCCGCAATAGGTGGCGCTATTGATACCAATAGGGCCAGGCGTCATCTGAGATATTGCCACGATATTAGTGAATTCGGCAGAAGAAATCCAATGATGGTTGATGACCACCTCATGTTGTATGAGGGACAGCATGCCATACCCTCCACCGAATCCGAAGAGTCCTATCAGGAAAAATGTATAGAATAGTGTCAGGAAAAGCACTTTAAGAGTTAAGAATTAAGAGATTAAAATATTAAGAGTTAAGAAATTATTAATTGTTAATTGTTAATTATTAATTGTTAGAATCGTGGTTTTACTGTTGACTCATCTGAAATGAATACTCCATACATAAAGCCTAAGGCACCTGCTGCGAGCAGTACATAGATAGGATTAACTCCGAGAGCCCATATTGCCAGTGCGCATACTATAGGAATCCATGCATTGAGAAAGCTTATCTTAGCCTGTTTTGCCATAGAGAAGCAAGGTGATGCTATGAGAGCCACCACAGCAGGGCGAATGCCGTTGAATGCTGCTGCCACCCATGGTATGTCCAGAAACTGCGTCAGACACATAGCGATAAGCAGTATTACGAGTAATGAAGGCAGTACAGTTCCCAATGTTGCCATCAATGCCCCAGGGAAACCTCCAACCTTCCTGCCGACAAAGATAGAGATATTCACAGCAAAGACACCTGGGCATGTTTGTGCCACAGCAACGAGGTCCATAAACATCTCCTTGTCAATCCAACGGTGCTTTTCTACCACATCGGTTTCGATGATGGGTATCATAGCGTAGCCTCCACCAATGGTGAAGGCTCCGATACGGAAAAATGTTTTAAAGAGCGAACTATACATTAAGCTTTAAGCTTTAAGCATTAAGTTTTAAGCATTAAGCATTATGAATTAACCCTTGTGTGCTTCAATCCAGAGTCTTGCATTCACGAATGCCTGATGCCAAGGTGTTACCTCGTCGGAGAGACGCCTGTCTTCAGGATAATAGCCACACTGCCAAGGATGCTGTGTGCGCTCTGGGTGAGGCATTATAGCGAGATGACGACCATCAGCACTTGCTATGGCTGCTACATCGTAGTCAGAGCCGTTAGGATTAGCAGGATACTCATGATGGTTATATTTTGCAACAATATTATATTTGTCTTCAGACATAGGCAGACGGAACTTTCCTTCTCCGTGTGCTACCCAGCAGCCAATCTCTTCGCCTGAAAGGCTTCCAAACATTACAGAGTCGTTCTGAGGAATGCGCAGCGTCACAAAGGTGCTTTCAAATTTGTGAGAGTCATTATGCAGCATCTGTGCATAGTCACGAGCATTTGTTGATGCTGTTGTATTGTTGAGCAGTCCCAGTTCCACCATCAGCTGACAGCCGTTACATACACCGAGTGAGAGGGTGTCCTTGCGAGAATAGAACTTGTCTAGGGCCTCCTTTGCCTTAGGGTTGAAGAGGAAGGCACCAGCCCATCCCTTTGCTGACCCCAGTACATCGGAGTTAGAGAAACCACCGCAGAAGGCTATCATGTTTACTTCTTCAAGAGTCTCACGACCTGTTACGAGGTCTGTCATAGTGACATCCTTCACGTCAAAGCCAGCCTGATAGAATGACCATGCCATTTCGCGCTCTGAGTTGGTACCCTTCTCACGAATGATGGCAGCAACAGGACGTTTGCCTTCTGGACGTGGAGTAGCCTTCAGACTGTCACCCTTTAAAGTCCATGTTACAGGATTCTTCTTATAGTTCTCAAAGCGTTCAGCAGCTTTGCCGTTGAAACTCTGCTTTCTGTCAAGTAGGTAAGAGGTAGAATACCATACATCACGCAACTCATCTATGTCAAAGTCTAACGTCAGTTCACGAGAAACTATCTGAGCATTTGGAACAGAAGCATTTGAGACAGTCTTAGTAACAGTAATCTTGCGCTCTGTGCAAGGAGTACCAATCTTGCAGTAGCCTACGCCGGCATCTTCCAGAATCTTCTTTACACGGGAAGCATCGCTGTTACGAACCTGTATTACGACACCTGGATTTTCAGCAAAGAGCACCTTTACGATGTCACCTTCCTGTATCTTGTCGAAATTGATGTCGAGACCACCTTTGGTATTAGCAAAACACATCTCCAAGAGACAGGTGATGATACCACCTGCAGAGATATCGTGACCAGCAAGAACCAAGCCCTCGCCAATCATCTGCTGTATTGCCATGAAGGCATCAGCGAAGTATTCCGGATTCTGTACTGTAGGAACATCGCTGCCAACCTTTCCCTGACTTTGTGCAAAAGCAGAGCCGCCAAGCTGCAGTTTGTCGAATGAGAAGTCTATATAGTAGAGTCGGCTGTCCTTCACATCTTTTATTACTGGAGATACAGTCTTGTTTATCTCGTCAACCTCACCACCGGCAGAGACTATTACAGTACCAGGAGATACAATCTTCTTTCCGTCAGGATATTTCTGTGTCATAGAGAGAGAGTCCTTACCAGTCGGCACATTGATGTGCAGGTCGCAGCAGAAATCAGACAATGCCTTTACAGCACTGTACAAACGTGCATCCTCACCTTCCTGTGCGCGGCAAGGCCACATCCAGTTGGCACTCAGCGAGATGCTGTCCATACCCTCTGCCAGATGTGCCCATACGAGGTTTGTGAGCGATTCTGCTACAGAGAGAACAGAACCTGCCTCTGGATTGGCAAGGGCAGCCTGTGGAGCATGACCCAAAGAAGTAGCAATACCTTTTGTACCAGTATAGTCAAGGGCTACAACACCACAGTCAGAGAGAGGCAGTTGCAGTTCACCCTGACATTGCTGGCGTGCTATGCGGCCAGACACAGAACGGTCAACCTTATTGGTGAGCCAGTCCTTACAAGCCACAGCCTCCAGCTGGAGCACCTGCTTCAGGTATTCCGTCAGTTTTGTATTGAGTGTTGTCTGCTCGCCTATAGCAGAAGCATCATAAGTTACTACGTCATATTTGCGTTTTACGGTCTTGTCCTCCATTATGGTCTTTGGAGAAGAGCCGAACATCTGGTCAACAGAGAGGTCGAAAGGTCTTACTCCGTCAGCCTGTTCGAAGGCAAAGCGATGGTCGCCTGTTGTCTCACCAACGGTGTACATCGGAGCACGCTCACGGTCAGCAATCTTCTGTACGTGTTCTATTGCTGATTCGTCGATGAGCAGTCCCATACGCTCCTGTGACTCGTTGGCAATAATGCGCTGAGGGTCTTATCTCCTATAGGCAGCTTGTCCATATGAATGAGACCACCGCAGTCCTCTACCAACTCCGAGAGACAGTTTACGTGACCTGCGCTACCATGATCGTGGATTGATACGATAGGATTCTGTTCCTCTTCGCCCAAGGCGCGGATAACGTTATATGTACGCTTCTGCATCTCAGGATTTGCACGCTGTACTGCGTTCAGTTCGATACCAGAAGAATAGCGTCCTGTCTCAACAGATGATACAGAGCCGCCACCAAGTCCGATGCGGTAGTTCTCACCACCCATTACGACAACCTTGTTGCCAG
>CADCAX010000043.1 GCA_902799455.1 uncultured Prevotellaceae bacterium
CAACCAGGATGTTGGTGTCCAGATAAACTCTCATCATTTATCGTATTTCTCGTCAACAAGAGCATCAATACCACGTTCATCAGCTGGTACGGACAGCCCACCATGCACAGAAAGGTTTTTCACGAAAAGCATGGCTGCTTCTCGCTTTTGGGAGGTCGATATTACTCGTCGTGACGGACGAGCACGGCGGCTAAGGCGTCTTACATAGTGCGACACGCTCTCAAGCATCTCAACGCTCATTTGTTCGAGGTCGGCCATGATAGATGTTCTGAGTTCTACGGTTGTCATGACTATAATAGTTAATGTTCTCGGCTGCAAAATTACACTTTTCAATTGAAACTACCAAATAAATCGCTATTTTTTTAGGTTAGTTGTTAGTTGTTAGTGGTGAGAGTTAAGAGTTAAGACTTAAGAGTTAAGAGTTAAGAGTTAAGTTATTAGTTGTTAGTTGTTAGTTGTTAGTAGGAGGTGCCCCTGCGGGGAGTTCATAGAACTTTGGGAGAAGCGAAGGGTATCGACGAAGTCAATTAAGAGTTAAGAGTTAAGAGTTAAGAAAAAAGGCTTGCGTGTCTCACGACAGGCAAGCCTATACTTTAACCTTATATTCAAATCTAAAAGACTAT
The DNA here is from genome assembly GCA_902799455.1 of uncultured Prevotellaceae bacterium. Lineage (GTDB taxonomy): Bacteria > Bacteroidota > Bacteroidia > Bacteroidales > Bacteroidaceae > Prevotella. Next base: position 624 of record CADCAX010000043.1, read on the forward strand.
TGCTTCATGTATATCACGTTGTAGTTGTACTTACCATCGTTTTCCTATGCATTCTTGGCATCGTTGAGCTTGGCGAAGGCATTGACATAACGGCCAGGAGCTGTTGTGAACGAAATGGTGGCCTGGTCAAGCATTGGCTTCAGAGCCTCACGGGTGATGGATTCGTTGTAGTAGTTCCATATCTCGAAGGTGATACCGTCGCTATAGTTATCACGCAGATATTTCAGTATGGCTGCATTAACGCCATAGGTCTTGATACGGATGCCGCCAACCTCGAATGCTACAGTAGCACGAACCTGATTGCCATCAACCTCATAGATTATCTCTTCTGCCTTAGGGCTGTGCTGCTCTATCTCAAGACGATGAGAGAGGACGATGTTCATATCGTCAGCATCACAGTAATACTGGGCATCAACTGGTATAAACATCTCTATGTCGGTGGTATCGCGGATGTGGATGCTCAGCTTTGTTGCGATATAGTCATCAACATCTTTCTTATCATTGACAGACAGGTTTACCTCTACCTCGCCACCATATGGAGGAACGACAACAGGATCTACGACAGGAGCGTCGGTAATCTTTGGCAATACAGTAGGTTCTGGCGTGCCATTCTTTACATTGGCAGGGCTGATACGTACAATCCAATCGTCAAACACCCAGTTGCGCTCCACATCCATATTCTTGTTGGCAGGATAAACGTCTGTGCCGTGAGCATAGAAGTCGAAGCCGACATAGTAGAAGCCGTCAAGACTTGCGTCTATCTCTGAACCTGGAATAATGATGTACTCGAAGTGATACTTGCTATCGGTAGAGTTATGGTATGCGAACTGCTCATTGCGTCCGTCTGTTCCCATTGTGGTCATCAGGGTAGTACCTATATACTGCTTATGGGTCTCATCATCAGTATATACTGTCTGGTTGTCGCCAGAGTTGAAGTTGTTGATGTGCTCATACTGTCCCTCCCACTCTACGATGTTGGACTGATATGGCCACCAGCTGATGACTTCTTCCTTGAGGTTGTTGAACACCTGAAGATGATCCATATGGTTGCTGCCCAGACCGATATTCTGATTGTAGCCGTCAACATAGCTTGTCTGGCCCTTATAGACCTGCTGAACCCAGAAGTTGAGCCATGTTACCTTATATTCATTCTGGGCATTAACACGCGGGGTGCTGAAATAGTTCTTTACAAGCTCCGTCTCATTGGGATTAATCTCATTGACATTGGTAGGACGCTCCCAGTTCTGATACCATAGGTTACCGTTCACATTGGCAGCACGCGTACCGAGGGTGGAGCCGATAATGCTGTGGCCGGAATAGACAATGAATTCAGAAGACTTAACGGGTTCGACTACTGCATCATCAATAGAAGACTTGTTATCATAGATTTTGTCACAAGAGATAATGGTCATCGATAATGCGACGACTGGGGCCAATAGCCAATAATTCCATGATTTGTTCATAGCAAAATGAATTTACAGTTATTCGATTTAGGTATTTTCGACTACAAAAGTAGCAAAATAAAACACTCTATCCAAATAATAGAGTGTTTATTTAACATAAGATAACATTTCAACGTCCAAAACCTGACGTTTTCGGTCTTGGAGTCGGACTTTGAGTTTGTCTTCGATGTTGTTCCGCTCCGTTATCCTCGTTGGCAGTTTCGACGGGCGTTTCATCGTCTTCGCTACTGCCTGTATAATAGCCCTTAACATCATAGGCACCGTCATCACGTACCCGTTTCTGCACGAGTACTTTCTTCTGTTCCTTCCACAGCTGTTCATAATCGCGAATATAGTCTGCCTGTGGAACGACATTGGTATCGAACTGCAGTACCACCATGCTGCTATCCTTGAAATTGCCGTAGCAATAGATGAAGTGTTCTGCGTAGCCGTTGTTCTTTATGGTATTGAAATCGAGATGTACGATACCCTTCTTATGTGGCAGGATGACGATAGGCAGGTCATCACGTGCCACGAGGCATCCGCAGGTGGTCTGAACCTCCTGTATGAAGAGAGGATTCTCTGAGATATTCTCCATCTCATAGTCAACACCCATCATCTCACCCTGCACAACAGGATAATAGTGCCTTGCAGGGTCAATAATTATAACCTCAGCCGGCAACAGTTCCTTGCTACATCCGCAGAGTACCATACTAATGCATAATGCACAATGCAGAATGCATAATTGCCAACGGATTGCCTTTATCTTGTTGAACACTACTATCATTAGTTGTTAGTTGTTAATTATTAATTATGAATTGTGAATTATGAATTGTGAATTATGAATTATGAATTATGAATTATGAATTATCAATTATGAATTATGAATTATGAATTATGAATTGTGAATTATGAATTGTGAATTATGAATTGTGAATTATGAATTGTGAATTATGAATTGTCAAAACCCTTCTATTTCATCAATCGCCATTGTACGGTCCTCGGTATTACGGACTATGCTGAGGATGAGTTCGCCCCTTGCTGATGACGGTATTTTAAACTCAACCATTGCACGGTCAGAATTATATGCGAGGGGTTGTGGTACGGCCTCCCCAATCTTTGCGCCACCGCTGGTGAGTACTATCTTCTGTGGCAGAATGATGTGGAACGGTCCGTTTCTGGTCATCCATATGCAAAGCTTCTTCATGCCTGGCACATTCGGAACAGAGATACGCAAGTCGGGCGTTGCCGACGAGAGCATCTGTCCGCAATGATAGTTTGACGGCAGTCCCAGCATACCATCGGTCAATATGCTTATGTCGCTATATTCCTCATCAAGTGATGTAAGTGGCACGAGTTTCTTTCCCAGCAACAGGTTATCGTTTCTTGTTTCCTCAGCATGCTTTGCCATGAAGTCATAGTCCTTCAGGTATGACTGTACTGTCCAGCACGCCTCACTATACACCTCTGTATTCTTTGCTGCCAGAGCAGCCAGATGGTCGTAGAATTTCTGGTATCCCTCTATATTTCCGGATATGCGCAACAGTTCCAGTCGAGTCAGAGACATCACATTACACATTCTCTCCATTATCTTTCTCTCATTGCCCGATGTCTTAGGTACTACTTTGCAGAAAGCATCATGGAATTCTGCAAACTCCACTGCAGGCAGGTAGGTATCGACAGCCTGACTGACACCTCCGTAGAGAGGCAGCACCTTACCACGCTTTTCTGTCCATTTCTCCTGGAAGAGGGCAAAGTCAGCAACGAGTTTTCCTGCAACAGGATAGCGCTTCTCACAATGTTCTCTTACCAATTCCTCAATATTACTATCCGGATCCTTAAGCAAGTCTGCCAGCACCTTAACATGCATATGCTGCATCGTGCTATAGTCGGTACCGCTACCGTTCAGGAATACGCCCTTCACATTGCTCCTTGCATACATCTGAAGCCTGCGCTGCATGATATTAAAAATGGGGAATGGTGTGAAATAGTCATCAAAGTTGTTTATGTAGTCCCATACATATACGTGGCTCACCTTATCCGACCATTGCTTGAGAACATGTTCAAATTCGGCAATCTGTACATTTTCTACAGGACAAAGATAATATGTTATGGCACTTACGAGCACTCCCGTATTCTCTGGCAGCTTATGGTCAGGCAGGCTCTTGGTGGTATTGTAACTTGATGTGAAGAAGATATGATTGGGGAAGCGTCTTGCCAGTCTCTCAATCATATTGCATACTGCAGGCGAGGCATCCTTAGGGGTATTACCAGCATCCTTACACAGGCGGCACTGGCACACCAGACCGTTATCGTTGGGGAGAATAGCAAAACGGTGGGTATCATTCTCTCCATATGTATTTTCAATATAGCGCACTATATATTCATACAGTTTTGCTGACGAGAAACAGAACTGGTCTTTCGTTCGCTGCTGTCCATCCGTCATTGCATACACCAACGCTGAAGCATCCTTGGGCAAGACTTGTCTGAGGTTGTGACCCCATATTCCCCAGTCGTTGTCAACGCTGTTAAGTCCCAGCTTCTTACCTTGCGAACCCAGAGCATCCGGAAGGTAGATTTCCTTATACTCAAACACGCCGTCACCGTCGCCACCCATTACCTGAGCGCAGCAACACAGTAACGGAACCATCAGAAAGGCCAGAAAGGAAGGAGTTTTCTTCATAATTTTCAGGTTTTTTTTATTAGAATGCCAAATGCATTTGGAGTGTCAGACTATATACATTACGGTATGAGTCATTCAGTATGCCATCTTTGTCAACATACGGACTGAAATAGGTGTTCCAGTTTCCCGTAAGACCCAGATACAGGTGACGGGTCACAAGATACTGTGCATCAAAGCCAACCATAGCATTTGTATGCGATACGTTCTTCAGCGCCGTCTGCTCGAAGAATGACAGTTCAGGGAACGTACCGACACCTGCCAAGAGTGAGACAGAGGAAATGTTGTCATCATTGATGAACAGCTTGCCTTTCAGACCCACATTAAAATATAAACTGTTTCTCAGCGTTATGACATCGACATTGAGGCTTGTCTTTATGCGCTCAGTCCATGTCTTCTCTACAGACGGGGTTAACAGGAAGAGACTGAATTCTCCCAATATTGTCTCTGTCTCACCTTCTTCATTTCTGAGGTATAGATAAGTCTTCGGAGTGCGTCTGTAACCCAGTTTGAGCGAGGGTACCCATCCGTGGTCCATAGTGTAGCTTGCAGAAGCGTTGGCACCAAACTTGTTGAAATATTTTGTCGAGACAGCGGCATTTGCCATTCCGCTCCAGCGATGGTTGAACGTATGTTCCCATTGTCCCATAAACTCCAGTCCCACACCGCCTTTGTCTGTGTCATATTCGTTATTATATCCGTCAACACCCTTGTATCTTACCTGACCCAAGTAGGTATTCTTCTTCTCCACCCTACTGTAGGCTATTGTTGCTATAGAATAAAGGTGAGCCGTTGTCGAGATTTCATCCACCTTATTATTATAGACAGCATGTACATATGAGGCGTCAATATGGTTTTTCAAAGCCTTGAAGCCCAAATAACGCATATGCTGATAGTACTCTGCCTGTTCTGCGTTGCTCGGCTCGTAGTATTTCTTCTGGTAGTCATAGGCGTTGGCAAAATCCTTCATCAACTCATATGCAAGACCCTTCAGGTAGAGCAGTTCCTTATTCTTTCCGTCATATACCAATGCCGTATCTATTACCATCATGGCAGTCTCAGGCATACGCATCTTCAGCAACTCTCCTGCCCACTCGCTAGCTATTCCGGAATGGGCTGAGATGTACAATGGTGATTCATACTCTCCCTCTTTCCTCTTGCTGGGGTTCACCATTTCCAAAGCCTCTGCACTACGTCCCTGTTGCTGCAGGGATATGGCACGCTTTACCACAAAGTATGGTGAGTCAGGATATTTTTCGTAGCCCATCTCTGCATACTTATGGAACAACTCATCCAGTTTCAGCGTCTGACTCATATTGATACAGCATCTCAGGGCAGTCTCACTCTCAGGGATAGCCCTCAGCAGATCCTCCGCCTCCTTAAGAGCATCGCTGTAGTTCTCTTCCTCAATCAGCACGTGAAGGTGGTTGGCAACGGGTTGCTCATAGGCATAGGCATAGCGCTTCCTGTTAGAATAGTCCATATCGGAAGCCTTCAGGAACTGTTCCTTTGCTTCGTCGTATTTGCCCTGTTGTGCCAGACTGATGATACGCATGGATACGGCGGCAGGCCATGACTCGTGGTTTACAGGCATCAGATCAAGTGCCCTCTGCAGGTGCTGGTCGGCATCAGCCCATTGTTGCTGTTCTATATCAGTAACACCCAGATGCAGCATCATTTCTGCATAGGTGCCCTTCAGTTCTTCGTCGTTAGGGCTGCTTAAGTAAAGTTCCTGCAACACTTTTCGCATAGCATTCTCGTTACCTGTACGCTTCTCCAGTTCATAGAGTTTCATCAGCAGCGGAGTGGTTCTGCCCTGACGTCTCATAGCATCACTCAGGTAAGCACGTGCATCGTCGTAGTAGCCCCTCGTGAGTGAAGTATTGAGCAGATATTGGAGCGCTTCATTGTCGTGGGTCTCGGCATACAGCTTGCCGTACATCTCGTATGGGTCATGAAGGCGTGCATCGGCAGCTGCCTCCTGAAGGAGGTCTGTATATACGCTGCTGGAGGCATTCTTACGTGCTATCTTTAAAGCCTGCGAATAGTTACCCATCTCTGACAGTATGCCGATAATCTTGTTTGTCAGGGTGGCATTATTGGGGAAGTATATCAGTCCTCTGTTACCAACACCGACAGCACGTTCGTTGTCGCCCATGCGTTGGTATAATTTCATCAGTTCGATGTAATATTCAAGGTTATTCGGGTCTATGTCAATCCATTTCTCCAACTCCTGAGCCGACTCCTCCAACTTGCTTTTCTTCATCAGCTTGCCGATACTGTTGCGATGAAGTTTTACGAGGTCGTTCCTTACCACGCTGTCATTGGGATATATGCGTGCCAGACGCTCCAGGGCAGCATCAGCCTCCAGGGTGTTGTGTATCTTGCGGTAGAGGGAAATCTTCCTGCGCCACAGGTCGCGGTCGTAGGGCTGGAATTCCAACAATTCGTTAATATAACAGATTGCGCTGCTGTAGTGTTTGGAATCGTCCTCCACATCCACCATAGCACGCTTGGCTCTATAGTGCTGGTCATCGGACTGTATGCATCGTATAAGGTTATAGCGTGCCTCCTGCAGGTGACCTGTCACGTAATAGTAGCGTCCGTTCAGATATCTCAGGTCAGCATTTTCGGGATATATCTCCAGTCCGTGGTCTATCTCACGCTTTGCGGCAGTCCAGGCATTAGACTGTATAAAGCTCTCAGCCCTCTGTATATAGTAGGTAGCCATATGGGGCTCTTCCTGAGCAGCAGCCGTCAGCGTTACGAGCATAAAGGCTATTGCCATCAGACTCCTGAGGATAATTCTGTGTATGGTATTTTCTGTATTACGCATTTGTAGGTTTGTTTTCTTGTTGTTCCTGCGGTTTCTTCTTCTGTTTCTTCACACCAGTACGCTGTATAGGTTTCCATACGGCGGTAGCTGATGATATGAAGTTCCAGTAACCTATGTTTGAGCAGAATGTAACTAAGGGGTGGAATATGAAAGGTTCGATTATTGCCGCAAGCATCAACTTGGCGTATGTCCTCTTTCTGTTATACCAGTCCACAGCCTCTGTGGAATAGTCGAACGTCAGCACGCAGACAGCCATCAGTACTGCAAACAGGTATATCATACCGAAGATGATGAATGCTGTGTCCCAGTTAACACCACCTATGATTATCAGCCATATCATGAAGAAGAAGCCTAATATCTCGAGCGTGGGTGCTATGAACTCAAACAGGAAGATGTAAGACAGCGTGATACCTCCGATAGGTCCGTAGTGGAAGTTGAAGAAGAGCTTGCGGTGGTGGGATATAATCTCGAACAGTCCGCGTGCCCAACGTGTACGCTGTCTATAGAATGACTTCAGCGTACTCGGTCCCTCTGTCCAACAGCATACCTGAGGCACCTGTGCTACACGGAATTTCAGACCGCTGTTTTTCATATATGTCACCATACGCAGTAGCATATCCATATCTTCAGCCATTGATGTCTGGTCATATCCACCAGACTTTACCACTACGTCAGTATCAAAAAGTCCGAAGCCTCCAGAGATATTCGGCAGGGCATTTATAGAGGACCATCCCAACTTACCTACGAGGAATGAGCGCAGATACTCCATCTGCTGGAACAGCGGCAGAATGCTCGACGGCTCTCTGGCTTCTACCACACGTCCGTCATCAATCACACAACCGTTGTTCATAAGCATCGTGGCACTCACACCAATCATCGGGTCATGGCTGTTTATCACAAGCCACATCATACGGTACAGCGCCATAGGCTCTATGATACAATCCACGTCGGTACATACGAAGTACTTGTTACTGCATACGTTAATGCCTGCATTCGAACCGTCACTTTTACGTCCTCCATGCTCTTTGTCAACAACTACGAGTTTGCTGAATCTCGGATCTGTGGATTTCAGCACGCGTTTGATAGGCTTTGAGGGCACCTTCATAGCAACGTCATACGGCACTTCCACCATACTGAACTCTTTAATAAGCAGTTCCATCGTACGGTCCGTACTGGCATCGTTCACAATGATTATCTCATAGTTCGGATAGTCTATCTGCATCAGCGAATTAACATTATCGATGATGGTGATTTCCTCGTTGTAGGCAGGCGCTATTATTGACACACCAGGAGTCAGCGGCGAGCCCTTCATGAGGTATTTCAGCGTCTTGTCAGATGGCATATCTATCTTAGACCTTCTCTGAGCCCTGTAACTCTGAATAACAAGAAACAGATAGCTCAGCAATATCGCGATAGAATATCCGAATATGATATAACAGAATGTATAGTATGTATTCAACCACATAAGTTTGGTTCAAGGGTTCAAGGTTCAAGATTCAATTTTGAATTATGAATTATGAATTATGAATTAAATATACACTGTCTCCACCGAAGGATGATAAGCCTGCTCTTTGTCGAGTCTTATCTTTTCCAGCGTAATTGGGTTATTGAAGAATGAGAAGAACTTCTCGTCACGCTCGCTTTTCTGTGCCTCCAGTTCATAGAAGCGCGCCTTTCCCTCCTCTCCATAGTTATACAGACATCGCAGAGCCTCGAAGCGCACGTGCGGATTCGTTGCCTCCTTAAATTCCTCCACAAGCACCTCCAGGCTCTTTCCCGTCGCCATACGTGTGATGGCATGCATGATAGCCACTTTCGTGTCATCAGGCTGCATTATCATGGAGTCCACGAGCATCTTCTCGCCATCCACATAGTGCAGATAGCCCCATGTGCGCGAAATCTCCTCTATGAGTTTCTTATGGCTATTCTGCTTGAACAGATCTACCAGCTGTGGGCAGTACTCCTTTTGTTCAAAGCGTCTCATCAGCCTCACAAAGACACATTTCGTATTAGGGTTCTTTTGATGGTGAGCCCAGTTGGCAAGATTCGGCAGTCTCACACCGTTCTTTCTGCGGCGCTGAAGCATAAAGCCTATCTCAATCTCGTCGTTGATACAGCAGTTGTCATCGAAGAATGATGTCTCAAAGTAGTCAAGGTCGCTGTCCGAACTTGACATGATGGAGGCATACATCGCCAGACGCTGTACGTATTTGTTCTTTGCCACGCGCAGTTGATTCACCACCCACGGACTGACGTACAGCCTGAAGGTACGCAACATCGACAACGCATCACGTTTTCTTCTGTAGCTACCCATATTCGTAGCGTTCTCAAGGAATTCGCGCAACGAGAAGAGGTTTATCAGCTGGTGCAGGTTATCCCGTCTGCCGTTGGCTGCTTTGTCAGAAATACACTTACGGTATATCAGTTTACAGAAGAGCATCTTCTCCTTGCTGTCGCGAAGTATGTCTTTGTTTTTACTCAGCTCCTCCCCAATACCCAGCAAATCTATCACTTCCTGACGTGTCATCGTAGGTTTGCAGTCAGCAGACAGCAAATATTCTATCTGCTTGCCGAAACGCTTTTCCAGATGCTTCATCCTCCTGTTCCTGATAGTACGGTGTCTTACTCTACCAGCCGAAATACTGATAAGGGTAAGAATGCCTATGACGCTGCCCGTTATAAATATAATGGCAATTCTTACCTCTATAGGATACTCACGGTATTCTTTGTAGAGATATGTCAGCCAGTACGTACCATACGCCAGCGCCATGTAGAAATAATATGTCAGCCAAGAAATAGTATTCATTCAGGTCTATAGACTATCCAGCGGGCAAAGGTAGTAATTTTATTTTGAATAAAAAAAACAAATGCATCTTACCCCTTTTATATTTAAAAAAATGTTATTATTTGGCCAAAAAACTTGCTAATTCAAAAATAATCATTATATTTGCGCCCTGAAATCTATTTTTTTACTTTACGAACAATAAAAAAACAAAATGAACAACGTACCTGTTATTAAGATTGGAATCGTCGCTGTATCTCGCGACTGTTTCCCTGAGTCATTGGCAGTTAACCGTCGTAAGGCTGTTATCGCTGAGTATGAAAAGAAGTTTGGCAAGGAAGGCATCTACGAGTGTCCTATCTGCATTGTTGAGAGTGAGATTCACGCTCAGCAGGCTCTTGAGGACGTGAAGAAAGCTGGCTGTAACGCTCTGTGCGTATATCTTGGCAACTTCGGTCCTGAAATTTCTGAGACCATGATTGCAGACTGGTTCCAGGGTCCTACAATGTTCTGCGCTGCTGCTGAGGAGACTCAGGAGAACCTCATTGACGGTCGTGGCGACGCATACTGCGGTATGCTGAATGCCAGCCAGGCTCTCTCTCTGCGCAAGACACGCGCTTACATTCCAGAAGAGCCAGTAGGTGATGCTGGTCAGTGTGCTGAGATGATTCACGAGTTCCTGCCTATCGCACGTGCTATCGTAGGTCTGCAGAACCTGAAGATAATCAGCTTCGGACCTCGTCCAAACAACTTCCTGGCTTGTAACGCTCCTATCCGTGCCCTCTATGACCTCGACGTTGAGATTGAGGAGAATTCAGAACTTGACCTGCTGGAGGCTTACCAGAAGCATGCTGGTGATCCACGCATCGACGCTGTTGTAGCTGATATGGCTAAAGAGCTCGGCGCTGGTAACAAGATTCCTCAGGTGCTGCCAAAGCTCGCACAGTATGAGCTCACCCTGCTCGACTGGATCGAGGGTCACAAAGGCTCTCGTCAGTTCGTTGCTATGGCAAACAAGTGCTGGCCTGCATTCCAGACAATGTTCGGCTTCGTACCTTGCTATGTCAACAGCCGTCTGACCGCTCGCGGTATTCCTGTAGCTTGTGAGGTGGACATCTATGGCGCACTGTCTGAGTATATCGGAACCTGCATCACTCAGGATGCCGTAACACTGTTGGACATCAACAACTCTGTTCCTCGCGATATGTACGAGCAGAGCATCAAGGGCAAGAAGTTCGAGTGCGACTCTTACACCGACAAGGAAATCTTCATGGGCTTCCACTGCGGTAACACTGCTTCTTCTAAGGTATGCAGCTGTCAGATGTGCTTCCAGCGCATTATGGCTCGCGCACTGCCAGTAGAGGTTACAAACGGCACACTCGAGGGCGATCTCGTTCCAGGCAAGGCAACCGTTTACCGTCTGCAGTCAACTGCCGACACCAAGCTGCGCGCTTACATCGCACAGGGTGAGATTCTGCCAGTAGCTACACGCTCATTCGGTTCTATCGGTACTTTCGGCATCAAGAATATGAGCCGCTTCTACCGTCATGTCCTCATCGAGAAGCACTACCCACACCACGCTGCCGTAATGTTCGAGCACGCTGGTAAGTACCTGTGGGAGGTTCTGAAGTATATGGGCATACCTGTTGAGGAGATTGACTACAACTTCCCTAAGGGTGACTACTACCCAACAGAGAATCCATTCGCATAAACTGCGATAAACATTATTAAAATAAAGAAAAGCCCGCCTCTTCAGGTGGGTTTTTCTTATTTATAATCTAAGCTGATTATAAAAAATATATAAGGGTTATGTGTATGGGGTCTTGATATGTCATTCTTTCATTATTCCTGTGCAAAAGTGATAAAATAATTGAAAAACGAGTTGAAAATAGATTTTTTTTCGTAACTTCGCAGCCGGATATTTAAATCTTGAACAGAAATCAATGAACAGCATACTTATTGTACTACCGATACTGACACTTCTGATGTTTGAACTTGGACTCACCCTTCAGCCATCAGACTTCGTCCTTATAGCAAAACGTCCGAAGGCAATGCTCACGGGTCTTTTTGGGCAACTTATCATTCTTCCCATCATAGCATGTGCATTGGCATTCATATTTTCATTGCCACCAATATTCTTTATTGGAGTGATGCTCATAGCATGCTGCCCAGGTGGTTCATCGAGCAACATATTCTCAATGCTGGCAAAAGGTGATGTGGCTCTATCAGTATCACTTACGGCAGTAAGCTCTATTATCACCCTTTTTACTGTTCCTGTCATCATGGAATGGACTACAGAATATGTAGGAGCAGCAGTAGGAGTACATCTGCCAGTAGGAAACCTGCTGATGCAGAACCTTATCACCATGTTGCTGCCAATAGTACTGGGAATACTATGCCGTCTGTATATGCCTGCAGCAGCTACAAAGATAGACAAGGTACTCTCAAAGTTAGCCTTCCCTGCCCTCATGTTGCTGGCAGGAATATTCTTTGTGCAACATTATCACACTATTGTTGACAACTTTGCTGTCCTTGGTATGTGTGTCGGCATACTGCTTCTTATTGCTGTAAGTATTGCATCAGGCATTTCACGCCTTGTGGGACTCAACACCAAAGAACGTCGCACCATCGTTATAGAGGTTGGCATGCAGAATGCTGCACAAGCCATAGCAGTCGCTTCCAGCCCATTTATATTCAACGACGGCAGAATAGCTATTCCTGCTATCATATATGCTCTGCTAATGAATGTTGTACTACTCACCTATGTGGGGATGATTAAGAGTTAAGAATTAAGAATTAAGAATTAAGAATTAAGAGTTAAGAGTTAAGAATGCACTTCGATGTGACCTGAAAGTTCTGAGCGAAGTTGCCCCTGCGGGGAGTTCATAGAACTTTTAAGAATTAAAACTAATTTCCTATTGGCCTTATTGGCCTCAAAATAAAAAAACAACCAAACAAAATGAAGAATATTATTATTTTTGCGCTGGCCCTGATAATGACAGGCAGCATCCAGGCACAAGAAGTTATCACTCTGCCACAGCCTGAGGTTTCAAAACTCTCAATGTCTCTTGGCGATGCTCTCCAGCAACGTCGCTCTATGCGTAGCTTTACTGAACAGGAAATCAGTATGCAGACCCTCTCTACCATCCTATGGGCTGCCTGCGGAGTCAGCGACCCTAAGACAGGAAAGATTACTGCTCCTTCTGCCATCAATATGCAGGACATAAAGGTTTATGTCTGCTCAAAAGACGGTGTATGCCTCTATAATGCAAAAGCAAATACTCTGACAAAGGTGTCAGGCAAAGACATACGTGAGGCTATTGCCGGCAAGATGCAGCAATTTGCAAAAACGGCTCCGATATCATTGGTACTTGTAAGTACAAAGGACACTGACAGGTCTCCTAATGATAAATATGGTGCTATGGATGCAGGCTATGTATCACAGAACATATATCTGGCTTGCACTGCACTCGGCATGAAGACTGTTGCAAGGGCTATGATGGATTATGACACCCTGAAACAGGAACTGAATCTTCCGGAAACATCATACCTGGAACTCAATCATCCGATAGGATACTAATTTGGGTTAATGGTTAAAGGTTAAAGAGTTGAAATGTGAAACTTGAAACCTGAAACCTGAAACTTGAAACCTGAAACCTGAAACTAAAGGGGGCGAGACATCGCCTCTTTTTTTTGTTACTTAATGCAAAGTTGCTTTAAGTCGTAGTAGGAACCGTTATAGATATTGAAGTCAACATACCCTTTTATGCCAGGAAGTTTTCCTGCATCGGTATGCTGCCAGAATTTCCAAGGACCTTTATACCTCATCTCTGATACATAATAGTGGGCTATCCAATAAGGATAGTCATCAAAACGTGCATCAGAGAGGTATTTCTCCTTGAACTTATGGTATGTATAAAGTATTGGCTTTACGTGGTAACGGTCTTCCACAATATTCAGCCATGTAAGAATTTCACGCTGGAAGTCTTCTGTTGACATTTCTTCCGGCTTATGCTCCACATCGAGCACAGGTGGTAAATCGCCCTCCTCCAGATGTACCTTCTGTAGGAAGAAAGCAGCTTGTTCTCGAGCTGAAGATTTGGTGCTGTAGAAATGATAGGCCCCACGAATGAAGCCATATTCGCGAGCCTGGTAGAAATTGTCTTTGAAATTCTCATCAACGAGATTGCTGCCTTCTGTAGATTTGATAAAGACAAAACGCACAGGAGCTTTCTTTATCATAGCATTGCGCAAGCGTTCCCAATCGATGGTGTTTTGATAGTGTGACACATCAATGCCACGAATCTCGTAACCTTCCCCTTCCGGATAGTTGCCATCACCATATAAGGCACGCCAACGGTAGTTGGTAGAACCAACAAAGAAATAATAGAAGAGGAATATATAGGCAGCGAGAATAAGAAATACCCCCATCCACCACCATTTACTATGTGGCTTCCGAGGGTATTTTCTATAGAATCTGTGATAAATCAATCAATTAATCGAGTTCTAACTTCAGAGTCTTTGTAGGCTGATCGCATACCTCTGAAGGACCAAAGTACTGGATTGGACCAGGATAGCAGAAGCATGTATCCTTTGCCCATACTTCACGCTGTGATGTGAAGTACTGGAATGGCTTACCGTCAAGCTCTACAAGTGCCTTACGGATAACAGGCTTCATCTCACCGTTACGCTTCTCCATATTCATCATCATTGTGATAGGAATACCACCAGCCTGCCATTCATCGATAGGACGGTTTGTCTTTGTTACTGAAGACATATAGCCTGTCTTGCCTGCAGCCATAAGCATTGAAGCATTGAAGCCAAGAGAATAGCAATAGTCAGCATCGAAGTTTGATGGTGCAGCACAACGTCCTTCGTAACCAAAGAAGTGTGTCAGAGTGCTGAACTTACCATTAAACTTACCTTCTTTCTTCCACTGGTCAAGTTTTACTGCTACCATCTCAGCAAGCAGTTTCTCTGTCTCGATGGCTGATACCTGTACGTTTCCGTGTGGGTCACGATCGAGAGCCAACTGACGAGCTACACCTACTGGCAGAGACTCAAATATAGCAAGATTGTCCTTTGAAAGATTTTCCTTCACAAATGCCATAGCGCCTCTCTTGTCGAGACCCTGTGCCTCAGGCTTTGCAAGAAGGTCATTCAACTCTGAAATAAGTTTCTTGATAGCTGGGATAAACTCAATGATGCCTTCTGGGATGAGGGCAACACCATAGTTCATTCCCTTCTCAGCACGAGCAGCAACAATCTTTGCCATATATGTTACAACCTCGTCAAGAGACATATTCTTAGCCTCTACCTCCTCACCGATGAGGGTAATGTTTGGACGAGTCTGCAGAGCACACTCCAAAGTAACGTGAGAAGCAGAGCGACCCATCAGCTTAATGAAGTGCCAATACTTCTGTGCTGAGTTACAGTCACGCATAATGTTACCGATAACCTCAGAATATACCTTTGTTGCTGTATCGAAACCGAAAGAAGTCTCAATCTCAGAGTTCTTCAGATCACCATCAATAGTCTTAGGGCAACCGATTACCTGAACACCAGCATTGATAGACTTGTAATACTCTGCAAGAACGCATGCATTAGTGTTAGAGTCATCACCACCAATGATAACAAGAGCCTTGATGTTGAGTTCCTTAAGAATCTCCAAACCCTTATCAAACTGCTCCTTCTTCTCGAGCTTCGTACGACCAGAACCAATGATATCAAAACCACCAGTATTACGATATTCGTCAATAATGTCAGCTGTCAACTCTTTGTACTTATGGTCAACAAGGCCACCAGGACCCAGGATGAAGCCATAGAGTTTGTTAGCAGGATTCAACTTCTTGATACCATCAAACAGACCAGAAATAACGTTATGGCCACCAGGAGCCTGACCACCTGAGAGGATAACTCCAACATTCATCTGTGCTGTCTGCATAGCACCTTCTACTGGTTCAAACTTCAGATATGGCATGCCATATGTGTTTGGGAAGAGTTTTTTTACCTCTTCCTGATCTGCTACTGACTGCGTTGGGGCACCCTCTACAGCCTTCAATGCTCCACGCAGAGCCTTTGGTAACTTTGGCTGATAAGCGGCACGAGCAATCTGTAATGCACTCTTTTCCATTTTTCTTGTTAATTTTAATATATTTTTGTGTTAAAAAATCAAATTTGTTGCAAAGGTACATTTTTTTTTCTACCTTTGCAAAAGATTTTAATTAAAAAGATGTATATTTAACACTAATTATTATGAAAAAGATAAAGATTGTAGCTCTCTTAATGGGCTTGTGTGTTGTATTCTCAAGTTGTAGCACATGGAATAACATGAGTAAGACTGGCCAGGGTGCCATTGTCGGAACTGGCGGCGGAGCAGCCCTCGGTGCTATCATCGGTGGCATAGCAGGTAATGCTGGAATAGGTACTGCAATTGGTGCAGCAGTTGGTGCTGGAACAGGTGCCATCATCGGCAATCGCATGGACAAGGTTAAGAAGCAAGCTCAGAAGGAATTGCAGGATGCACAGGTTGAGACTGTAAAGGACAACAACGGACTGACAGCAGTTAAGGTTACCTTCAACAGCGGTATTCTCTTCGCTACAAACAAGTATGAACTGAACGATAACAGTAAGATAGAACTGAATAATCTGGCAAACATCATGAGACAGAACAGCGATGTTTCAATTGATATTAAGGGTTATACTGACAATACTGGTACTGACAAGATTAACAACCCATTGTCACTCAATCGTGCACAGTCAGTTGCCAACTACCTGACACAGAATGGCGTGCCTTATGCTCAGTTGAAGAACGTTCAGGGCTTCGGTTCAAGCAATCCTGTTGCAAGCAACGACACAGAGGCTGGCCGTCAGCAGAACCGCCGTGTAGAGATTTATCTGTACGCTTCTGAGCAGATGATTAAGGAGGCTGAGGCACAGAGCAAGCAATAAAAAGAATTTACCATTCCCCCAAAAACAACAAAAAAGTAAGCCTTTGGGCATGAAATTCTTACGAAACATTCTCGCAGGGATAGTAGCAGCGTTCTTTGCTTCTACTCTCCTTGCGGTAGTTTTTTATAAGGTCTTTCCTGTTTGGGTAACACCTCTGATGGTTATCCAGTCGGTAAAGACTCACAGTTTGTGGCACCACAACTGGGTGTCCATACAAAACATCTCACCTGAGATGCCTGTGGCAGTAATGGCAAGTGAGGACCAACGTTTCCTTACCCATCATGGCTTTGACTTCGATGCCATACAGTCTGCAGTAAAACGCAACAAGAAGGCTGGTCGCAACAAGTATGGAGCCTCAACCATCTCACAGCAGACAGCAAAAAATGTGTTCTTGTGGCCCGGACGCTCATGGGTTAGAAAAGGACTGGAGGTATATTTCACAACCTTGATAGAATTTATCTGGGGTAAGGAACGTATCATGGAGGTTTACCTGAATTCTATCGAGATGGGAGAAAATATTTATGGTGTCGATGCATGTGCGCAATATAACTTCCACGGAAAGACAGCAAAAGAACTGACCAGACGGGACTGCGCCCTGATAGCTGCTACCCTGCCCAATCCGCGTAAGTTTTCAAGTAAGGAGCCCTCTTCTTATATGCATAAGAGACAAGCATTTATCCTTCGACAGATGAAATATGTTAAGTGGACTGAATGATAGCCAAAAAGCTGCAGTAGAATATATAGACGGTCCGTCACTGGTGATTGCCGGTGCCGGATCGGGTAAGACGCGTGTTCTCACATACAAGATAGCATATCTCATAGCACATGCAGGACTGAAACCTTGGGAGATAATGGCTCTCACGTTTACCAACAAGGCAGCCCGTGAGATGAAAGAGCGTATTTCACATCTCGTAGGAGAAGAGTATGTGAGGTACCTGAGAATGGGTACTTTCCACTCTATCTTCTCACACATCCTGAGAGTGGAAGCTGAGACTTTGGGGTATACAGCAGACTTTACAATATATGACGAGGCTGATTCAAAATCTTTGTGCCGCACTATCATCAAGGAGATGAAACTTGATGAAAAGACCTATCGTCCAGGAGACGTCATGAAGCGTATCTCAGGAGCCAAAAACAGCACAGCAATATCATACCGGATTATAGGAAATACCGACAAAGAGACAAATGACCTTACTGCCATCTTTACAGAATATCAAGCAAGATGCAGGAAGAGTAATGCTATGGACTTTGACGACCTGCTGCTGAATACTCATCAACTCTTTGCCCAACATCCTGACATCCGAGAGAAATATCAGTCACAATACAAATTCATTCTCGTCGATGAGTATCAGGACACTAACTACATACAGCAGCAGATACTTCTGCAACTTGTGAAAGATGGAAAGATATGCGTTGTGGGTGATGATGCACAAAGTATATATGCTTTCCGAGGTGCAAGAATCGACAACATTCTGAACTTCCAAAAACTATTCGCAGGAACAAAACTTTTCAAGTTGGAGCAGAACTACCGCTCTACCCAGTGTATCGTAAAAGCTGCTAACAGCCTCATCCATAAGAATATCAAACAGATAGACAAAGACGTCTATTCACGCAATGAAGAAGGCGAAAAGATAAAGCTCAAGGAACTGTCATCAGACAGAGAGGAGGCTTCTTTCATTACTGGTGACATCAAACGCAGGGTCAATGAAGGATTGTCGTATGATGACTTTGCCATACTTTATCGCACCAATGCCCAAAGCCGTCCGTTTGAGGAAGAATTGCGTAGAAATGGTATCGATTTCCAGATATATGGTGGACAGAGCTTCTACCAGCGCAAGGAGATAAAGGATGTAGTTGCTTACCTCAGACTTATCGCCAATCCTGACGATGAGGAAGCGTTTAAGAGAATCATCAACTACCCTACTCGTGGTATCGGAAATACTACAGTAAGCAGAATAAGTGCCGATGCTCAGGAAAGAGGTATCTCTTTATGGAAAGCAGCAATAGAGGTTCCTAAGTGTGCAGACTTCTGCCACTTTATCTCTTCTATGCACGAGAATCTCTATAAGGTGGATGCTTTTACGTTGGGAAAGGATGTAATTCGTCAGGCAGGAATATATGACGATATCTATTCCAGCACAGAACCAGAATATCTGTCAAAGCAAGAAAACTTGGAGGAATTCATCAATTCATTGAGGGAATTTGTAGAAACCCGCGAAGAGGAAGGTGAGCCAACGGATATGATGGAATTTCTGAAAGATGTGGCATTGCTGACAGACAGAGATATAGAACAGCAGAATAAGGCAAGCGTAAAACTGATGACAATACATAGTGCCAAAGGATTGGAATTCCCTTGTGTATATGTAGTAGGAATGGAAGAAGACATATTCCCTTCTCCACAGTCAACAGATTCACAACGCAGATTGGAAGAAGAACGTAGGCTTCTATATGTTGCCATCACACGAGCTGAGAAATATTGTTTCCTGACATACGCCAATATGCGCTATCGTTATGGTAAGATGGAATTCTGCACCCCAAGCCGATTCCTCAGAGATATAGACAGAGACCTGCTCGACATCGGAGGATATAGCAGGAAAACAAGTTATAGTGAAAGGCGACAGCCTACAACATATACAACACCACGAAACTTCAGGCCTATAGAGCGCCCAGCACCTTCTTTCAGACATGTCAGCACTACTCAACCACAGGTCTCTCAAAGAACTGTGACAAATAGTTCCCCAACACCTGCGACAAACAATAATAGTGTTATTTTCAATGCCGGTGATCAGGTGATACACGAACGCTTCGGAGAAGGAGTAATAACTGCCATAGAGGGAACAGGAGAAAGCGCAAAAGCAATAGTGGAATTCACTTATTCGGGAACAAAGAAACTGTTACTGAAATTCGCAAAACTAAAGAAGAAATAATTTTAACACGACACAAGAATATATCCTATTATGAAGAATATAAAAATGTATGAAGCCAATGATCAGATGATTTCTCTCATCCGAGACAATTATACTGTATTGCAAAATCTTTCATCATTTGGCATCAGTTTAGGATTTGGCAACAAGACGGTACGTGAAGTGTGCGAAGAGCAGAATGTTGACACTTTTACTTTTCTCGCCATTGTAAACCTTACAATAAACGGTTATCATTCTCACGATGACATTCCTCTTCTTGATATACAGACCTTGCTCAACTACCTGAAAGCAGCTCACAACTATTATCTTGATTTCCAGTTGCCTTTCATCAGGAAGGAACTTATTGAGGCCCTTGATGACAACAATAAACTGGGAAAACTCATAATGAAGATTTTCGATGACTATGCCAGTTTCATAAAACACCACATGAAGTCGGAAGAAGCAAATCTGTTCCCTTATGTTGACAAACTTCTGCATGGAAACATCAAGGAGAATTATGATATAGAGACATTCTCAAAGCACCATGCACAAACAGGTGAGAAGATTAAGGAGCTGAAGAGTATTATAATAAAATATTTGCCCTCCGATTCAAAGAGCAACCATCTGTTGACAGCAACACTTTACGATATCTATAACCTTGAAGAGTGGCTTGCCCTTCATACCAATGTGGAGGATATGATATTCATGCCAGCAGTAAAGCATCTGGAAGAAAAGAAGAGAGCTATCCTTAAGAATATTGATAACCCTATCAGTAACATTATAGAACAAACTACTGATAATGGTGAGATACTTTCTGACCGTGAGAAAGATGTAATAGTAGGAGTTGTACAAGGACTGACAAACAAAGAAATCGCAGATAAGCTGTTCATTGCCCCCAATACGGTAATGACTCACAGACGCAATATAGCCAAGAAACTGCAGATACACACAGCTGCCGGTCTGACTATTTATGCAATAGTAAACCAACTCGTAGATTTGTCGAACGTAAAGTTATAACGGCTTTCTGGGGAAGGAGTATTTATCCTTCCCTGAAGAAGTCGAGAGCCTCCTCTATCTCCTCCTTTGTAGCAGTCTGGTTGATGAGGATATCTCCAATATTTCCAAGAAGAGTGAAGTTTATGGTACCTGCGATATTCTTCTTATCGTGGGTCATCAGTTCCAACAGCTCCGGATAATCATTACACGTAATAGGTAATGTACCATATACATCACGAATGTATGTGACACATTGACGCATAACAGATTGTGGGAAGTTACATTTTATAAAAGCAAGATACAACTCTGCTATCATACCAAATGCGACAGCGTATCCATGAAGCAACGGTCCTGATAACAATCTTTCTGGATGTTTCATAGCCCACGACTCAAAAGCATGTCCTATAGTATGTCCGAGATTGAGAGCCTTACGGATTCCGTGCTCATGAGGGTCTTCTTCTACGATACGTTTCTTTACCTCTACACTCTCGTGGACCATTCTCTGCAACTGTTGCAAATCAGGCTTAAGAATATCAAAGGCAACAAGTTCATTCCACATCTTGTCACCCTCGCGATTAATGAGTCCATGTTTCAGCATTTCTGCATATCCAGAACAGATATTTGTTTGATCAAGGGTTTTCAGAAAAGAGGTATCAAGAATCACCTCTTTGGGGTCATTAAAGACACCTATCTCATTTTTCAGCCCTCCAAAATTAAAACCTGTTTTTCCACCAACTGAAGCATCTACCATAGAAAGCAGTGTGGTAGGAATATTAATGAAGTTGATACCTCTTTTAAATGTTGAGGCAGCAAAGCCTCCCAGGTCTGTCACCATTCCGCCACCAAGATTGATGAGCAGAGAATGACGTGTGGCACCACCTTGTTGAAGTGATTCCCATACGTGAGTGACAGAAGAAAGATTCTTCTCCATATCGGAAGCTCCGATAGTTATGACAGTACAAGGAACATTACTGAGTCGTTCCAGATGTTCCTGTGCCTGTGGATAACAGTATTTGATCGTGTTTGTGTCTGTAAGGACAAAAGATTTGTCGTAATTCATATGCTTAAGGGCTTCTGTTTTTTTCTTAAATCATCGAGGACCAATCCTGCAAGGGTAAATCCAAAAATTCCTGTTATATGTGCCAGACTGCCATTGATGACAGCCTTGTATGAACAGGTCTCGTCTGCTTCTCCAAGGTTCTCAAGTGGTAATTCTTCGCTATATACACATAGAAAGTGTCTTTTAGGAAAAGATTTTGCCTGACGCAGTCGTTTCCGAAGCAAAGCTCCAAAAGGGTCATTGCGCACCTTCCAGAAATCAGCCACCCTTACAGCTGTCGGGTCTATATGAAGAGCTGCTCCCATAGAAGAGAAGAATACAGGATATGTTGGTTCTGCAGCATCATCACGAGCTGGTAGAGAATTGGCATATAGAATAAGGTGTAGCTTATCTTTTAGGGAGTCTATACAGTCTATGATATAGTCATATTCCTGAAGATTAAACTTTTCAGCATTACCCGGGGTATATCTCTCACTCAATGCTGTTATGGAAGCCTCTGGATTAATATCAAGCAATCGCTTACGCATCACCTCTACCTTGAGCTGTCCTATAGTAGAAGATGTTGCCATCAGTTGTCTGTTGATATTCGTAGGACTTATCACGTCATCATCTACAATCGTCAGATTTGTTATTCCAGAACGCACAAGACTCTCAGCACACCAAGATCCCACCCCTCCTACTCCGAAAAGGATTATGCGCACTTTCTGCGCATATTGAAGGAAGTCCTCACCAAGAAGTAATTGTGTTCTCTGAAAATTCATCCTAAAGTATAACTTTTAACTCTTATCTTTTAACTTTTAACTTTAAAAGAGCAGCACTCCCTCCCCCTTCATGCCGTCCATCTTCAAGGTAGCAGGTTTTGGAAGTTTTATGTGTCTGACATTCTTTGTCTCCTTTACGGCAGGAAGGCTGTCGAAGTATTCTCTGCTGAGCAAGTCAACAGTAAAATATCCCACACCCAATGATGTCAGGTTTTGGAAGAAATGCGTACCCTGTGATGGGTCTATATATTTGTTTGGCAACAGTTCTTCCACTATCAGTTTTGCTCCTGAAATATTAGGCCACTTCACAGGAACTCCCAACCATTCGTCAGAGCTGCCCCAACGTCCAGGACCTACGAGGACATAACTCTCTCCCCTTTCGAGGAATCCGTCATTTATCTGATCTATCTCATCCTGAATGGATAATGCCGTTGCCCCTAAAGGCAGAGTACCATCATCAGGCATTTTTACATACACTATATCCTCCAATCCTTCTACAATCCCGTGTCCCAAAGAGTTGTGTGAACGCAGGATACAATCTTCATCAGGTATCGAGAGCAGGTCTTCATTCAGTTCCTGCTTACTATCTACTATCGGACGAATCTGTAGCAGATAGAATGTTGCCGTTCTGTCATCATGCAGATTACATGCCACCTCTATTTCTACAGGGCGACGCATCTCTTCTGCACCAAGTTGCAGGGATTTCTGCATTATATCTGCCAAAGGGAACACATCTGCCTCCAATACTCCAGCAAGAGATATTATCTTTCTACCTCCCTCATAAACCCCAGGGCGGATGATATTATCCACCGGGTCGAAGGTGGAAGCAATAAACTGTAGCGAACCATCTGCTGCAGCATCGCTTACCATTCTGCGAGAGATATTGAAGCCGTCATTTGTTTGGAAGTTGAGAGTGTGGTCAACAGTTTCATTAACATCCGCATTCTCTTCCTGTTGCCTATTCTCAAGACATAGGAATGATGTCTGAGTTTGACGTAGCGCTATCTCCATTTCCGACAGCTGCATCACCTGAGTAGGATGAGCAGGACACACACGAAGCGTCTGACCTCCGTCAACAATATATTTACCTAATCCGAGAGCAAGTGAGGCAATACCCTCTTCAGGTTTCTCCTCGCCTACCGGATAGTAGTTTATGGAACGCAGAACGCCAGAGATATTGGGGTAATAATAATTGCCATACTGCTGTCCTACAACCTCCTGAATTATCACTGCCATCTTCTCTTGGTCAATGACATTCTGGGTAGCCGACATATACACTTTTGAATCATGATAATATACAGAAGCATATACACTCTTTATAGATTTCGAGAGGTTTTTCAACATCTCTTCTCTATTGTCGCTATATGGTATCATATAGGTGCTGTATATGCCAGCGAAAGGCTGGTAATGGCTATCCTCCAACAATGATGACGAACGTGCAGCAAGGGGCTTATGTGTTGCTTCTATAAGGCGGTCCAGGTCATCATGTAACGAATCAGGTAGTTCTGCCTGCAGGAATGCCTGTAATATTTCCTCATCAGATATATCAGAAAGGGCTATCTCCCACAGGTGGTTTTTTGTCATAAACTGATCAAAGATATCTGTACACAACACGACTGTCTTAGGTATCATCACCTTCATATTGTCGTGCTGATGGAGCTCTTCGTGTTTCTTTATGATATTGTCCAGAAAAGCAAGGCCGCGTCCCTTTCCTCCAAGCGAACCATCTCCAATACGTGCAAAATGTGAGTAGGAATCAAAGCGGTCTTTATTGAATACTGCCACGACACCTAAGTTCTTCATGTGGCGATATGCCACGATAGCATCAAAGATAAACTGACGATGTGCCTCAACATCAGGATATTTATGCCATGTTATATTCTTCAGAAATTCTGACACTGGGAATATAGCACGTGCCGCCAGCCATCTTGAGATATGGTTGCGTCTGACATGGAGTTCTAGAGAATCTGACGGAATAGTGAGAATATTGTCCTGCAGTTCTTTCAGGTTCCTCACTTTCAACACCACCTCCTTTGTCTTGGGATTACGGAATCGGAAGTCTCCAAAGCCAAAATGGCTGGCAAGAAGGTTATGAAGATCCACATCAAGTTTCTTTGAGTTCTTATCTACATAGTGAACCCTCAGTTCTGGATTTTCTGCCTGCAACTTTTCTATATCCTCTGACGTCTCCATGATGAGTGGCAGATATTCGTCTGCCTCACGAACAGCATTGAGGAATTTCATTCCAGCCATAGGGTCTATCTCACCATTTTTGGGGAAGCGACAGTCGGAAATAACTCCGAGCATGTGTTCCTTATAGTGAGAATAGATATCCCACGCCTCTTCATAGTTTCTGGCCAGAAGCACCTTTGGACGTCCTCTCATGCGAAGCATTTCTGCTGTCATAGTAAGGGCCTCAGTAGCAAAGTTAAGACTTTGTGTAAGGATATACTTATAAAGGTGAGGCAATATAGATGAATAGAAGCGGATATTATCCTCCACAAGCAGCAGGCATTTCACACCCGCTTCCTGTGTATCGTTCTCCACATTCATCTTGTCCTCTATAAGCTTGATGATTGAGAGAATCAGTTCTGTATTTCCCAACCAACAAAAGACATAATCAAAGATAGAGAGATTCAGATTCTCCATTCTTCGACTTATGCCATGTGAGAATGGTGTCAATACGACACATGGTGTATCTGGAGTTATCTCTTTCGCTGCCCTCGCTACATCAAAAGCATCATTGTCAGCATTACCTGGCATACAGATGATGAGGTCGTAGTGTTGTTTGTTGATGGCATCTGAGGCTTCTTCTATCGTACATACCTGTGTGAAGGAAGGGGGATAGCGCAAGCCCAGCTGCATATATTCCGAGAAAATCTTCTCGTCAACACGTCCGTCATCTTCCAACATAAAGGCATCATAGGGATTGGCTATGATAAGCACGTTGAAGATGCGACATTGCATCAGGTTTAGGAAAGAGACATCCTTTAAATCCATTCTATCAGCTCCTCAGGTGTTACAAGTTTCTGTTCGCCTGTTGTCATATTCTTCAGCATCACCTTTCCCTCTGCCATTTCGTTTTCTCCTACGAGAGCTACGAAAGGAATATTTAGGGCATTGGCATAGCTCATCTGCTTCTTCATCTTTACGCTATCAGCATACACCTCTGTACGAATGCCTGCTTCACGACAAGACTTTGCAATAGGTAAGCAGTAAGCAGCTTCTTTCTCGCCAAAGTTGATAAACAACAGTTGTGTGCCATTTATAGCCTCCTGAGGATACAGGTCAAGCTGATTGAGTACGTCATATATGCGGTCTGCACCAAATGATATTCCTACACCAGAGAGTCCTGGTAAACCAAAAATACCAGTAAGGTTATCATAGCGTCCGCCACCAGTAATAGAACCTATCTGCACATCAGCAGCCTTTACTTCAAAGATGGCACCAGTATAATAGTTCAGTCCACGCGCCAAGGTGAGGTCTAACTGCAGTTCGTTCTTCAAGATGCCATCACAGGTATTGAGTATGAAACGCAATTCCTCAACACCTTTCTGTCCTACCTCAGAGTCTTTCAACACCTCTGCTATAGTATCGAGTTTCTGGGCATTTGTTCCCTGCAGATTTATGATAGGTTGCAGCTTTGCTATTGCCTCTTCTGAGATGCCGTCGTTACGCAATTCCTCATTGACAGCATCAATACCTATCTTGTCAAGTTTGTCGATAGCAACAGTGATGTCGATAATCTTGTCTGCCTCTCCTATAGCTTCAGCAATACCTGTGAGAATCTTTCTGTTGTTGATTTTGATAATCACCCTTACTCCGAAACGTGAGAAGATGGTATCAGTAATCTGCATCAGATCTACCTCATTCAGCAAAGAGTCAGAACCAACCACATCAACGTCGCATTGATAGAACTCACGATAGCGTCCTTTCTGTGGCTTGTCAGCTCTCCACACTGGCTGTATCTGGTAGCGACGGAAAGGTAGCTGCAGTTCTTCTCTGTGCTGCACCACATAACGTGCGAAGGGCACAGTAAGGTCATAACGCAGACCTTTCTCGCAGAATTTTGTTGCGAGTTTCAAGGTGCTTGTAGAAGCAACCTCGTCTGGTGTCATTCCATGCAGGAAATCGCCACTATTGAGAATCTTAAACAGCAGTTTATCGCCTTCTTCACCATACTTTCCCATCAATGTGGAGAGGTTCTCCATTGCTGGTGTTTCAATCTGGCGAAAGCCGTAGAGTTCAAAGACACCACGAATAGTGTTGAAAATATAGTTTCGTTTAGACATCTCAAGGGAACCAAAATCTCTGGTTCCCTTTGGAATACTTGGTTTTTGTGCCATTTACTTTCTTTCTATTGTTTGTTCTCTGTCTGGTCCTATTGAGATGATGGTGATAGGAGTTTCGAGTTGCTCCTCGAGGAATTTGATGTAATCCTTGAATTCCTGTGGGAACTGGTCCTCAGAGGTATATTTTGTCATATCTGTCTGCCAACCCTTCAGCTCTTTATAAACAGGCTCTATACCCTCATCAATGCTGTAAGGGAAATCAGGAGTCTCAACACCATTTACCTTGTAAGCCACACAAGCCTTGATAGTTGGGAATGTGTCAAGCACATCACTCTTCATCATGATAAGCTTTGTAACACCATTCACCATGATAGAATAGCGCAGAGCAACAAGGTCTATCCATCCGCAACGACGCTCACGACCTGTTACAGCACCATATTCGTGACCTATATCACGCATCTTCTGTCCTGTCTCGTCAAAAAGTTCTGTTGGGAATGGTCCTGCACCAACACGAGTACAGTATGCCTTCATAATACCATATACCTCACCAATCTTGTTAGGACCCAGTCCCAAACCTGTGCAGGCACCAGCACAGATAGTGTTGCTTGAGGTTACGAAAGGATAAGAACCGAAGTCAACATCCAACATAGTACCCTGAGCACCTTCGCACAACATACTCTTGCCAGACTTCAGCATCTTATTGATTACATGCTCTGAATCTACCAG
>CADCAX010000044.1 GCA_902799455.1 uncultured Prevotellaceae bacterium
ATAACACGGACAACAGATTAAGAGTCCGGTAAAGTCCATACACCTTGCTTCTTGTACTACTACAATTTCTGTTTATGTAAAATATATCAAATATCGCTCTGCTTTTCATACCCCGTTTTTCGGGAAAGCGGATGCAAAGGTATGATTTTTTTTACAACTGACCAAATTTTAAATGAAAAAAATGGAAAAAATAATCAAATTCCAATATATATGTTGATAAGTGTCAAGTTATATATTGCAATTTTGATGTTGATTTGTTGATTTCCCAATTGAAGACTACAAATGATGCAGCCTCCGTCTATTTCTTTATTTCATTATTCCATTACGGATACTATCCTGCAGCCGTCGTTTTGGGGGGTGATGGTGATTTTTATCGTCTCATCGGGTAGGGCGGACTCTGCCATTTCTGGCCATTCGATGAAACATGGGGAACCGGAATAGAAATAGTCATCAGCACCGATGTCATAGAGTTCTTCCTGCTTCTTGATGCGATAAAGGTCGAAATGGTAAATTAGTTGAAAGTTTAGAGTTGAGAGTTGAGAGTTTAGGGTATATTCGTTGACGATTGCGAAGGTGGGGGAGGTGATGACATCTTCGCTGCCGAGTTCTTCGCAGATGGCTTTGATAAACGTTGTCTTACCGGCTCCCATGGGGGCGTAGAAAGCGAAACATTTTACGGCATTTTTGTCTGCGAAGCAATCGTGGAAGTATTCTATGAATTCACGGGCAGCCTCACGAATATGCTCTATATCCTTAATTATTATATTCATTTCTTTCGTCCTTTCATGCTTATTAGCGGTATTATCATCTCTTCCATTGAGATTCCTCCGTGCTGGAAGGTGTCTTTGTAATACTGCACGTAATAATTGTAGTTGTTGGGATATGCAAAGAAGTCATTTCCTGTGACGAAGTGGTATGTCGTGGAGATATTTGGTGCCGGCAGGTGGGCCTTTCGTGGATCTGTGATAACGAAAGTGTCTTTGGAAGAGCAGTTGAGGTTCTTACCGAACTTGTATCGCAGATTGGTATTGGTATTCCTGTCACCGATAATCTTTACGGGTTTGCTGCATCGTATGGAACCGTGGTCGGTGGTGATGATGATGCGATAGTCTGTCTGCGCCAGTGCCTCAAGGAGTTCACGCATTGCTCCGTGGCGGAACCAAGACAGTGTGATGCTGCGGTAGGCGGCCTCATTGTTAGCCAGCTCGCGTACCATCTTGGATTCCGTGCGCGCGTGCGAGAGAATGTCGATAAAATTGATGACGATGACATTGAGGTCATAGTTCTTGAGATTCTTGAACTGATTCATCAGTTTCTCCGTTCCCGTACTGTCGATAATCTTATGGTATGAGAATGTCTCTTTGCGCCTGTAGCGCTGCAGTTGCGTCTGGATGAGGGGCGACTCGTTGATGTTCTTTCCCTCTTCCTCATCTTCATCAACCCACAGGTCGGGGAACATCTCTGCTATCTGTGTCGGCATCAGTCCTGAGAAGATGGCGTTGCGGGCATATTGTGTGGCAGTAGGAAGGATGGAGCAATAGAGGCGTTCGTCAATATCAAACATGTCTCCGATTTCCTCTGCCAGTATGCGCCACTGGTCATAGCGGAAGTTGTCGATGACGATGAAGAAGACCTTCTCACCTTTGTTCAAGGCAGGGAAGATGATATCAGGCATTATACGGTTTGACATTAGCGGTTTGTCATCAGAATCGTCCATCCACCTGAGATAGTTTTTCTTGATGAATTTTGCGAAATCGGTGTTTGCCTCCTCTTTCTGCATGGCGAGCATCTCCGTCATATTGCTACCGGTGCGGGCAATGTCGAGTTCCCACCTTACGAGGCGTTTATATACCTCCTGCCAATCGTCGAAGGATTTGCAATTCTGTATCTGCAGGGAGATATCCTGAAAGGACTGCTGGTAGTCCTGCTGTACTATCTCTGTCACGATGTCCCGTTGGTGGACATGCTTCTTCAGTGTCAGCAGTATCTGCATAGGATTGACGGGCTTTATCAAGTAGTCGGAAATGGATTTGCCGATGGCCTGATCCATGATGTCTTCCTCTTCACTCTTTGTCACCATCACGACTGGCGTCTGAGGCTGTATCTCCTTTATGCGTTGCAGCGTCTCAAGTCCTGTTAGACCTGGCATCATCTCGTCAAGAAGGATGAGGTCGAAGGTATGTTGCAGACACTGCTCTATGGCATCTATTCCGTTGCTGGCAACGGAGACGTCATAACCTTTTTTTTCGAGAAAGAGAATGTGGGCGTGAAGGTGTTCTATTTCATCATCAACCCAAAGAAGTTGTGCTGACACGAAGTTAAGAGTTAAAAGTTAAGAGTTAATATTTTTCTATCAGGACTCCGACGTCGGTAATGCCTGGCAGGATGTTGTCTTGCATGTTGTGCCTTATGGAGATGTCAACGGTGTCGCCTTGCTGTATGTCCATAGTGCAGAAGGGAACCTGATGGGTGAAGTATGTGATGCCTTCTCCGTTGTTCTTGCCGTTTTTGTCGACTATATCGTATGCCAGTGTCTTTGTGATGTCCTTATTCCTGTTGCGGAGAGACTGTGTCATCTGGATTGAGATATTACGATAGGGGTAGTTGGCATTAGTGCGGAACTCCAACGTTGTTTCGTAATGGCCGCTGGCTGGTACAGAATCTATCTCAAAATGCTTTGCATCGCTGATATTCCAGTTCTCGCTATCAACAGCATCAAATTCATGCAACAGAACGTTTGGGTTCTGACATGAAAGAAGGAGTGTGAGTGCTAATGTGACATATAAGGAGTATTGCTTCGCTCTCTTAACAGAATTCATTGGTTGCCCTCCTGCGGCTTTTCTTCACGATGTGATTTTTTCTTCTTTTTCTTCTTTTTTGCGCTGTCGAAGCGTGTTATGTCGTTGTCATTGAGCATGTCCTTTGGCTTCTGTGGCTCTTTGGCTTTGCCGTCCTCCAACAATGACAGTGGCTTTTTGCCCTCTTTGTTCATTGCAATGATAGCATTGGCACGCTCCGCCGTAATAGTCTCCAGATTGGCAGGGTTTTTCTTGTCGGTGGAATATGTGATAAGTCCTGCAAGAATATCCTGCTTGAAGAAATAATAGTCATTATCTAGTGTCTGGAGTATTTCCTCACGGTTAGGAAGCTTTTTGCTTGCTTCCATATAACTGTCAATTTCGTAGTTCATGCAGCACTTCAGTTTTGCACACATTCCTGCAAGTTTCTGCGGATTAGGTGAGATGTCCTGTATGCGTGCTGCCGTAGTGCCGACACTGGAGAAATGTGTCATCCACGTAGCACAACACAATTCCCTGCCGCAAGGTCCTGTTCCTCCGATGCGTCCAGCCTCCTGACGTGCTCCAATCTGTTTCATCTCGATGCGCACGTGGAACTTTGCAGCCAGGTCTTTGATGAGTTGTCGGAAGTCAACACGTTCGTCAGCTATGTAGTAGAAGATGGCCTTGTTACCATCTCCCTGATATTCGACATCGCCAATCTTCATGTCAAGACCCAATCCCTTGGCTATCTGACGGCTCTCAATCATAGTGTCCTGCTCGCGACTCTTTGCCTCCTGATAGGTCTGCATATCAGAGTCTTTGGCTATTCTGTAAATCTTGCGAATCTCATCAGGTGATTTGAGATTTGCCTTCTTCACCTGCAAAGCCACCAGGCGTCCTGTCAGGGTGACAATACCGATATCATGACCCGGATTGGCTTCTACTGCCACCCAGTCGCCCTTTTTAAGGTCGAGACCATTGACATTATGATAATATCCCTTGCGAGTATTCTTGAATTGCACTTCTACCAAATCCGTTGACTCGTTATTGCCAGGAATATCAGCAAGCCAGTCATATGTGTTGAGTTGGTGGTCAGAACGTCCAACACCTTTTGCGCAGAGTCCTCTGCCGCAGGGGAGGGTGCCCCAAGCCCAACCTTGTTCTATCTTCTTATCCATATTCAGTTTATGTTGTATGTAGTAAAACGGCTACCTTCATGGTAATGTCAAAGAAAACCATTTTGGCATTGGCATTTTGTCCGATGTCACGTATAGCCGTCTGATATAGTTTCTGGAACCCCAGAACGTTTCCCTCATTGACAAATCGTGCAAATTTTGTGCAGAACTGTTCTTCGTCGGAGGTCATATAGTTCAGTTCTGCCTGTCTGAAGTTATACATGAAGGCTTCCCGAACCATGCGGAGGAAATATGTCAGCAGGCGCTTTTGCTCCTCACGTCCGAGGGTGGACGAATTCTCAGACCAGCGTTTCAGCCCCTTCACATCTTTCATATAAGCCAGACGCATGAGTTCTACGAAAGACTTGAAGAATATCTGGTTCTCATTGCCTGCATTTAACTCCTCCAGAGCTGTCAGCCAGTTTCCGTTGGAAAGACGTGCCACTCTCTCCGCATCTTCCTGTTCCAACCCCCGTTGTTTTATCAGTGCCTGTCGGATGTCATCTGTTGCTATCGGCTTTATGTCAAAACGCTGAACACGAGACCGTATTGTCTCCAGCAGGTTCTCCGGCTCGCGACATACGAGGATGAAGAGTGTCTGGGTAGGCGGTTCTTCGATAAGCTTCAGCATTTTGTTGGCACATTCGATATTCATACGCTCGGGTAGCCAGATGATACTTATCTTCCATCCTCCCTGATTGGACTTAATCATCAGTCGCTTTATGAGTTCGTTTGCCTCTCCCACGGTGATGACTGCCTGCTGACGTTCTGCCCGCATAGCCTCCATCCATTGTGCCAAAGAAAAATACGGTCCATCAGCAAGCAATTCGTTCCATTGTTCTATGAAATCGTCGCTGATGGGTTTGTATTCACTGTTCCATTTTGAGAGCTTTATGGTAGGGAAGGTGAAATGCAGGTCTGGATGCGAGATGCCCTTCACCTGATAGGTCCCCTTGTTGAGAATGTATTTTGCGAGAGCTATAGCCAGCGCCATCTTGCCGCATCCGTCAGGACCACACAGCATCATGGCATGTGGCAGGCGGTTTTCGTCTGCCAACGCACGAAGACGCTCAATCATCTCGTGTTGTCCTATGATGTCCTCGAAATCCATTCCCGACAGGGTCTTACAGAATAAGAAATCAGAATTCAGCGTTGTTAGGAGTGCGTGGGAATGGTATCACGTCGCGTATGTTCTGCATACCGGTAACGAAGAGAATGAGTCTTTCAAAACCCAATCCGAAACCAGCGTGTGGACATGTACCATACTTGCGGGTGTCGAGATACCACCACAGATGTGTTGTGTCCATCTGGCGCTTGTTGATTTCGGCCATCAGCTTGTCATAGTCCTCCTCACGTACGGAACCACCCATTATTTCGCCAATCTGTGGGAACAGCACGTCTGTGCCCTGCATAGTAGAGCCAGGTGCCACACATCCTTTGTAACCTACAGAACCACCGTCTTCCGTTGCTGCATTCTGTTTCATGTAGAAAGACTTGATAGCAGTAGGATAGTCAGTCATGATGACAGGCTTCTTGAAATATTCCTCAACAAGATAGCGCTCATGTTCTGATGCGAGGTCATCACCCCAGTCACATGGGAACTCAAACTTCTTTCCGTTAGCTTTCGCTTCTTGCAATATCCTGATACCTTCTGTGTAAGGCAGGCGTACAAACTCGTCTTTAAGGATTCCCTCAAGACGCTCTATCAGTCCCTTGTCAATCATCTTGTTAAGGAACTCAAGGTCATCCTTACAGTTATCCAAAGCCCATTTTACGCAGTATTTGATGAAGTCTTCCTCCAGATCCATCAGTTCTTCCTGGTCCATGAATGCTATTTCAGGTTCTATCATCCAGAACTCTGCAAGGTGGCGTGGAGTGTTGGAGTTCTCAGCGCGGAAAGTAGGTCCGAAGGTGTATATGGCACCCAGTGCTGTTGCTCCGAGTTCACCTTCGAGCTGTCCTGATACGGTAAGGGATGTCTGCTGTCCGAAGAAATCGTCATTATAGATTATCTTACCTTCCTCGTCCTTTTTCAGGTCGTAAAGGTTCTTGGTAGTAACCTGGAACATGTTGCCCGCTCCCTCACAGTCGCTTGCCGTAATCAGCGGAGTGTGGAAATAGAAATATCCATGCTCATGGAAATATGTGTGTATTGCCATAGCCATATTGTGGCGTATGCGCATTACGGCACCAAAGGTATTGGTGCGCAGGCGCATGTGGGCATACTGACGCATATACTCGAAGGTCTGGCCTTTCTTCTGCATAGGGTAGTCGGCACCACACAGACCATAGACGATAAGGTTTTCGCAGTGAATCTCGGAAGCCTGTCCCTGTGCAGGGCTCTTTACGAGTTTTCCCTCTACACATACACATGAGCCGGTAGTAACCTGCTTCAGGACTTCAGTATCAACAACGCCTTCATCAACAACGACCTGTATGTTCTTGATTGTAGAGCCGTCATTGACTGCAATAAAATCTACAGCTTTGCTGGAACGATGAGTGCGCACCCATCCTTTTATACATATTTCTTTATCGTAATTTGTGCTTTGAAGAGCATCTATAACTTTTGTACGAATCATTTTCTTATTGTCCTTTTAAACAAACTTATTCAAAAGCTCCCATGCGCAGCATGTCAACTTCTTTCTCTGTAAGGAATCTCCAGTCTCCGCGACGAAGGTTCTTTTTTGTCAGACCACAGAACTGTACGCGGTCAAGTTTTATTACGCGGTATCCGAGAGACTCGAAAATACGGCGAACGATGCGGTTCTTTCCTGAGTGTATCTCAATGCCGATTTGTTTCTTGTCGGTCTGGTGTGCATATTCCACTGCATCAACCTTAATAGGACCATCTTCCAATTCCAATCCGTCGGCAATCTGCTGCATATCATGCAGGGTTACGTTTTTGTCGAGTACCACATGATAAACCTTCTTCTTCAGGAAACGTGGATGAGTCAGCTTTGCAGCCATATCTCCGTCGTTTGTCAGCAGAAGAACGCCAGTTGTATTGCGGTCAAGGCGTCCGACAGGATAGATACGCTCCGGACATGCATTCTTTACTAGGTCCATAACAGTTTTTCTCTGTTGTGGATCGTCAGAAGTCGTAACGTAATCCTTTGGTTTGTTGAGAAGAACGTAAACCTTCTTTTCAAGTGTTACAGGCTGGTCATGGAACATTACGACATCACTGCGCATGATTTTTGTACCAAGTTCTGTAACCACTTCTCCATTAACGGTAACAACACCTGCATGTATGAAATCATCAGCCTCACGACGGCTACATACACCTGCATTAGCAAGGAATTTGTTCAAACGGATTGGTGCATTTGGATCAATATGGCTTTCGTTGTACTCTATTCTCTTCTTCATAGAGTATTTTGCCTGTGGATCGTAGGCCTGTCTGTTCTGTGGACGACCCTGTGGCCTTCCGTATGATGGCTTACCATATTGTGGACGTCCATATCCGGCATGTTCGCCATATTGTGGACGATCGCTGCGCTGTGGTCTCTCACCATATTGTGGACGCCCCTGTGGTCTTCCGTACTGAGGTCTTTCGCCATATTGCGGACGCTGAGGACGACCATACTGTGGTCTCTCTCCATATTGTGGCCTTTCACCATATTGAGGACGTTCGCTACGCTGTGGTCTCTCGCCATACTGAGGACGTCCTTGTGGTCTTCCATACTGTGGTCTTTCACCGTAAGTGGGTCTAGCTGTCGTGATGCGTACACGCTGACGAGGCTGTCTAGGTTCGTTAGAATCCTGAATGTTTTCCTTCTTTTCCATAATCTGATAAAATTTTTATAATAAATCTCTTTAAAACGTTAGTCTTTGAAAATCTTTAATCTTTAATTTTTGGTCTTTAATCTTTCAACTATCAACTTTAAACTTTATATCCTACACTCCCGTGTAGTTGCCTGGTGTAATTGCCATCAGCTCTGCCTTCACGGCATCGCTGACGTCCAGTGTCTGTATAAATTCGTGAATAGTATTTTCATCCATGTGTTTGTTCGTTCTAGTCAGAGCCTTCAGAGCCTCGTATGGGTGAGGATAAGCCTCACGACGCAGAATAGTCTGTATGGCTTCTGCTACGACAGCCCATGTGTTATCGAGGTCTTTCTGCAGGGCCTCAGGATTTAATATCAGTTTGCGGAGGCCTTTGAGGGTGCTCTGGATTGCGATGACACTATGTCCGAGAGGTACTCCGATGTTTCGGAGAACTGTAGAATCTGTAAGGTCGCGTTGCAGACGGCTTACAGGCAATTTCTGCGCAAGGAACTGCAGAATTGCATTTGCGATGCCAAGATTGCCTTCAGAGTTTTCGTAATCTATAGGATTTACCTTGTGTGGCATAGCACTTGAGCCTACTTCGCCGGCTTTTATCTTCTGTTTGAAATATTCCATAGAGATATACATCCAGAAGTCTCTGTCAAGATCGATTATAATGGTATTTATGCGGCGTATAGCATCAAAAACACCTCCGAGGTGATCATAGTTTGAAATCTGGGTAGTATATTGTTCGCGCTCCAAACCTAATTTCTCTGCCACGAATTTGTTGCCAAAATCCTTCCAGTCATATTCCGGATATGCCACATGGTGCGCGTTGTAGTTGCCTGTCGCACCTCCGAACTTTGCTGTAAACTTACATGCCTTCAAAGCATTGAGCTGTTCTGTAAGTCTGTAAACAAAGACCATGACTTCTTTTCCCAGACGAGTTGGGGAGGCTGGCTGCCCGTGTGTCTTGGCAAGCATGGGAACATCCTTCCATTCGTCAGCATATTCCTGTAATTGCGCTATTAATTCCTCTACCTGTGGGATGAATACCTCGTTCAGGGCATCTTTTACAGAGAGGGGAACAGATGTGTTGTTGATATCCTGTGATGTCAAACCGAAGTGGATAAATTCGCGACTGTGCTCAAAATACCCTTCTCCGAGACCTCCCTTTTCCATTTCGTCAAGTTTCTCCTTGATGAAATACTCTACGGCCTTCACATCATGATTTGTTACTTTTTCGATGTCCTTGACACGTTGAGCGTCTTCTTCAGAGAATTCAAGATAAATGTTTCGCAAATTTGGGAATAGCGACTTGTCAAAATCCTTGAGTTGGGGTAGGGGCAATTCGCACAGAGTAATGAAGTACTCTATTTCTACCCGAACCCTATATTTAATTAAAGCATACTCGGAAAAGTAGTTCGCCAGTTCAGCGGTTTTTCCACGATAACGTCCATCAATAGGTGAGATGGCTGTCAATAAATCTAATTCTAAATTCTTCATACGGGCGACAAAATTACAAAAAAAAATAAGTATAAGGCCTTTTGGCGCTGTTTTTTGGGGTGATATTATGCAAAAAAATGTTAAATCGACTTTATTTTTTTGTTCATATATAAAATATATGTAACTTTGCGCCTTGGATTATAGTACCTAAAAAATTCAATATGATAATAACCACAATAAAAAACAAAGAAACTATGAAAAAAATTACTTCGATTTTTTCGTTAGGTCTGCTTTTGTCAACAGGACTCCTATTAGGATCTTGTGGTGATTGTGAAAGTGGTCCAGCGTGTGATGGTGGCAGTGCTTCAAGTGCCACTGTTGAAGAACTGAAACAGAAGGTAGCAGAACAGGCTAATCAGCTTGCAGCACTTTCGTCAGAAGTTGACAATGTCCCTTACACAATCACTCAGGATGCTGATGGCAATATCTGGCTTGAAAATCTTAAGACAGGTCAAAAGCAGCCTGTTGCTACAGGCTTGCAGGGTCCTAAGGGTGATGCTGGTGCCCAGGGTCCTCAGGGTCCTCAGGGTCCACAAGGTCCTCAGGGTCCACAAGGTACTGCTGGAACAACTCCAACAGTATCAATTAATGGTGATGGCTATTGGGTAATAAATGGAACAACGACTACTGTTAAAGCAAAGGGCGAAGACGGTACGACTCCAACAGTAACTATTAATGATGATGGCTACTGGGTAATAAATGGAACAGCTACTACTGTTAAAGCAAAGGGCGAAGATGGCGCACAAGGTCCTCAGGGTCCTAAGGGTGATACCGGTAATTCTGGTATACTGGATGCAGCAAAAGATGGTGTATATGTAAAATATGGTGATGGCGAAAATGATACCATTTATATTCCAAAAGTTAGTGAGGATGCAAATTACGTATATATCAAAGTCGGTGGAACAGATTATAAGTTGCCAAAGAATGGCGGTGGCAGTTGCACATGTGATTGGTCTCTGACATGGGATGACGCTAAGAAGCGTTGGACTGTTAGCGATGGTACGAGCAGTGTGGAAATCCCTGTTTGGATAAAAGATGCAGAGGTATCTTATGACGCTACAACTCAGCAGTTCACTCTGAAGAGCGGTGATGCCAGCACTGTAATTCCTAAGGGATATGCAGACGTTACTGTTGACGCAACAACAGGCGTGGCTACAATAAAGGGCTCTGATGGCTCAACTAAGATTCAACTGCAGCCAACACAGTCAGTTGTCGCAGCAGCAGCAAATGATACAGTTGTTGTTATAAATTATGACATCGCTACTGGTTTGCCAAAGGATACACTCAAGTTGCCATCATTTGCTCATTTCACAGCATTGACAACAAAGGTTGGTGAAATCAGTAACAAGTTGGATGATCTTGCGTCTCAGGTAGGTACATGGGATCCAGCTGCTCACAATGGCCAGACAATGGCTCAGGCTCTTGATTCATTGAGCAATGAACTTAACAGCCTTGAGAAGAAGCTGAGCAAGATGTTTGAGAATGTATATGATGCTATAGCAAAGTCTATTACAAACATCCAGATTGAGGAAGTAATGTCAAATGCTATCGGTAGCTACAATGGTGTTATCTCTAACCTGAAGACCACAAAGCTGGTTGGCTACTATGGTACAACAGACGAAATCATCTTCCCAAAGCATGATCCTATATTCTACAAGCCAGCAGGTGATCCTGCAATGATAGAGACATTGGGTGAGATAAATCTTACAGTAAACCCATTGGATAAAGACTTCTCAGGTGTTGCTGTGTCGCTTGTTAACTCTCTCGGTCAGGAAAGCAGCATTAAGTTGAGCAACCTCGAGTCTTCTGACAAACTGCTGATGACAGGTCTGACAGGTAATACTCGTGCTGATGGTGGAACAGGACTCTATAAGACAACAGCTACAATTGATGGAAACAGTGTCGAAGATCCACGTCTCCACATGGCTGTAGATAAGTCAGCTGTCAAGGAAGCTGTTAAGGCTGCTTGGCATGATTTGAAGGAAGTATACAATCAGCGTAGACTTGGTGCTGTTCAAGGTGAAACAGTTAATAAGATAGCAAATGCTATATATAGTACAGTAAGCGGTATCTCTACTGAGCGTCTTGCTATCAAGACAACTGCTAAGTATGAGACTACAGACTCTCTGACAGGTAATAAGATTACTTCTGAGAAGACTGTTGTATCTCCTTACGACCTTAGCGGCGTTATGGTTAAGCCACTTGGCTTCGAGTCTCTCCCAGAGCAGTATAGGGATTCTATCCGTGTATTCAAGAAGGCTAAGAAGGCTATCAAGAAGTTGAATACAAGAATTGCCAAGAAGATTATCAGAACTATTAATAAGGAGGCTGACTTGAATAATATCGATAAGCAAATCAAGGACCTTCAGATTAAGATTAAGAAGGTTAAGCCAATTCCTGACTCTATGAAGATAATCAAGCAGATTGTAGATATCGATACAACTGTTACTGTGAAGGTTCCTGTTGATTACACTACAACTGTTCGCATTGATACAGTACTCGCTCTTAATGTGCCAGTTGAAGTGGAATTTGATGCCGTAGTGCCAAAGAATTTCTCATTCGATGAGAGTACACATAAGGTAACAGTAACTGAATGGGGTGATTTAGACAAGACTGTCAATGTGGTAACTAATATTAACTTCGTTTATTCAAGGGATGTAAGGTTCCAGAAAGAACTTGAAACCGATGTACGTTTCTGGATACAGAAGGAATTCTCATTTGACATGTCAGACATGGTTGACAATGTAAATAATGCATTGGATGTAGTTACTTCTGTTGACGGTCTGTGCAATAGCGTTCAGAAGATAATTAACAATATCTATAAGTACGAAAACAAGCTTCTTGCTGGTACCTACCTGAATAGGATTTATAAGCTTATTGATAAGGCAAGTGCATATTCAGCACAGGGCATCTATAAGTTGTTCCAGCCGGTTCTTCTGGTTAACTCTGATAAGGGCTTCGGCTTCGCAGGTATCCGTGGTGTTCCAGCAACAGTAACTGGTACTGTGGAGGTTATCCCAACAACTTACTCTAACGGTCTTGTTGCTCCTGTATATAAGAAGTATATAAGTGTCAATGGTGCTAATGGTAAGGTGCTCGATGAGGGTCAGGTAACATTAGATATTACATCTGATCTTCAGGAGGGCTACAATACTGTAGAGTACTATGCTATTGACTTCTATGGAAATGAGATTGGTGAAGAATACGTTGTTATCAAGGAGTAATTCGGCACTTAACAAATCTCTAATACATCTCTTCGCCCTGGCGTTTTGCTTGATGCTTACAGGTTGCAATGGTTGCAGCAGTAAGCAGTCACAAGGCTCCAGGGCGGAGTCGCCTATAAACCCTCGTGTAGAGGAGGTAGACAAGATGGTTGTAGAGGAGGCACGAAAGGATACAGCATTATTCAGGTCATTATGCAGCCAGTTAGAAGGTATGTGGTATTATGACTTGGATGAAATGCGTGGACTGTCCTTTAATGCGGGTGGTGGAATGTCCAGTATCAATACTGGCGAGATTGCTTTTAAGGAATGGAAGGTTGCTAAGGGAAAGATTTATTTCTACTATCTTGAAGAACAGATGCTGACACATGACAGAGATCAGTATCTCGTGGAAGAAGCACAGATAACGAATCTTACTCCAGACAATCTCACTTTTGTTTTTTTGGGAAAGACATACTATTGTCAACGTCCTCCCAAGAAACCATTAATGACAAATTAAAAAAGGCATTACAAACACATAAAGATAGGTAATTGTGAAGAATAAACTGGTATTATACGTATTACACGTCTTATTCCTCTTTAATATATGCGCGTACGCGCAGGATATCGCTCCAGGTTATTATCGAGTTAAGAATGTAGGATTATTGTCTTTTGGCGGTACCGTTAGGGGCAAGACGATAATAGATGATTGTTATGCATATGTGGCAAATGGAACCTATCATGTAAAAACAGGTTCTGGCGCTACGCAGAATGTTCAGGCTCTGCAGTTGTGGACAGGTCTCGACAATGCTATAGTCTCTCCGCAGACAGTAATTTATATATCCAAAAGTGGTAGTAGCTATAATCTTGAGGCACAAGGAACAAGTGTTTCTCAGATGATTAACTATAAAATCAATGTCGAGTGCGTTTCA
Organism: uncultured Prevotellaceae bacterium; assembly: GCA_902799455.1. Lineage (GTDB taxonomy): Bacteria > Bacteroidota > Bacteroidia > Bacteroidales > Bacteroidaceae > Prevotella. Next base: position 13,359 of record CADCAX010000044.1, read on the forward strand.
GGCACTACCGATACATATACACTCTCGACAACCGATGTTCCTGGAGCCGGAAAAGTAACTCTGTGGGTCGATAAGACCAAGACTGGTATGTATAACATGCAAGGCGAAAATGCCTATCCTACAAACTATCAGGCAACAACGGGTAATCAGGGTGCAGATGCGTACAGTCAATGGCAGATTGTGCCCATTTCAACATCTTCCGATAATTATGTTGCTGTCAATGCCTCTTTGAAGGTGAAAGATGAGGAGGATGAGACCAAGTACAAGTATTATGCACCTTATTATGCCTCATATCCGTTTAGGTTGGTGTCACCTGGGATGAAGGCATATTATGTAAGCAGTATTACAGACAAGAGATATACATTAGAGGAAATTACAAGCGAGGTTATTCCTAGTGCTACCCCTGTCATAATAGAGTGTCCTTCCAATAATCCTACAGATTGTAAGATTGAACCCCTCCGAGGTAATTTTGGAAGTGTAAATGGCAATATGCTGAAGGGCACATATTTCTGTAACCTTTCAATGTCTCCAAAAGAATATCCTGACTGTCGCACAGAATTCAAAAAAGAGTCTATGAGGGTATGGGCAGTAAAAGATGATAAGTTGATACTCACCAATAATCCTGATAAGACAAGGGCTGTGCCACTTAATTTGTCAGGTTATTCTGGTATTTGGCTTCGTGCTAATGAGTCTTATCTTCCTGACGTTCCTTCTACTGCCGCAGCAGAATTGGTTTCTGCCGGTAAGGCAACGACAATCAGCTTTGATAGTGATGGAGGAACTGCAGTTGAGGATATCAGTGGTGGAGAAGGAGATCCTGTTACTGCTCCTGCTAATCCTACAAAAACAGGCTATTCGTTTACAGGATGGAATCCTGCATTACCAGATGTATTCCCTGCAGAAGATATGACTGTTAAGGCGCAATGGCAGATAAACAAATATACCATTACCTTTAATACAAATGGAGGTACACCAATCGATCCTATTACTCAGGTTTATCAGAGTGCAATTCAAAAGCCTGCTGATCCTACAAAGACGGGCTATACCTTTGCAGGTTGGGATGCATGCGACAATTCCTGACTTGATGCCAGCAGAAAATATTGTTGTCAAAGCTCAGTGGCAGATAAACCAATACACTATTACCTTTGATACTGATGGTGGTACAGAGGTTTTTCCGATTATTCAGAATTATAATACAGTAATCACTAAGCCTTCAGATCCTACGAAGAAAGGTTATAGTTTTACTGGCTGGGATAAGGAAATTCCAAGTACAATGCCAGCAGAAAATATTGTTGTCAAAGCTCAGTGGCAGATAAACCAATATACCATTACCTTCGATACTGATGGTGGCACAGCGGTAGAACCAATCACACAGGATTATAATACTGCCATCACCAAGCCTTC
>CADCAX010000045.1 GCA_902799455.1 uncultured Prevotellaceae bacterium
TTGCTCTGGGAGTATTGATTGGATTTGGAATAACAAAAGGAGATGATGTGATTGCAATGAGCTGTTTTTTGGGTATTCCTACTCTTGCCTTGGGCGCAGGTTTGCTGATAGCATATTTCTCAGGCAAAAAGACGATGAAAGAACTGAAAGACTAATTTGTTCTTTGGTTTGAGATAAGAAGCATGACACGAGAGCAATTTACCGATATGGTACGCATTGAGCAGAAAGGTCTCAGACGCTTTCTGCTCACCCTTTGCGGAGGCGACAGGATGACTGCCGACGATATTGCTCAGGAGACTCTGATGAAGGCATATCTTGCACTCAGCAAGTATGACGAACGACAGAAGGCAAGGCTGTGGCTCATGAAGATTGCTTATAATACATTTCTGAATCATCATGCCCAGACCACACGGCACAGATATGAAGATATAGATGCCACAGCGATGATAAGCAGTCAGTATAGTTCGGACGAGAGTTTCCGTTATCAGGAACTGCTTCAGGCTATGGCACAACTGCCCGATTCGGAACGCACTACCCTTATTCTGCATTATTTCGAGGGGTATAAAGTAGAAGAGATTGCACAAATTACCAACAGCACCGATGCTGCCGTGAAGAAACGCCTGCAGCGAGGTCGCGAAGAACTGAAAAGGAGAATAAAGCTATGATACAAGACAAGGAACTCGATGCTCTGTTGACAACATTCCAGCCAGCAGAACCAACAGATTCGGCTGAGTTTATGACTGAATTCGAGAAGCGTCTGAACGCTATAGACATTGCCCTTGCCTACCATAAGGCAGAGGTGCAGAAAGCACAGAAAAGAGCTGTATTGGCTTTTGCAGCAGGTACTGTAGCAGGTCTGGTTCTGGCTATTATAGCTCTTGCCCTACCCTCACCTTTGGAACTGCTCGCCTTTTCCGTACATTCGCGCTTTATACTCATCTGTTTAGAGTATATTCCATACGTCATGATGTTTCTCTGTGCCACATCCATCAGTTTCGGCATCATAGAATTTATGAACAGACATGAGAATATGGAGGCATTTATGCTGGAAAGAAAAATCATTTGTGACAATTGTGACAAATGACACCCCGTTTTTATTCTCCATCCCAGAAGGTCGGGCAGTGTATAGAGTATAGCAGATGATATATAAGTAATTAAATTACAATGATTTAATGAATATTATATATAAGATGTTATATAATATATAAGGTATATATATACTATTATTATTAATATTTTATTCTATTTTCTATAATATTATCTGTGATATTATTGTAATAATTAGTATTAATAATAAATATTGTTAGTAGTAATATAATTATAGATATTATTATAATAGTATTCATTAATACTAACCAACCTCTTCTGACCAGACCTGCGTGCAAAAAAAACCACTGTCATTTGTCACAATTGTCACAAAACGAGCAAAAATTTGTTCCCTCCCGAGGAAAAAATATTTTCCCCTAGGGGGCGCAAATTAGTTAAAAGATAAGAGTTAACAGTTAGGAATGAAAACCCTCAAAACCGAATTTAAATCAGCCGTTTTGCACATAAAACTTTAAAGAATTGCCTCCGAACTTGCAAGAAATGGTGTTCAAAAATCTAAAAAAACACATAATTTTAACAAATATAACCTATTGTGCAATTCAACTAAAAAAATAATTTAAAAATCAGCCCGATGTTTGGCGCGTAATAGGAAAAAGCATTACTTTTGCACCATCAAACTAATAATTACACAGAAGCCAAAGAAGGAAAAATAACAGGCAAAAATGAAAAAAAATATAAAAATCTTCACTCCTTCTCTTAATTCTTAATTCTTAATTCTTAATTTTTAATTCTTTTTCGTACCTTTGCAGCCAAATTGAGAAAGAACGGCTGCTCTGTTAGTTCAATGGATAGAACAACTCTCTCCTAAAGAGTAGATCCCAGTTCGATTCTGGGACGGAGTACAAAACAGTTAATAGTTAAGGGTTAAGAGTTAAGAGTTAAAACTTTATTCTTTTGACCTAAACAAATTAAGAGTTAAAATTATGGCAAAGATTACATCCAATTTATCTATTGTTCGTCTGTGTGAAGATTATCAGACATCAAGCAAGCTCAACATGTGGGCGAATATCATCAAGACGTTGATACTTCTGGTTGCAGCCGCAATCATAATATTTGGTGTTATGATGGCTTCTAAAGGAATGCTTGCCTTTGGCGCTATATATGTTGCAGTTGGTGTGCTGCATGCCTTTGTAGCATTCTTCTTTGTATATATCATTCGTGCTATTGCCATTATTACTGAGGCTGCGACAATGATAGTCCTTGAGCATAAGGAGGCTGAATATTACAGCAAGGAAGCAAAGATTGCAAATATCTACAGCGAAGAAGAGATGAACAAGGAGTATAGCAGTGGCAAACAAAGCAGTGCAAGCGAAGAGCCTGTAGCTCCTCAGCAGCAGCCAGCAAAGCCTGCTGTTAACACTTCAAATAACGCTTCTGGATGGACATCTACTCCTCCAGCTCGCTTGCGTACTGGTGCCAAGTGCCGCCGTCGTGGAGATACAAGGACTATGGAAATTCAGGATATAAGCATGGGTCGTTATACATGTATGGATCCGCTGACACATAAATTCCTTGGTGACTTTAAACTTGAGGACTTAGAATTTCCAGTATAAATGAGAAAGAAATTCCTGTTCTTTTATGTCTTCTGTTCCTCTGTCATCCTGTGTTTCATGGGATGTAAGGGAGAGGTTGTTGACGAGTACACTACTCATGTGGCTTCTTTTCGCTTCGATTTTCAGTATGGACATACACAGTCATACCTGTATCCGGCCCTGAACTCAACAAATTACTTCTGCTTCTTTTCAACCAGCCCCATTGAAGGTGGTTATGACTTGATAACAGAAGTTTATGGTGAAAAAGAAACGAATGTAGAACACATAACGGAGGCGGTACTGACTCAAAGCGGAAGAGCTTTGGGACTCAATAATGGTCTCATTGTTGGACGTTCTTCTTTCCAGAATGGAGAACTATATGTTTTCGACAGACAATGCCCAAATTGTTTCAGTGAGACAAATACCAAGAATTTTACCCTGAATTTTAAGGATTCACAACATGTGTATTGCGATAAATGCAAACGAACATACGGACTTCTTAATGGTGGAGTAGTAGTGGCAGATTCGTTGAATCATGAGAAAAACGAGAAGCTTTTCCGTTATCGTGCAACATATTCAGGCACATATTTTCAGGTTACAAGCAGATAATATTTTTATTCCATTTGAACTATGAAACTTTGGTCAAAAGGTTTTGAGATAAATAAAGAAATAGAAAACTTTACTGTAGGTCGTGACAGGGAGATGGACCTGTATCTCGCAAAGTACGACGTTTTGGGCAGTATGGCGCATATCACCATGCTTAACTCTATTGGTCTTATTGCAGACGATGAGTTGCCTTTGCTTCTTGCAGAACTCCGTAAGATATATGCTGTCTGTGAGGAAGGTAAGTTTGTTATCGAAGACGATATAGAGGATGTTCACTCTCAGGTGGAGCTGATGCTTACCCGTGCTTTGGGTGATATGGGTAAGAAAATCCACTCTGGACGCTCCAGAAATGACCAGGTTCTTGTTGATTTGAAACTTTTCACTCGTGCTGAGCTGAAGAATCTGGTTGAAGAGACAAAGGCTCTTTTTGACGAACTCATCGGTAAAAGTGAGGAAAATAAGGATGTCCTGATGCCAGGATATACCCATTTGCAGATTGCTATGCCATCAAGTTTCGGTTTATGGTTTGGTGCCTATGCCGAAAGCCTTACTGATGATATGCTCTATCTGCAGTCAGCATATAGGATGACAAACCGCAACCCTCTTGGTTCTGCAGCAGGATATGGTTCTTCTTTCCCTCTGAACAGACAGATGACGACAGACCTTCTGGGTTTTGACAGCATGAACTATAATGTTGTTTATGCTCAGATGGGTAGGGGAAAGATGGAACGTAACGTAGCCTTTTCCATAGCCGGACTTGCTGGGACATTGGCAAAGATGGCATTTGATGCTTGCCTGTTTAATTCTCAGAACTTTGGTTTCATAAAGCTTCCAAAGGAATGTACGACAGGTTCTTCTATAATGCCTCATAAGAAGAATCCCGACGTTTTCGAGTTAATTCGTGCAAAGTGTAACAAGCTGCAGGCTCTGCCAACACAGATAACACTTATTCAGAACAACCTCCCATGCGGATATTTCCGCGACCTCCAGATAATAAAGGAATGTTTTCTGCCAGCCTTTGAGGAATTGAAGGACTGCCTACGCATGTGTACCTATATTATAAGTAAGATAGAGGTAAAGCGTGATATCCTTGATAATCCTATGTATGATGCAATCTTCTCTGTTGAGGAGGTTAACAAACTGGCAGCTGACGGAATGCCTTTCCGCGATGCCTATAAGAAGGTAGGATTGGAGATAGAAGCAGGTAACTTCGTACCAAATAAGGATATCCATCATACGCACGAAGGTTCCATAGGAAACCTATGTAACGATAGAATCGTGGATTTGATGAATAGCATTATGCAGGATTTCCACTTCGAGAAGGTAGAGAAGGCAGTAAAAGCTTTACTCTTCGGCTAATTTTATAATAGGAAGTCCCCGTCCTGTTATTTTTCCGTTCTTTATACGTATATTGTCGGGAATATTGTTGATACCAAGTGTCTTAACGATATTTCCGTCCATCATTTTTCCGTCGCAGATGGTAGGAACATCTTCTGCCTCACATTGTTTCAGTATGTCGCGACATTTCTTTATGTCAGCATCCAGGCAGACAGAAATGATGTGGTCAAAGGATATCTTCTCCTTGTCGTTATTTGATTTATAAATGTAAGAATCCTTGTTGCCGGCTTGCCTCAGCATACTTTGTGAGTCATAGTTCCAACTAGCCCATATTATTATTAGGCTGTTGCCTGTCAGGCTGTTGCTGCTTACTGTTTTCCCATTGATGTCTTTTGCTGTAAAACTTGGCAATCTGTCACCTACGGAGCAAACCATCTTTGCTGGGAGATATTGTCTTTGCATCCATAGTGAAATAATGGTGCCAGGATTCTCCTTGACATATTTCTTGGCCTGTGCCTGCAATTCCTCGGGAGAGAGTTCGTTGGTATTCAGTCTCCATTTGGTGAAATCGTCATTTTCTTTTGTTCCTGTTATCTCCAGTTCCTTCAGTTTTGCTGCACTACCATCAAAGCGGATGTCAGCACCTGGCTTTACGAAAATAGGCAACTGCTTGAAATTAGGGAAAACCACAACAATGGTACCTTCTCCCACAATAGTGCGTTCGTATGTAAAACGTCCTCCATTCACTCGAATGGTATCAATACCAGGTATTGCTCCATCGGGTGAGTAAACGAGGAATTCTGCCATATTTACGTTCAGCAACCGTCCTTCAATAGCGAAGTGTTCGTGATCTGACCCACATGAAGAAAGAAACATGGAGGGTAATAAAAAAGATAAAAGTACAAAAGAATTTGTTAGAAGATGCCAACAATATGAACGTTTGTAAGACATACTTAAAATCTAGACTTTTATACTTTTATCTTTTGAAAAGTTTGTGCCGCGAGCGGGACTCGAACCCGCACGACCGTTTCGGGTCAAGGGATTTTAAGTCCCTCGTGTCTACCAATTCCACCATTGCGGCAACCTTATGTGCTTTGGTGCAAAAGCGGGTGCAAAGCTGCGGTTAAACGAGAGTCATCAAATTTATTTGAATGACCGAGCGTGAGCAGGTTCGTACGAGTTTTGCGAGTGCAAAGATACAAATAAGTTACGAATAATGCAAGAAAAAACAGAAAAATTTGCTTTTAGCTTTTAACGTAACACCTTTGACCTTAGACTTTCGACCTTCAACCTTTAACCGCCAAATCAAGCATATGGTATCATTGAAAGCATATCGGCAAACTTGTCTATGCCAGCTTCCAGTTTGTTACCTAACATCATCTTCAACATTGGATTCAGGTCCGCCTTCAAGGTCAGCTTCATACGTGTTCCCAGTTCGCCTGGGAGCAGCTGAATCCACATATTGGCATCTATCGGAGACTGTGATGTCTGGAATTTTATTGTACCTTTTCCTGAATTTACAGAAGGGTCCTCACGATTTACGATATCCAGAGCGAGAGTTCCCATCATACCTGTATCAAGAGAGATGCTGTCAGCAGTCAGGGTGACATTCTTCAGCATATTCAGATATGAAGGGTCCTGTCCTGCCTCCTCTATTTTCTGTCTCAGAGTATCATTATTCTGTGCATTCTCTATTACGGGACGCAGATTTTCCAGGTTTGACAACTTGGCATATACAGCCTCTATAGGAGCAGCAATCTGCTTTATCTGACTTTCGTATTGGCTCATTGTTTCCAAGTGTTAGGTGATTTACGCCATTCTGCCAGCACTTCGAGGTCTTCTGGCTTAATATATCCTGTCTTTGCTGCTATTGCTGTAGTATGCTCATAGTCAGAAAGAGTTACCAGTTTTACATCAGCCTCCTTGAAAGCCTCTTCTGCTACAGGGAATCCGTAAGTATAGCTGGCCACCATACCAACGACCTCAAAGCCAGCCTGTCTCAAAGCGTCAACAGCCTTCAGGGAAGAGCCGCCAGTACTGATAAGGTCTTCTATGACAACCACTTTGGCACCTTCAGGGATAGTTCCCTCAATCTGGTTACCCATACCATGATCTTTTGGTTTTGGTCGGACATAGCAGTAGGGCAGTTGCAGTTGGTCAGCAACCAAAGCACCCTGTGCTATAGCTCCTGTAGCGACACCTGCTACAGCAGTTGCCTCAGGAAATTCTGTATGTACCAAGTGTACCAGTTCATTCTTTACGAAAGAGCGAAGTTCAGGATAAGCCAAAGTCTTTCTGTTGTCAGTATAGATAGGTGACTTCCAGCCACTGGCCCATGTAAAAGGCTCGTTGGGTTGTAGTTTGATAGCCTTTACGGCAAGCAGTTGTTCTGCAAAAGAATCAGCAATTTGTTTCATTTTTATATATCTTGTTTTATGAATTCCAATAATTTTTCTACAGCATCAGCTTCTGGGATGTTTTTCTCCACACATTGTTTGCCTTTATAGAGAGAAATCCTGTTAGGTCCAGCTCCTACATATCCATAGTCAGCATCAGCCATTTCTCCAGGTCCGTTGACGATACATCCCATGATGCCTATCTTCAGTCCTTTCCACACCTCTGGTTTCTCCGAAACCTCTGTCTCGTGTGCCACAGCAGCCTTTATCTTTGCTATAGTACCTCTGAGGTCATAGAGCGTTCTTCCGCATCCAGGACATGAGATATATTCTGTCTTTGTAAACTTCACCCTTGCCGCCTGCAGTATGGCATTCGCAAGATCAACATCTGTCTTGTCGAAGTTTGTTATTACGAGATTCTTTGCTTTGCCATCTATCAGCAGGGCTCCTGCTGCCATAGCAGCCTTCAGTTGAAGGTCTTCTGTCTCCTTTTCATTAAAAGAGAGATAAAGGGTATCGTCTTCTATTCTTGCATTCTCGCGTAGCGAAGCACATTCATCGATAAAACCGACGATTTTCTTTGCTACAGGGATTTCGTTTTCAGGTTCCTCTGACAGGCTAACACGTATAGTGTCCCCAATACCTTCTGTCAGTAGGGCACCTATTCCGACGGCACTCTTTATGCGTCCGTCTTCACCCTCACCAGCCTCTGTAACACCAAGGTGCAGGGGATAATGCATATCTTCTGCATCCATAGCCTTCACAAGCAGCCTTACACTCTGCACCATTACAACGGTATTGCTGGCTTTGATAGAAAGGACAACATCAGAGAAGTCCTTCTTCTTGCAGATGCGCAGAAATTCCATACATGACTCCACTATTCCCTCAGGAGTGTCGCCATATCTTGACATAATTCTGTCTGACAGTGAACCATGATTGACACCAATTCTGATGGCAGTATGGTGTTCCTTGCAGATATCCAGAAAAGGTGAAAAGCGCTCTTCCACCTTCTGCAGTTCTTCTGCATACTCCTCGGCTGTATAGTCTATGTGCTTGAAAGTTCTTGCAGGGTCAACGTAGTTGCCTGGATTTACACGCACCTTTTCGCAATACAGAGCAGCAATGTCAGCCACATTGGCATTGAAATGAACATCGGCCACTAAAGGGGTAGGGTAACCGTCTGCCTTCAGGGCTGCAGAGATATTAGCCATATTCTCGGCTTCTCTCCTTCCCTGTGTGGTCAGTCGTACCAATTCTCCTCCAGCATCGATGATGCGCTTTGCCTGCGCCACGCATGCAGCAGTATCGTTGGTATCGGTAGTTGTCATCGACTGCACCCTGATGGGAGCACCTCCGCCAATGACGATGTTTCCGACATGTGTAGGACTAGTTTGTCTTATAGTCATATTTTACTTCTGATAAGTCGGCATTCGCCTTTTCTATTTTCTTTCCGAGAGAACTCTTGTAAGCCTTCAGTCTTTCTGCTATCTCCTTGTCAGAAAGAGCCAGCATCTCCATAGCGAGGATGGCAGCATTCATGGCTCCGTTTACTCCTACTGTTGCCACAGGAATGCCAGGAGGCATCTGTATTATAGACAGCATAGCGTCGAGTCCGTCCAACATTCCTTTGATAGGAACACCTATTACGGGCAATGTGGTAGATGCTGCTATTACTCCAGGCAGTGCTGCTGCCATTCCTGCTGCTGCTATGATTACGCGAATGCCGCGTCCTTCAGCATTGCGTGCAAAGTTTTCTACTGCGTCTGGGGTACGATGTGCAGACAGGGCATTTACCTCGAAAGGTATCTGCTGTTCATTCAGGAAGGCCATTGCCTTTTCCATAACGGGTAGGTCAGAGGTGCTACCCATGATAATACTTACTAATGGTGTCATGATAATATTACTGCTATAAACCCTGCAAAGAGTCCGAGGAGGTATCCTCCACATATCTCGCCAAGGGTGTGAATACGAAGAATCATACGTCCTGTGCCGATGATACCGGCTAAAATGATAAGGAAGCACAGCCACCATAACGGATTAAAGCCGAAAATGTGTGAGAAAGCCATTACGGCTCCTGTTGTTCCTCCTATTGCTGCTGTGTGTGTGGAAATCTTCCACCAGTTATTTATTATTGCTCCCAATATTTGTATTGCCAATGCCGCCACTACTATGCTTGACATGAAATGTGGTATATGGAGGGCGTTCATGAGGTAGAAACATGTGAAGTAGCATCCTATGGAGATGACGTAAGGTACTATTCGTCCCTCTCTTGAGAGCAGTTTCAGTAGCGACCATCCCTGATAGCGTCTGTACAGATGTATCAATGTTGTGGGGATAAGACATGTAAAGAGCCATACAATCAGCAGTACCAGTCCTTTGTACATCCAGGGCAGCATGCTGAGGTATGACACCATGAACAACACTATCAGTGCTACCAGTGGCAGGTAGAATGGTGTGAACACCAAACTGATAGTTCGTGCCATTATCAATATGATACGATTGTTGTTATTCATCTTCTGAGGTTGCTCGTGGGAATACCCAATTTTTCGCGATATTTTGTAACAGTTCTTCTGGCTATAGGATATCCCATCTTCTTCAGTTCTGCTGCCAGTCGTATGTCGCTGAGTGGTTTGCCTTGTGGCTCGTTGTCTATCAGTTCTTTCAAAGCTTTCTTTATCTCTTTTGTCGAAACTGTCTCACCGTCGCCTGTATCATAGGCCTCAGAGAAGAAGTTCTTCAGCGGAATGATTCCCCAAGGCATTTCGGCATATTTTGAGGCACAGACACGCGAAATGGTAGACATATCCATATTTGTCTTGTCCGCTATGTCTTTCAGCTTCATAGGGATGAGGTCGCTCTCGTCACCACTTAGTATGAACGTCCGTTGCAGCGAGATAATGGTCTTCATCGTTATTGCCATTGTCTGCTGACGTTGCTTCATGGCATCGATATATGCCTTTGCCTTTGATACCTTCTGCTGTGCATACACCAGAGCCTCCTTGTCTGAACGAGTCATGCTGTCAGGATTCTGTCTGTATCCCTGTATCATGTTTTCAAAGTCCTGTGAAACGTGCAGTTGGGGTATTCTGCCCTTTGGCATAGAGAAGAAGATCTCCCCGTCATCACTTATGGTAACTATGAAATCGGGAGTTACATGCTGTGTGTTCTTTCCCATTGTCTCCCCCAGAGCAGCTCCTGGTCTTGGATTCAGCTTTCTTATCTCCCCAAAAACCTTTTCGGCTGTGATGCTGTCCATCTGCATGCGCTCCTCTATCTTCTTCCAATGTTTTCGGGTGAAGTCCTCATAGTTGTCGTTAATGACCTGATACATCAGTTTTGTTACAGGAGTGGCTTTTTTTCTGAAAATCTGTATCAGGAGACATTGCTGCAGGTTTTGTGCCCCTATGCCGGCAGGGTCAAAGCCTTGCAGTATTGTCAGCACTTTTTCTATCTCTTCAGGAGAAACATCGATGTATTCATGTATGGCAATCTCGTCGCTGAGGCTTGTGATGTCTTTTCTGAACAACCCGTCGCTGTCGAGGCTTCCAATGATATAATCCATTATGAGCTCCTGACGTTCTGTCAGGTCCTGTTCACCCATCTGGCTGTGCAGAGTATCATAGAAAGATTCGCTGTTTCCCCATACAGGAGTATCATTGCCATTTTTCTCAGTAGTGGCATAGTTTGCTGATGCTGTTGGAATATAGTCGTCATCATAGCGATCGTCGTCATAACGGTCTATGACAGCATCAATATCATTGTTGACAGTCTCCTCGCCTCCCTCATAGTTCTCGGTAGCTTCAGTATTTTCCTGAATATCAGGTTCCAAAGCAGGATTCTCGTCTATCTCTGTCTGCACATACTCCTCATACTGTGTCAGGGGCATTTCAAGCATCCGCACATACATCACCTGCTGTGCGTTAAGTCGCTGCTGCTGCACCTGAGACAGCTGCTGCTCCTGAACCTGAGTATTTATTAGTTTCTGTGCCAATTGTCTAATTAATTGTTTGTATCATGTGCAAAGGTACAAAGAAGTGAGTAAAAAAACAAATTTTATTTGATTTACTATATTAGAACTCATATAAAATGTTAAAATTTCGATTATTTTATATTGGAAAGCATATAAATTTGAAATAATTGTTTACTTTTGCATTCGAAATGATATAATTTTGTATGGAAAAGACTAAATTATCGATGGTAGTGAAGGCTTTGCGCAAGGAAAATGGCCTCACACAAGAGGACTTGGCGATGAAATCAGGCGTCGGACTGTGCTTCGTGCGCAATTTGGAGCAGGGTAAGAATTCATTGAGGATGGATAAGGTGAATCAACTCCTTGACTTGTTTAATTATGAACTGACTGCTACTAAACGCTCATGAGACAAGCAGAGATCTATCGTAAGGGCATACTGGCTGGCATATTGACGGAGGATGGTGGCGAATACCGCTTTTGTTATGACGATTCCTATCTCATGCGAGACGATGCTTTGCCCATAAGTTTGACGCTACCTTTGCAGGAGGAGGCTTTCGTCAGTCCCGTTTTGTTTCCGTTTTTCGATGGACTGATACCAGAAGGTTGGCTGCTTGATGTGGCACTCCGCAATACCGACATCAGCATACTTGACCGCATGTCGCTTCTGCTGCTATGCTGCAAGGAGTGCATAGGTTCTGTCAGTGTAGTACCAATCGAAAAAAGAGTTTAAGGATTAAAGTTTAAGGTAGATAATGTGTAGGTGTCTATTTTGTTATAAGCCATTGGAGGAAGGTCAGAAGGACTTTCATCCGCAGTGTGTCATAAAATTTTTCGGAACACGAGAGGCTCCATTACTCGATTATCGTCATGAAGACCTGGACAGTCTGGCCGAACAAATTATCCGTGCCCAGACATCGCTGACAGGTGTACAGCCTAAATTATCGTTGAACCTCGATAAACACGAAGGCAGTAACCGCTTAACGATAGTCGGCCTTTGGGGTGATTTCATATTCAAGCCTCAGACAGAGAGATATCCGCAGCTGCCCGAAAATGAGGACTTGACCATGCACCTCGCTGAGGCTGCGAAAATCAATGTAGTATCCCACAGTCTTATTCGTCTGGCCGATGGGAAGTTGGGTTATATCACTCGCCGTATTGATCGTACAAAAGATGGCAAGAAAATAGATATGGAGGACATGTGCCAACTGACGCTACACCCCACAGAGTACAAATACAAAGGTTCGCATGAGCAGATAGCAAAGATTATTATGCAATATTGCGACATGCCGAAGCTCGACATCACCAACTATATGCAACTCTTGCTTTTCTGTTTTGTCACTGGCAACAATGATATGCATTTAAAGAACTTCTCGCTATATAGACCGTCAAATGCATATCAACTCACTCCCGCCTATGACCTTCTGAATGTAGCTATTGCCAATCCTAAGGACAAGGAAGAACTGGCTCTTTCCCTCTCTGGGCGTAAGTCGAAGCTCCAGCTGAATGATTTCCTGAAGGCCGCAGCAACAATGGGGCTGGAGCAGAATGTTGTGATACACCTTATTGAGAATATGCGCAAAGCCCTCCCTAAGTGGAAACAGCTCATTCAAGATTCTTTCCTCAGCGAAGAGATGAAGGAAAAATATGAGCAACTCATCATCTCCAGATTAAGCAGACTGTCGGAATAAGCATAAATACACAATATGAAGAAAACTATCCTATCAATTATCCTTGCTGTTGCCACTACACTGACTGCGACAGCACAGATTAAAGTAGAAGTCAGCGAGACTGTAGAGCTGATGAGCATCCTCGCTCGCATGGCGGGCTATCAGGAGTATAGTATGGATTTGGCCGGACAGTATACGAAGGACACAGAGACGTGGTTTGCCCCTTACAGGCAGCATGCTGCAGTCGCCCTCGCCAGCGACATCCGTGCCAAGTACGGCATCGGCTACGAACGTGTGATGAATATGGCAGTCCACCTCAATGTCGAAAAAGGCAAACTAACACTCCTCGGCAATCGTGCAGAACTGAACAATGGCCTGAACAATGGCTGGCAGAACGTTGATGTCGATGACTTCGTGGAAAAACTGAACCAATTCTATAAGGACACCCGCTTCCACAAGTTCTTCGAACAGCATCGCACCTTCTACGACGAGGGAGTGAAGAATTTCGAGACAGAAGTAATGCCTAAATTCCATCAGGATTGGTATGCCCGTTTCTATGGTAATGATGCTCCTGGACAGTTCCATGTTATTGTCAATTTCACCTACGGACGCCACAACAACGGTGTGAACCGTCAGCTTCCTGACCGCCCTTTCGAGGTGTTCGCCATCATGGGTTATCAACTCAATCCCACGACGGGTCAGCCTCAGTGGTTTCCTGACATCCTCATCCACGAGTTCAACCACTCCTTTGTGAATCCTCTGCTCGACAATGCTGCCAATGTCGCACTCATCGAGAAGATTGGCCAGAGACTCTATATGTGGTCGCAGCCCGAGATGAACAATCAGGCCTACAACGACTGGCGCATCGTCATCAACGAGAGCATCGTCCGCGCAGCTGTCTTTGTCTACATGATGGACAACGGACTTGCCGGCAAGCAGACACTCAACGACATGTTCAACGAAATCTGGCGTAACGGTTTCCGTTGGACACCAGAACTGGTGACAAGTCTCCGCTACTACGCCAATCATCGTGATCAGTATAAGACGATGAATGACTTCTATCCTGAAATAGCTAAATGTCTTGAGAAATATATTATTGACGAAGCAGGACGAATGCAGAATGCGCTGAAATGACGCTATCACCGCGACGGACACAATTTCCTGAAGGGTGATATTGCTTGTGTTTCCAAATATTTTTCGTGAGATAACATGATGATTGGAAAAAAGGGTGTGTGCTTGTGCATATAAAAGAATGTTTGTATCTTTGCACTCAAACCAAAACCAAAACAAAATGAATAAGAGACTTCTCATTATATGTTGCATGCTGTATGTGGCATTGTTGGGTTTTGCTGCACAGACAGTATCGCCAAATGGACTTATTTCCTTAACGCCAAAGGGTAATGGATATGTTATCAGCTATCAGAAGCAGCCAGTACTGGAGGTTTCGGCTTTGGGATATGAGGGAATGAAGCAGGAACAGCTGCTGTTCACGCCTTCTGGCAAGATAAACAGTGATTATATCATGCTTTCTGGCAAGAAAAGACATTGCACGAATGAGGCAACGGAATATCGTGCAAACCTTGATAAAAACATCACTTTGGT
>CADCAX010000046.1 GCA_902799455.1 uncultured Prevotellaceae bacterium
TCGATAGAAATCTGAGCCTCGTTACCGCACTTTACAGACTCGTAGAGCTGCTGAACAACAGGCTTGATAGCATCGTGGAAACGAGGATACCAGTCAAGAGCACCGCGCTGTGCTGTTGTAGAGCAGTTAGCATACATCCAGTCCATACCCTTTGCAGCGAAGAGAGGCATGAGTGACTGTGTCAGCTCTTCTACTGTCTCGTTGAATGCCTCAGAAGGTGTGTGACCGTTCTCACGGAGAACCTCATACTGAGCAAGGAGCAGACCCTGGATAGCACCCATCAGAGAACCACGCTCACCAGTAAGGTCAGAAGTAGCCTCACGCTGGAATGTTGTCTCGAACAGATAACCTGAACCGATACCGATACCAAGAGCCAGAGTACGGTCGAGAGCCTTACCTGTAGCATCGTTATATACTGCGTATGAAGAGTTCAGACCACGACCCTCAAGGAACATAGTACGGAGAGATGTACCAGAACCCTTAGGAGCTACCATGATAACGTCGATATCCTTAGAAGGAACGCAACCGGTGCGGTCATTCCAAGTGATAGCAAAGCCGTGAGAGAAGTAGAGAGCCTTACCAGGAGTGAGATACTTCTGGAGTGTTGGCCATACAGACATCACAGCAGCATCAGAGAGCAGGCACATAACGATAGTACCCTTGTCAGCAGCCTCTTCGATAGAGAACAGTGTCTCACCTGGTACCCATCCGTCAGCAATAGCCTTCTCGAATGTCTTACCCTGACGCTGACCAACGATTACGTTGAAACCATTGTCACGAAGGTTACAAGCCTGTCCAGGACCCTGTACACCATAACCGATGACTGCGATAGTTTCATCCTTCAGGATTTCACGAGCCTTCTCGAGTGGGAACTCTTCACGTGTCATTACCTCTTCGATAACTCCACCAAAATTCATTTTTGCCATAGTTTCTTTTGTTTTAAAAAAATTAAACGTATTATTTTTGTTTAAAAGACAATTTTACTCTACATAGTTCCGTCTCTTTCTCCTCCTCAACCCTACACAGCTTAAAGGCATAGGTCTGCTCTCCCTCATCAATGTGATATATTCTGACAGTATCTCCAAAATGTCCTTCTGCCACATAGGCTATCTCCATACGACGCAGTTGATAGTCTCTGTAATGATCCAGCGAGAACAGATCCATCACGTGGTCAATATACTTCATCGAGTTGAGATGTCCGTTAACATCGATATCAGAATACTTCACCTGAAACTCCGTATATTCCGTCATCTCTGGTGTCTGCACTCTCGACACATCCTTCATCTCGCAAGGCTTCTCAGGATACAGGTATTCCATTATCTTGCCATCATGGATAGCCAATATATCCTGCGGTTCCCTTGTCTTGGTGTCTATCATTGCCCATATCGACTTGCCGTAGCCATATACCTTGCCGTCCTCAGACTTTATGCACCAGTTACGCTTGGTGAAATACTTCATAGCATTCTCAACCCATGTCTCTATACATAGTGGTGTATGCTCTGTCGGCATTTCCGTCAGCTCTACGGCAAGACGTGACAACACCCATGTCTTGTTGATAGTATTCAGATACGTCATCCCGAAATTCCTCACGGTAGAATGCACATCAGCAGCATTCAGCATAGCATTGCCGAGATGCCCGAGACACAACTCGTGATTGAAGTCGCAATGGAACGTATCCGCCGTATATGAATATCTTTCTACCTTATCCATTACTCTATTTCCTCACCTCTTTCGTTAAGGAATTTAGACACCTCTTCTTGACAAGAGCGTGTTACCGCTATGCGTCCGGAACGTGTGAACTGCAATACGCAGCCAGGAGTCTTGTGCAACTCATGGAAGAGAGATACTATATCGTCAGTCTTTCCCTGACTCACTACTACGCAGAAGGTCTCGTTAACCTCCGTAAAACGTGCCTTAGCATGACGAATGGCATGAGACACAGCAGGAGTTTTCACCACTACATCGGTAGCGAGTTTAAACAGAGCCACCTCAACAAGGAACAGGTCTGCATTAGTATAGAAATGTGCCTTGACGACATCTATCTTCTTCTCTATCTGCTTTACCACCTTCTTCATCATCTCTTCGTCAGAGTATGCCGTGATGGTATATTTGTGTATGCCCTTAATTGAAGACGGACTTACATTGAGAGACTCAATATTTATCTGTCTGCGTGTAAATACAGCAGTTATCTGGTTGAGGATACCTGCTATATTTTCTGTATATACCTGTAATGTAAATAGTTTCTGTTCCATCAATATTCAACGTTTAGTTGCATCTCATCAACAGCCTTTCCTGGTGCTGTCATTGGTTCTACATTCATATCGGGTTTGATGATTGTCTCCAGGAAGAAGGCTCCCTTTGTCGTCAGCATCTTCTCTATTGCTGCTGGCAGGTCTTCACGATTCGCCACTCTGAGATATGGGATGCCATAAGCCTCCGCAATCTTTGAGAAATCAGGGTTCGTCATTGGGGTGAACGACTGCTTCTTATTGAAGAACATATCCTGCCACTGACGTACATTTCCGAGATAGTTGTTGTTAAGGAGAATCATCTTTACAGGAATATCGTACTCCATTATGGTACCCAGTTCCTGTATCACCATCTGCAGTCCTCCGTCACCCATGAAGCAGCATACTGTTCTGTCAGGTGCTCCATATGTGGCGCCCATAGCAGCAGGCAGACCGTAGCCCATTGTTCCCAAACCACCGGAAGTAGCTATTGAGCGAGGCACATGATATTTGAAGTATCTGCATGACATCATCTGGTTTTGACCTACGTCAGTAACAAGTATTGGAGCCCCGATTTTGTCCTCCATAGAATACGCCATTTTTGCCACATCGTGAGCTACCTCACCCATGAGCAGTGGTCCACTGGTAGGCTTTGTTGCAGGAGTGATTACATTATCTATTTCCTTTTGTCTCAAAGGCTTGAAAGAATCTTTCCATTCGCTGTGATCTGCCTTGTTCACGAGTTCTGTCAAAGCAGGGAGTGATACCTTACAGTCAGCAACAACAGAGACGTCAGTCTTCACACACTTATCTATCTCCGATGGGTCGATATCGAGGTGTATTATCTTTGCCTGCTTGGCATATCTTGACAAATCGCCAGTCACACGGTCAGAGAATCGCATACCGATTGCGATGAGTACATCAGCCTCCTGTTCCTTCAGGTTTACAGAGTATGAACCGTGCATTCCCAGCATACCCATATTCAGCGGATGGTTTGAGGGCAATGCAGAAAGTCCGAGAAGGGTTCTGCCTGCTGGGATATCTGCTTTCTCAAGGAAGGTCTTCAGTTCCGCCTGAGCATTTCCCAGTTCTACGCCCTGTCCTACGAGAGCCATTGGCTTCTTGGCATTGTTGATAAGTTCTGCTGCAGCCTTCAGCTTCTCCATCTTGAGTTCTGGATAAGGCACATAAGAACGTATGAAATCAACCTTTGCTGGGACATAGTCTATCATTGCTGTCTGGGCATTCTTTGTGAAGTCGAGCACCACAGGGCCTGGACGACCTGATTTAGCAATATAGAAAGCTCTTGATACAGCCCATGCTACATCCTCTGCCCTACGTATCTGGTAAGCCCATTTTGTTATTGGCTGTGCCACACCGACGAGGTCCACCTCCTGAAAGGCATCTGTTCCCAGCACACCTGTTGCCACCTGTCCTGCTATCACCACAATAGGTGTAGAGTCCATCATAGCATCAGCGACTCCTGTCAAAGTATTTGTGACACCAGGTCCTGATGTAACGATACATACGCCCACTTCTCCTGATACCCTTGCAAAGCCCTCTGCAGCATGTGCAGCAGCCTGCTCATGACGTACCAATATGTGTTCGAAGGCCTTCTTTTCGCCTCGTGTATAATCATATATGGCATCGTAGGTCGGCATGATGCTACCGCCCGGATAACCGAATATAGTCTTTACTCCCTGTTCCTTCAGGGAAAGCATTAACGCTTCTGAACCAGTAATCATTCTTCTTTCTTAATCTTCTATTATTCTTACGCCACCTTTGTCGGCAGATGATACAGATTGTGCATAAGCCTTCAGTGCCTTGCTGACAACACGGTTTCTCTTCAGCGGCTGCTGAGGACGTGCTGCAAGTTCCTGGTCACTGAGTTTTACGTTGATAGAACGGCTTGGAATATCAATAACGATAATGTCGCCATCCTTTATCTTTCCGATGTTACCGCCGCTGGCAGCCTCTGGTGAGATGTGTCCTATTGAGAGTCCTGATGTACCACCTGAGAAACGTCCGTCAGTAATCAGGGCGCACTCCTTACCCATGTGCATTGACTTAATGTAAGAAGTAGGATACAGCATCTCCTGCATGCCTGGGCCACCCTTCGGACCTTCGTGGGTAATAACTACGCAGTCGCCTTTCTTCACCTTGCCGCCAAGGATTCCCTCACAAGCATCTTCCTGTGAATCGAATACTACAGCAGGACCCTCAAAGTGCCACAGCTCTGGAGCTACGCCGGCTGTCTTCACAACACATCCGTCCTGAGCGATGTTTCCGAAGAGCACAGCCATACCGCCATCCTTTGTGTAAGCATGCTCTATGTCGCGTATGCAACCATTCTCTCTGTCAGTATCGAGTTCATCCCAATATGTTTCCTGAGAGCCCATTACATTTGAGAATTTTCCTCCAGGGGCACATCCGTAGATATCACCTACCTCTTTTGTTACGACAGCCATAGGATCATTGCTCCATGTGCCGTCAGCATTCAGTTTCAGGCCTGTGATAGAGTATTTCTGTATATCCTCACCCAACGTAGCGCCGTTTACGCGCTTGCAAGAAAGGTCGAGCAAATTACCCTTTGCCAATTCTCCAAGGATACCCAATATACCACCGGCTCTGTTTTCCTCCTGAATAGAATATTTCTGCCAGTTAGGAGCCAGTTTGCAGAGGAAAGGTACCTTTCTGCTGAGGGCATCGATATCACTCATTTTGAAGTCCACCTCTGCCTCTTGTGCCACAGCCAACAGGTGAAGTACAGTATTTGTTGATGCTCCCATAGCGATGTCCAGCGTCATAGCATTCAGGAATGCAGCACGTGTAGCGATGCTTCTTGGCAGTACGCTCTCATCGCCATCCTCATAGTATGCCAACGCATTCTTTACTATTATCTGGGCAGCCTTCTTGAAGAGATTTATTCTGTTCTTATGAGTAGCAAGTATAGAACCGTTTCCAGGCAATGACAATCCTATTGCCTCAGTCAGCGAGTTCATAGAGTTAGCGGTAAACATTCCTGAGCAGGCTCCGCAGCCAGGACATGCCATACTCTCCACCTGTGCCAGCTCCTCGTCAGATACTGTTGGGTCGCCACCCTTAATCATCGCTGTGATAAGGTCGGCATTCTCACCATTCAATTTGTGTGACTCCATTGGTCCGCCAGAAACGAAGACAGCAGGAATATTCAGGCGCATAGCAGCCATCAGCATACCCGGTGTTACCTTGTCACAGTTTGAGATGCATACCATAGCGTCAGCCTTGTGTGCATTGACCATATACTCTACAGAGTCGGCTATCACGTCACGTGAAGGTAGCGAATAGAGCATTCCGTCATGACCCATTGCTATACCGTCATCCACTGCTATAGTGTTGAACTCTGCTGCATAGCAACCAAGTTTCTCTATTTCCGCCTTTACAATCTGTCCTATCTCATGCAGATGTGTATGTCCTGGTACAAACTGTGTAAAAGAGTTTACTATTGCGATAATAGGCTTACCAAACTGCTCTCTCTTCATACCGTTAGCCACCCACAGAGCTCTTGCTCCTGCCATACGGCGACCTTCCGTGCAGACTGAACTGCGTAACTGATGTTTCATATTTTATTTACTTTCTACGCGTGCGCGTTCTATATATATATTAAATGTTCTTTCCGTGACAATGCTTATACTTCTTTCCTGAACCGCAAGGACATGGGTCATTAGGACGTGGTGTCTTTGTGTTCACGATAGGGATTCTTGGCATCTGCTGTTGTGACGGGTCAATATACTTTGGTTTATCCATACCGTCACCCAATGGAGGTGTTGGTGGCATCATCGGTGTTCCGTCAGCATTCAGCTGTGCCTTATTTGTTGTATATTGTGGCGTCTGGGGCTTGCGTGGCAGCGGTGCCTGTGCCTCCTGAGGTGCCTCCTCCTTATGTATATGTATACGTGACAATGTAGAACAGATGGTGTCATTCATCTGGTTTATCATATTGTCCCACAACTTCACTGACTCCAGTTTGAATATCAGCAATGGGTCTTTCTGCTCGTATGAAGCATTCTGTGATGAGTGTCTCAGCTCATCGAGCTGTCTGAGGTTCTCCTTCCAGTTGTCGTCAATGGTGTGGAGCATTATCATCTTCTCAAACTCCTTCATCACATTGGTACATCCGCAGTCATAGCATTCCTTCAGGTCGAATGACATACGGTATATCATCTTCATATCTGTCAGCGGAATAAGTATGCGTTCGAAGTGTGCGTTAGGATTCTCCACTATCTCCTTCACAACAGGTGCTGCCTCATCACGTACCTTGTCCACATGAGCCTTGAAGTGTGTCATTGCCTGCTGGAATGCCTTCTCCTCCATCTCTTCACGTGGCATAGTAGCAAATTCGTCCTGTGTGAATGGGAATTCCATATAGAAGAGTTTCAGGAACATCTCCTTACATCCCTCGTAGTCATTGTTATTGAGAACATACAGCACACGGTCCCATATGGTATTCGTAATATCCATACCTATGCGCTCTCCCATCAGGGCATGTCTGCGCTTCTCGTATATTACGGTACGCTGCTTATTCATCACGTCGTCATACTCCAGCAGTCTCTTACGGATACCGAAGTTATTCTCTTCCACCTTCTTCTGGGCACGCTCGATGCTTCGTGAAATCATCGGAGCCTCTATGCGTTCGCCCTCTTCGAAGCCCAAACGGTCCATCACCCTTGCTATCCTCTCGGAAGCGAAGAGTCTCATCAGCTTGTCTTCCAGCGAAACATAGAATACAGAAGAACCCGGGTCTCCCTGACGTCCTGCACGACCTCTCAGCTGTCTGTCCACACGACGGCTCTCATGACGCTCTGTACCAATGATGGCAAGACCACCTGCTGCCTTCACCTCGTCTGTCAGCTTGATATCAGTACCACGACCAGCCATATTGGTGGCAATGGTAACAGCACCAAGACCGTTAACGCTCCTACCGGCTTCAGCAACGATGAGCGACTCACGGGCATGTTCCTTGGCATTCAGCACGTTGTGAGGTATCTTACGCATGCTGAGCATACGGGATATCAGTTCTGATATTTCCACAGAGGTGGTACCGACCAGACATGGGCGTCCGGCATTACGCATCTCTTCTATCTCGTCGATGACGGCCTTGTACTTCTCACGGTTTGTCTTATATACGCGGTCGTCCATATCCTTACGTATCACAGGACGGTTGGTAGGAATCTCAACAACATCCAGTTTATAGATATCCCAGAACTCACCGGCCTCTGTTGAAGCGGTACCTGTCATACCTGCAAGCTTGTGGTACATACGGAAGTAATTCTGCAGCGTGATGGTAGCATATGTCTGTGTAGCAGCTTCCACCTTCACGTGTTCCTTTGCCTCTACAGCCTGATGCAGTCCGTCACTCCAGCGGCGGCCTTCCATGATACGGCCTGTCTGCTCATCGACAATCTTTACCTCGTTGTTTATAACGACATATTCATCGTCTCTGTTATAGAGCGAATACGCCTTCAAGAGCTGCTGCAGGGTATGTACGCGCTCTGACTGCTCAGAGAAGTGGCTGAGCAACTGGTCCTTCTTCTCAAGGCGTTCCTCGTCAGACAGTCCTGTCTCTGCCTCCAGAGCCGACAGTTGCGAAGTGATATCAGGTATGACAAACAAGTCTTTGTTGCCCACCTGCTGTGAGAGCCATTCCACACCCTTGTCGGTAAGGTCTGCACTGTGCATCTTCTCGTCGATGACGAAATACAGAGGTGCTATTGCCTCAGGCATCTTGCGGTTATTGTTCTCCATGTAAATCTCTTCCGTATTGAGCATGCCGCTCTTGATACCATCCTCAGAGAGATACTTCACGAGAGGGGTATTCTTTGGAAGAGCCTTATATGAACGGTACAGCGAGAGGAAACCGTCAGCAGTCATCTGCTTGTCGTCTGTCTCCTGTCCCTTTGCAATCATCTGCTTTGCATCAGCCAGCAGCTGTGTGGCGAGTTTTCTCTGTACTCCGAAGAGTTTCTCTACGAGGGGCTGATACTCCTCAAACATCTGCACATCACCCTTTGGCACTGGTCCGGAAATGATGAGCGGAGTACGTGCATCATCAATCAACACAGAGTCCACCTCATCGACGATGGCGTAGTTATGCTTTCTCTGTACGAGGTCTTCTGGCTGCATAGCCATATTATCACGCAGGTAGTCGAAGCCGAATTCGTTGTTGGTACCGAATGTAATATCTGCCTGATAAGCCTTTCTGCGCTCCTCGCTGTTAGGCTTGTGTTTGTCAATACAATCCACACTCAGTCCGTGGAACATATACAGAGGTCCCATCCACTCTGAGTCACGCTTTGCCAGATAATCGTTCACAGTAACCACGTGAACGCCATTACCTGTCAGAGCGTTCAGGAATACCGGGCAGGTAGCTACGAGGGTCTTACCCTCACCAGTTGCCATCTCGGCAATCTTACCCTGATGCAGCACAATACCGCCAAACAGCTGCACGTCATAGTGCACCATTTCCCACTTCAGGTCGTTGCCGCCAGCTGTCCAGTGGTTGTGATATATAGCCTTGTCTCCGTCTATTGTGATGAAGTCCTTTGCAGGGTCGGCAGCCAGTTCACGGTCGAAGTCTGTGGCAGTAACCACCGTCTCTTCGTTCTCCGAGAATCTGCGAGCTGTCTCCTTTACTATTGAAAAAGCCACAGGGTACACCTCATTCAGAGCCTCCTCCAGTTTGTCAAGAACTTCCTTATCCAGCTTGTCTATCTGGTAGAAGATAGGCTCACGTTCATCAATCGATGTCTCCTCTATCTTTGCTTTGAGGGCATCAATCTGGGCTTTCAGCTCTTTCACAGAACCCTGTACAAACTCCTGTATCTCCTTGCTCTTAGCACGGAGTTCATCATTGGAGAGAGCCTGGATGGCAGGATACGCCTCCTTCACCTTGTCAACCAGCGGCTGAATCTTCTTTATATCTCTACTTGACTTATTGCCAAAGAGTGCTGATAGTATAGAATTGAAATTCATCTATTTTCGTTTTATTTTTCTTAACTCTTAACTTTTAACTCTTAACTCCCAATTGCGTGCGTGTGCGCACACGAATGCGATTTGGGGTGCAAAGTTATAAAAAAAATCGCAAACTGACAAATATCCATAGCTTTTTTAACCTATTTTTATTGCATATTGCGAAATTGTATTTATCTTTATTTATCTTTGCAGTATGAATTTCACAAATATTTATTAACCAATTCTAAACAACTATGAAGAAAATTATCATGATGGCAGTAGCCGCCTTTATGGCTACAGCAGCAAATGCACAGTTTGAGAAAGGCACATGGTCATTGCAGCCATACGCTGGTGGTGTTATTTCTTCAGTCACTAACGCAGACTATTTCGACCCTGACGATGGTATAGAAATGAAGAAGAAGATGAGTGTAGGCTATATCATTGGTGGTGAGGCAGAGTATCAGTTTGCCAAGAAATTCAGCGTTGCTGCAGGTCTCAACTACACAAGTCAGGGTTGTGGATGGAAAGACCGTGAGGAATATGATCTTGCGAGCGACATCAGAGTCAAGATTAAAGACCAGAGCGACATTCTGGGCTACATCAAGATTCCTATTGTAGCAAACTACTACATCTTCAAGGGTTTTGCTGTTAAGGCCGGTATTCAGTTCGGTTTCATGGTTTCCTCCAAATTCTTTGCACATGCAAAAGCCGATGTTGACGCCCTTGGAGATGGCGTTAAGAGAGAAGTGGACCTTTATGGTTTTGTTGACATGAAAGACCAGTACAAGAAGTTTGATTTCTCTATTCCTGTAGGTGTTTCTTACCAATTCAAAGTGCCTATCGTTATCGATGCACGTTATCAGATTGGTCTCACCAAGCTGAACAAGGAAAGCTTTGCCGGCATCAAGGACAGCAAGAACAGCGTATTCACCTTGACAGTAGGTTACAAGTTCGCACTTTAAAACAAAACTTCGTACCAAAACGAAGACAAATAAAAAAACTGGAAGCGTAAAAACTTCCAGTTTTTTTATACATTTTACTCCTTACATCATACCTCTAACCTTTTTATAACCCGTGCCGGATTACCTCCTACGACGACATTATCCGGAACATCTTTTGTGACTACAGCACCAGCCCCTACAATGGCATTACGCCCTATCGTTACTCCAGGACAGATGATAGCGCCAATACCTATCCAAGCATTTTCCTTAATGGTAACCTTTCCGAAATGCATGAGATTATGTCTGTCATACGGATCATGATTCACAGTAGCTATCTTCACCTCTGGAGCTATAAGGACATTATCCTCTATCTCAACCTTCCCGGGAGAGATAATAGTAACCCCTTTGTTGATTATAACATTTTTCCCAATCTTCATCCTACAGCCACAATCGCAATAGAATGGAGAAACGATAGCGACACTATCGTCTATCTTGCATTGGAACAGTTCTTCCAGAAGGCCCTTATAATCGGGGTCTGTAGGTTTCTTGGAAGATATCTGCTGGCACAGGGCATGACTACGTACCATCTCCCCCTCTATGTCACGCATATGAGGGTCTGTCTTATGACCTGAGCCAGTAGTGTCAATTACGTCAAACATAATCCTTTTACACTTCAAAGTCCAGGCAAGTTCTCTGTACTGTGTAAGGACGCACCTTACTGTCAGCAACTGCCACATGCTCCGGATGAGTAGCATACGCCTTCAGGGCAGCTTCGCTCTCAAGGGTGCTGTCGAGCATGATGTCAGCATTTGAGGATTTCAGACGCCCTGCGATATGCACCTTAGCATCTATGAGCCCGGGAACCTTACCTACAAGCCCTTCAAGACCTTCTTTTACACCAGCCTTAACAGCATTCTTCTCTTCCTCTGAGAGTTCTGGATTCAATGTCCACAAAATCACATGTTTTACCATAGTTTCTTTATTTAATTTGATATTTGAATATTCCGATATTGAAGGCAAAGATACAAAAAATTTTTGAGATATGCAAGTTTCTTTTTGTTATTCAAGAAAAAAAGTTGTATCTTTGCACAGGCATAACCTAAATTAAAAATAGCAACAATGAAAAAAATATTATTCGCTTTTGCCGTTATCATGACAATGTCATCATTTGGCAGCGCAAAAGCAGACAACACAATCAGTCAGGAAATGAAAGAAAAGAACATGCAAGAAGTACAGGCATTTTTGAAGGACTGCGGAGCATTCTTCATTGCCACCGTCGATGGCGACCAGCCCCGCGTGCGTCCCTTCGGTGTATCAGAGATTATCGATGGCCGTCTATATATCATGACAGGCAAGGTGAAGGATGTTTTCAAGCAGATGGCCAAGAACGGCAAGTTCGAAATCTGCGCCCTGAAGAAGTCAGGCAGCGAGTGGATGCGTATTAGCGGCATCCTCATCAACGACGAGACACTTTCTGTAAAGGAAGAGTTTCTTAAACGCAACCCAGGTCTGAAGTCTATGTATAAAGCCGATGACGGCAACATGGCAGTCCTCTACATCACCAACGGCACCGCCCGTTTCAGCTCATTCTCCGCCCCACTAAGAACGGTAAATTTCTAACGGGTAATATTCAGTAGTGATGCCCTTACATTCTTTCATTTCTTCATTTCCAAGATAGCAAGCTCGTTCGAAGGTCGTTCGTAGGGAGAAGCAAGGGAGAAGAAAAAGAGAAAAATCAGCGAACTACAAGGGGCATTCATCTGTCAGTTGTCACCTATCAACTGTCAACTGCGTAGTATAGGCGTACCATTAGCGTAGTATTAGCGTAGCATAGGCAGACTTTTTCCGTCAGCCATTGACTTCGTCGATACTCCAAAACTTATAGTTCTGACTAAATCTCCCCACGGGGTTACGTCGATTTGTCATCACAGGTCACTTTGGGTGCATTCTTACCTATGGACCTTAGACCTCTGACTTCGTCGAAGGCACTTCGTTATGGAAATGCGTACATAAAAGTGTAAATTATTCCGATTAATGATAGCATGGTCTCTACGACCATTAGCAAAAGTTTACGTGATTGAGCCTCTGTAAATGAACTTCCAAGTCTCTATCACATAAACTTCTGCAATTGACAAAAGCAATTTTCACTATCATTTATCGAAATAATTTGCTTTTATTCTTGCATTTCTCATAATTTAATCGTACCTTTGCACTCGCTTAAAGTAAATACAAAAGTATGTCAAATAAGAAAGCTGCTTTAGAATTAGGCACAAGGCCTGTCAGTAAGCTGTTGGTGGAATATGCGCTGCCTGCTATCGTTGCTATGGTGGCAATGTCGCTGTATAATGTGGTTGACAGCATATTCATCGGTCAGGGCGTGGGAGCCCTCGCCATAGCAGGACTGGCAATAACCTTCCCTTTCATGAACCTCAGCGCCGCCTTCGGTGCTGCAATAGGCGTGGGTGCATCGACGCTGCTCAGTGTGAAGTTGGGTCAGCGCGACTACGACATCGCCAACCGCATATTGGGCAACAACGTGATGCTCAACATCATAGTGGGCGTCATCTTTGCCGCCATATCGCTGCTGTGGCTGGACGATATCCTGCTGTTCTTCGGTGCCAGTGAGGCTACCCTACCCTACGCCCGTGACTACATGGTAATAATACTGCTGGGTAATGCCGTAACACACCTGCACCTGGGACTGAACGCCATGCTGCGCGCTTCAGGAAAACCTAAGGAGGCAATGTACCTCACCGTCGCGACCGTGGTGCTCAATGCCATTCTCGACCCCATCTTCATCTACGCCCTCGACCTCGGCATCAGAGGTGCGGCATACGCCACGATACTGGCGCAGATAGCGGCTCTGGCATGTCAGTGGAAGATGTTCAGTAACAAGAACGAACTGGTGCATCTGGAATATCCGAAGGTGCGTCTGGAGTCGCCCATCGTGAAAGGCATTATAAGCATCGGTATCTCACCGTTTGCCATGAATGCCTGCGCATGTCTCGTAGTGATTTTCATTAACAACAGCCTCATGCACTATGGTGGCGACATGGCAGTGGGAGCATACGGCATAGCCAACCGCTTCGCATTCATATTCGTCATGGTGACGCTGGGCGTCTGTCAGGGCATGCAGCCTATTACGGGCTATAACTTCGGTGCCCAGAACTATAACCGCATGCTCGAGGCTCTGAAGCTCGCCTCAATAGCTGGCACGGCTGTATGTGCCGTAGGATTCTTCTTCGCAATGGTATGCCCACGCTTCGTGGCAAGCATGTTTACTACCGACGAGTCGCTGATATCCCACTCCATAGTGGCTATGCAGTATATCATGGCGCTCTTCATAATCATCGGTGCACAGATGGTTATCACCAACTTCTTCCAGAGTATCGGAAGCGCCAAGGTGGCCATATTCCTCAGCCTCTCACGACAGTTGCTAATACTCGTGCCACTGATTTTCATACTCTCCCAAAGCATGGGACTGAGCGGAGTATGGCTGGCAATTCCCGTGTCTGACGCGCTGGCTGCCGTCATGGCATACGCTATGATAGCACTTTATATACGTAGAATAAAAAAGGAAAGAAAATTCTGATTCTTCATCATGGATAATCTGATTATAAGTGTAGGACGCCAGATAGGAAGTGGCGGTAACGAAATAGCCAAGATGCTTGCACATGAATTCGGTTGCAAGTTCTACGATAAGGAGATACTAAACCTTGCTGCTGAGAAGAGTGGTTTCAGCCCGAAAATCTTTGAACGCAACGACGAGAACCACGGCCTGATACACTCGGCCAGCGGATTCTTCGAGAGACTCTTCAACCCCTACTCCAACAGCATCTCCGACGAGAACCTCTTCCAGATACAGAGTGAGGTAATCTACAAGATAGGCCAGAACGAGAACTGTGTCATCATGGGACGTTGTGCCGACTACATACTGCGCAACAACCCGCAGCTGTTCTCTGTCTTCATCACAGCCGACGAGGAAGAGCGTTGCAAAGAGGTGGCAAAACGCCTCGAAAGCGATTACGAAACTACTACACCTCAAAGACATGGGGAGCAGCACAAAACTACGACGTCTGCATAAACTCCTCAATCCTCGGGTGGGAAGGAACAGCAAGATTACTCTCAAGCATTATACGCAAAAAATTTAATCTTTTAACTTTACAAGCATAATGAAAAAAATCCTTCTCCTTGGCTCAGGTGAACTGGGTAAAGAATTCGTAATCGCAGCAAAACGCGCTGGACAGTATGTAATCGCATGTGACCGCTATGACAATGCTCCTGCAATGCAGGTAGCTGATGAGCGTGAAGTATTCTCAATGCTCGATGGTGATGCCCTCGCAGCTGTTGTTAACAAGCATCAGCCAGACATCATCGTACCAGAGGTAGAGGCTATCCGTACAGAACGTCTCTTTGACTTCGAGAAACAGGGCGTTCAGGTAGTACCTTCTGCCCGTGCCGTGAACTACACCATGAACCGTCAGGCCATCCGCGACCTCGCTGCCAAGGAGTTGGGACTGCGTACAGCAAAATATTTCTATGCAAAGACCTTCGAAGAACTTGAGGCAGCCAGCCGCGAAGTGGGATTCCCATGCGTCATCAAGCCTCTCATGTCTTCTTCAGGTCACGGACAGAGCACAGTAGAGTCACCAGACCAGCTGCGCAAAGCTTTCGACGACGCTATGGAAGGTGCCCGTGGTGACGTGAAAGAGGTTATCATCGAGGAGTTCATACACTTCACATCTGAATTCACCCTGCTCACAGTAACCCAGAAGAATGGTGAGACAATATTCTGCCCACCAATCGGACACGTTCAGAAGGGTGGTGACTATCGTGAGTCTTGGCAGCCATACGCTATCTCGGAGAAGGACCTCAAGGACGCACAGGAGATGGCAAAGAAGGTTAC
>CADCAX010000047.1 GCA_902799455.1 uncultured Prevotellaceae bacterium
TCGCACAACTGATCCAGGAACAGGTCGAACGAAGCACCGTCAAATATCAGGTGATGCACATCCGCCAAGAGATATACATTATCCTCGGTAGTGACAATCTCCATGCGATATAGAGGTCCCTGTCTTAGGTTAAACGGCTTGACGAAATCAACCATATATTTCTCTATCTCGGTTTCGCCTAACTTGCTTTGTGCAATAACAACAGGCTGATTACCATCAATAATTTGTATTATATCACCTCCCTGACTGTCGAAATGCACGTGAAACTGCGGGTGGGCTTTGATAATAGTTTCTACAGAATTGCTGAACAACTGCACATCAGTTCCCTTCGGGAAACGTATTGCCGCTGGAATATTGTACACTGTAGAAGTCGGTTGTTTCATACAATCCACATAGACACCCATCTGTGCATAGGACAGCGGAATGTTACTCATGTCGGCATGCTCAACCTCAGCAATTTCCTGCTTTACGGCACTTCCACTCATCAAAGCCTTCAGTATCTCATTCTCAATACTTTGCACACTACCTGTCTTCGCCAAAACCTTGGAGTCTAGCGACACCCCGAAGCGCTTGTTTATCTGTATGGCGAGTTTGATGGACATGATAGACGTCAGACCCACATAGCCCAGCACGGTGGTCACACCAAAGTCCTCGGTATTGATAATGTCTGCAATGATATGGTGTATCTCCTGCTCCAAGACATTGAGGGGTGCCTGCGCTGTTTGTTGCGAATCAGTAGCAACAGACCTAACAGGCTCTGGTAAAGCCTTCTTGTTCACCTTCTGGTTCTGGTTCAGTGGGATAGCCTCTATCTGCATTGTTACGGCAGGTACCATATATGGTGGTTTTTGGTCGAGTATGAAGTTGTTCAACGCCTCAATGTCTATCTTTTGATCACCAACGATGTAGGCAGCAATAAACTTTCCGCCACCTTCTTCGTCGAAAGCCTGCACAGTAGCATCCTTGATGCCAGGAAACTCGCGAATGACAGCCTCCACTTCCTTCAGTTCGATGCGGAAACCACGAATCTTCACCTGACCATCCTTACGACCTACAAACTGTATATTGCCGTCAGGGAGATAGCGCACAACATCACCGGAACGATAAACATGAGCGTATTTTTCATCATCCGAGAATGGATTATTAATATACACCTCTGCTGTCTTTTCCGGACGGTTCAGATAACCACGACCCACCTGCGGACCGCTAATCCACAGTTCTCCCGCAGCACCAACAGGCAAGCGGTGGCCCTGCTGGTCAACAATATAAAGATGTGTATTGTCGGTTGGTTTGCCGATAGGTATCTCCCTCTGTTTCTTGTCAACAGGGTATGTCGTAGTGAAGATAGTACACTCGGTAGGTCCATAGCCATTATGGAACCGATAATCCGTTGGCGGAGTGAGCGAAGCCAGTTTCTCGCCACCCACAGAGAGGTGTTTCAGCGAGTGATTCTCAATGCTTGTGGCAAACTGATAACCCACCTGAGTCGTCATAAACGAATGCGTGATGTTGTTTTGCTCAAAGTATTCGTTCAGAGCGATAAGGTCCAAACGTAGTTCCTCTGGAATGATATATACCGAAGCGCCGCAAGTCAGTGCTGGATACATATCCATCATGCAGGCATCGAAACCATAGCTTGCGTATGCTGCCACATTATGCTCTGGTTTGAGGTCATAGTAACGCTGATACCAATGGCAGAAACTTACGAGGTTACCGTGCTCCAACTGACAACCCTTTGGCACACCAGTAGAACCAGAGGTGTAGAGGAGGATGAAAAGCCTTTCAGGCTTTAGTTGAGAGTTGAGAGTTAAGAGTTGAGAGTTTTGTTCCTCAGTAAGGG
Organism: uncultured Prevotellaceae bacterium; assembly: GCA_902799455.1. Classification (GTDB taxonomy): domain Bacteria; phylum Bacteroidota; class Bacteroidia; order Bacteroidales; family Bacteroidaceae; genus Prevotella. Next base: position 1,841 of record CADCAX010000047.1, read on the forward strand.
CTGGAAGATTCTCTATATCCTTTGTCAGCAACACCTCACCCTGATACTCATCCACGATGCCTCGCAGTTCCTCATCAGCTATAAGCAACTTGGCCGAAGCATCTTGCATCATGAAGTTCAGGCGCTCCTTCGGATAGCTTGGGTCGAGTGGCTGATAAGCACAACCAGCCTTCAAGGCGCCCAAAGAAGCTATGACCATCCACTCACTACGAGGAATGAGGATAGAGATAACAGGCTCTTCACTTGAACCTTGAACCTTGAACCTTGAACTTATATATCCTGCAATCCTGTCGGATATATCATCCACCTCCCTATAGGTATATTTCCTATCCTTAAAGACAACCGCAACATTATCTGGCGTAGCCTTAGCCTGCTGGCAGAACAGCGTAACGATGGTCTGCGTGTCGTCGTAAGCCACATTGTTATCATTGAAGCTGTCAAGCAGTGCTACCTGAGACGTTGTGGCGATGCTGATATCACGCAGATATTCCTCACTAAGGAAACCCTCCACCACTGCTTCATAGCTCTCAAGGAACTGACTTATCAACTGCTCGGAATAGACATCTGTCTTGTACTCTGCATTCAAATAACAACTACCGTCAACGATAGCCGCATTAACATACAGCGGCACCTCCAGCGTTGTATGATCTAATTTGACCGCTTTTGTAGGTTTACCGCCTATCTCAACATTTTCCCATACTGTTCCGTGCCAGGCAAAGAAAGAGTCAACCTGCAACTTCAGGTCACTTGCCACATCGACGTATGAATAGGTATCATGTTCTCTACACCCCTTCATCTGCTCCTCGCCTGACTTCAGAAAATCGAGCACCGCAGTATCGTTGGTGAATTTCGCATATACAGGTACTGTCTTTACCAACATGGCAACGGTGCGTGCCAGTTGTTTGTCTGTACGTCCGCTATACACCGTATTGAACAGCGCCTCCTGATCATTATTGTATTTCGCCAACAGATAGCTATATACGCCGGTAAAGAAAGTGCTCTTGAAAATGCCGTGCATTCTGCAGAAAGCATCAACAGTTTCAATACTGACACTCATCTTTCGCTTAAAGGCACCTATTTCCGACACCTTACCCTCCAAGTCTGGTATTAGCTGGCTAAAGGTGTCGCTGCAGTCGAAGTTCTGTGCATACCACTGCTTGTCTTCCTCAAAGGCTGGTGTCTGGCGCATTTCTGCTTCCTCACGTACTATGTCAGCTTGCGTCTTTCCCTCTGCTTCCAAAGTCTTGCCACAGTATGCTGCATCAATGTCGTTGAGTAACACCTTCAGTGTGGTGCCATCGCCGACGATATGGTGAATATCAACCAAGAGATAGAAATGGCTACCATCATTCAAGAGGCGAATACGGAACAGTCTGTCGTTATATACGTCAAACGCCTTTACCATCCCCTTCTTTTCTTCTTCGATATCGTTGATGTGCTCCACCTCCAGACTGAAAGTCTCACCATCATCAATACTTTGCACCGGCTCGCCTTGTTCGTTCAGTTCAATGCGCGTAAACAACGTAGGATGTGCAGCGACTACGGACTCTATAGCCGCCTTAAGCCTTTCTTCATCCAAATTGCCATCCAGCGTATATAAATAAGTTATATTGTAACAGTATTCTCCTAAGTGCTGAACGCACTCTACATATATGCCATACTGTGTTTTTGATAATGGTGCTGTATTTTTCATAATGCTATTAAAACTGTTAACTAATTTAATTTTCGGAAGTAAAGATGGAAGCTAACTCATTCTTTAACTCCCTATTTAACTACACAAACTAAAAAAAGTTCATTGATTCAAGGAAGATGATAAGGATGACGACAGGAACCACCCATCGAAGCATCATCAGGTTCAAGTATGTTACCGTTCGTGAACCTTGATATCTCGTTTTGGGAACAAACCATCCCGTAAACACTGCCGTACCCATCGCTCCAAGAGGTATCAGGATATCTGTGCAAAGGATATTTGAAGCGTCAAACAGATTCTTACCCATCACCGTGAGTCCGTCAACGGCTCCAGTCATCGACAGAATACACAGAGTATTGGTAATCAACTGTATCACACTTACGATAATCACACTCTGATGTCTGTTGAGTGGCCGTTTGGTATCTGCTGAAGCTTCATGAACAAAGGCCACCATTACCTCCATCAGCGAGATTGTTGAGGTGATAGCTGCCACACACATCAGAGCAAAGAAAGCCACACTCGTCAACGATGGTGAGAACATATGCTGGAATACCGCCGGCAGGGTGACAAAGGCCAGTTGAGGTCCCTCTGCAGGACTGAACCCATACGCAAACACTGCCGGAAATACAATCATACCAGCCAGCAACGATACGAAAATAACCAGTCCTATCATCTGTATTGAAGTATTAACAACATCGCTCTCTTGAGCCTGTAACGTTTCTGCCTGTTCCTTTGGCATATAACTGCCGTAGGTGATGAGTATGCCCAAACCTATCGACAAGGTAAAGAAACTCAGCCCCACAGCCTCAAGGATTACCTTCGGAGTGAGTTTTGTGAAATCCGGCTCAAACAAGAACAGCAATCCCTTTGTACCGCCATCCATAAATATCATGTGAATTGCCATCACAATCAACATCAGGAACAGCAGAGGCATAAGAATCTTACTCAGGCGTTCAATACCCTTGTTGACATCAAACCACAACACTGCTGCCGTCAACACAATGGCAACGATGGCATACAGTATCATCGTCGGAGCATTGCTACCAAAAGCATCAAAGAAGGTTGTAAGGGCTTCTGGTGTCATTCCGACAAAGGCTCCCATCGCAGCCTCCACCATATAGTAGAAACACCATCCGGTTACCACAAAATAGAAACTGGTAAGCAACGTCACCGTTATCACCGTCAACCATGAGAGCCACTGCCATCGGTTACCACCGGTCAGGGTGCGAAAGGCTCCATAGGCACTCTTGCCCGACAACTTTCCTATCAGGAAATCGTTCATCACCAGAGGCAATCCGAATATCAGGGAACACGCCACATAAAGTACTATAAAGGCGCCACCACCGTTTTCGCCTACCACATACGGAAATTTCCATATACTTCCCAAGCCGACGGCACTGCCGGCTGCAGCTAACAAAACTCCAATCTTTGAAGAAAAAGAACTCATGTTTTTTTAGTTTTAGCTTTAGGATAATGCTTACAGGGCGCTAAGTTACAAATATTTTTTTTATTTGCAATATTTTTTTCTATTTTTTTCTATTTTCTTTCGATGTCATGATGTTTAGTATCATTTCATCAGTCTTGCACATAGCATCTGCCCCGATACTCGTCAGGTTATGGATACTCTTGTCCACATCGTCATCAACAATACCTTCTGACGAACTAACACACTTGCCCTCCATAGCCAACAGCGCCGACAGTAAGGCGGTAGAGACGCCCGACGTTATCTTCAGCGAGCACGACGGCTTGGCACCATCACATATCATACCCGTCAGATTAGCTATCATATTTTTCACCGAAGAACAGATGCGCTCATAGTCGCCGCCCATCAAATATGTTATACCACAGCTACTGCCGATACTCGCCACCACGCAACCGCATAGTGCCGATAATTTCCCAAGTGACTGCTTGATGTATATGGCAGTCAGGTGACTGAGCATCAGGGCCCGAATCAGTTCCTCTTCGGTATTCTCATTTTCCTTGGCATAGACACACACGGGATTAGTGGCACAAATGCCCTGATTGCCGCTGCCACTGTTTGACATGACCGGAATCATAGCACCACCCATACGGGCATCACATGCAGATGCTGTTCTGGAAATAATATGGCAATAGATACTATCTCCAAAGATGCCTTTTGACAGCGGACGCTCTATGCTCTTACCCAAATTATGGCCATAGTTGCCCTTCAGTGCCTCGCGTGCCGCATTCATATTATAGGTGCGGACTTCCATGATGAAACTGATATCATCAAGTGGTGTCGTCATAGCAAAATCATACACAAGGCGAAGATTTAGAGGAACATCTGCTTCGCTAGCAGAATCGGTTCCACTATTCTCATTAGTTTTCCCAGTCTTGCTATATAGACAGGCTTCTCCATCTATGAATCTGGTATGCCCACCGGCGATGACGGCAGAAGCCTTTTTGTCACCAGCAATACAGTTGATTTCCACATACAACTTCTCTCTGATGCCATCCTTCTGTTTGATAGAGATACGGTTTTCAGCAATAAATATCTTTCCCTCCTCAAGGGTCTTTGGGGTCAAGTCCTTTAGCACCTCCAGTTGATATTCACTCTTACCGATAAGGGCACCTAAGGCGATGGCGATGGGCAGACCCAACATACCCGTACCGGGAATACCTACCCCCATTGCATTCTTCAGAATGTTGGCGCTCAGCAATGCCTCAATCTTTTCGGGGCGGCAGCCTAACTTCTCGGTAGCCTTCGCCGTACACAATGCCACACACATAGGTTCAGTACATCCAATGGCAGGTACTACCTCGCGATGCACCATCGCTATAATACTGTCTCTTAATTCTTTCTCTATCATGTATTAATCATCATTTGCGTTTTCATGCGCATTCAGATTCTCTTATTTACTTTAGGTCGCTGAGGATACTGCGATAGCATTCCTCACAGAGGGCGTCGGAATTGTCGAGGTAGATTGGCTTATGGATGGTAAGGGTGAGTTTTCGACGTTTTATGAAATCGAGTTTCTTTCCTTTCGGAAGTATGGCATAGCTGCCATTAATTGTCATTGGTACAACGGGTATATGCATCTCGTCAGCAAGGGCGAAGGCGCCTTTCTTAAATGGCATGAGTTTGCCGTTTCTGGTGCGCGAGCCTTCCGGAAACATCATAAGACTCATACCTGAAATCAATATTTGTTCTGCTTCGCGATATGTACGTCGTGACTCCCCTGGATTGCTGTTATCGACAAAGACATATCCTGCATGCCTACATCCCCATCCAAGGAAGGGAACTTTCTCAAGTGCACGCTTCATCATCCAACGAAATGGAACATTGAGATAACCACAAATGAGGAATATATCGAAGGCTCCCTGATGGTTGGCTGCATAAATATATGATTCGTCTTTAACAATATGTTCCCTACCCTTAACCTCTACGGGTATAAGAGCTGCGGCAAGAATGATGCGAGCCCACCATCTGGAGGCGAAGGAACTCCACCAATCAGGGTGACGCGAGATACTACACATCACTGCCATCGTGGTACCTGCCCATATAGAGGTTATAACCAGCACAGGCAACAAAATACATATTTGATATATCTTATATATCATCTGAATTCTATCGGCTCTCCGAAATTTTTCTGCGCTACCACGCCACTTACACCATTGACAAGAGTAGTAACAACTGACCAATGGAACTGACGTCCTTCCAGAGGACTCCAACCACACTTGCTCTTTATCATAGTACTGTCGAGTGTCCATGGGGTATCGGAACGCTTTACGATGGTGATATCGGCCTTGTAGCCTTCTCTAAGGAAACCTCGTTCACGGATACTGAACAGCTGCGAGGGATTATGACACATCAATCTTACCAGTTGCTCAATAGTCAATACTCCATCATCAACTAACGAGAGCATCGACACAAGAGAAAACTGTACCATCGGCATGCCTGACATAGCCTTTAGCGCCCCTCCCTGTTTCTCCATAAGGGTATGAGGAGCGTGATCGGTAGCAACAGTCGTAATAGTACCATCGGAAAGAGCTTTGCGAAGTGCATTACGGTCAAGGGTGGTCTTCACTGCCGGATTGCACTTGATACGCGTTCCGAGCGTACAATAATCTGGGACAGAGAACAGCAGATGGGCTAATGTCGCTTCACCAGTAACATTTCCGCCAAGAAGATGTAACTCCTTTTGGGTAGAGATATGTGCCACATGAAGATAGGTTTCATGCCTACGGGCCAGTTTTACGGCAAGTTCCGTAGATTGCACACAGACTTCCTCATCACGTATAAGAGGATGAAGTTTTACATCAGGGTCATCGGAGCCTGTCAGTTGCTTATAATACTGTGAATGCTGATTTATAAGATTAGTATCTTCACAATGTGCCATCAAGGGCAATTTCAACTCACTGGCAAGAGAGAATATACCATCAAGGGCTTGTTCCTTATCGACTAGCATATTTCCAGTGCTGGAGCCCATAAAGAGTTTGATACCAGGAATCTTATGGATATCAAAACGCCTTAACTCTTCCAGATTATCATTCGTAGCACCAGGGAAGAAAGCATAGTTGACATGCATTCTACTCTGAGCCATCTGTATTTTGTTCTCCCATGCAGCCAACGTTACCGTCTGAGGTTGCGTATTGGGCATCTCAAAAACAGACGTAACACCACCTGCGAGTGCTGCCAGACTTTCTGAGTGCATATCACCTTTATGGGTTAAACCTGGCTCACGAAAATGAACGTGGGTATCAATAATGCCAGGAAGGACATAGCAATCAGTTGCGTCAATAATTATGTCGCATTCAACAGTTGTGATGCCACTGGGAAGAATTGAAACTATTCTGTCGTCTATAACGAGAACATCAGCTTTCTGCTGCTGTCCCTCATTAACGATAGTACCATTCTTAATCAGTGTCTTCATTTCACACCTGTCATAATATCCTGATTCTGTTTCGCCACACCCATATATTCCTTTACATATGGAGCATCCTTAAACTTCTGCGAAGCCTTTGTCATCAGTGCTTCTATCCAAGGTACCAAAACGGGGTATCTATAATTGCTGGTTGCTAACTGGAAAACATAGGGACCAAGACAATTGTCAAAGTTTGCGGAAATGAAGGATGTCACCAACTCATCTTCTTTCATGAGAAGTTGGCGTTGTTTTGTCGCAAGAATAACATTGATGGAATCCATATTCTCACCATTCATATAGCCCTGATTCTGTGTATGCTCAAGGTCTTCGAACTGGCTCATCAGCATCTCGTAACGTTTATTGAAAGCTGTAAGGCTATCATTGAGAGGTGTTCCCTTACTCTCTTGCTTCTGGTCATTAAGTGTTACACGTACCTCACCATCTTCCAACACAACGGGAAGGATTGGCAGATTATCTATGCAGAGAGTTACGACACGGATAGAATCGAGGGATCCGGAGAATTTAAACTTGCCATGTACGACACTACAGGAATCGACAGTCGTCAATGAATCAAGACCAATAGCCTTCAGGTAGAGAGTTCTACCATCAATGTCGCTTAAATCAGATGAGCCGACGATGCTGTATTGTGAGCATGCTGTGAGACATACAGCAACTATACTATAATATAATAAGGTAGAAAGTTTTCTCATCAATTGTTCTTTTTCAGTTCATATGATATTCTATGTGAGGTATAGAGTTCCAAAATGGCTGCTACAAGCAGAAAGACAACCCAGTTATTCCAAAAATATTTTAACCATATGTCCCACGAGAGGAAACGATAAAGCACCATATAGGAATTTTCAAGCATCAGAAGCCCCGCCAATATGAAGCAGACATCGCCAACAATCATTATTTTCTTCAATCTGCGAAGAGTAACATTATCACTATCAACGTATGAAGCCTGTAATATCTGCATTACAGCGAAGACTATTGCTCCAACCGTAAAGACAACAGAAAATACATATGGCATGAAGTTAAATACATAGCACCCCACTCCAACGACCATCAGCGTTGCGCCAACTGCCATAATAATTTGCTGATTCTTACTCAACTCTTTCATGTTCTTTCTCAGCTTCTCTATCTGTGCTCAGTACATAAACATCTTCATCATCCTGCTTCATAAAAAACTTTTCACGAGCAATACGACGTACACCGCTAACAGATGTTTCATACTCATGGATTTTTGCAGAATCGCTCTTATATTGTTCCACATACTCCTCAAGCGTCTGGTTGGCTTCATCAATATCAATATTCAATGACACCAATCGCATAACGCTATTCTCATCGAGTACGCCAATAATCAGTACACCCAGCGTGATAGTAATCAAGTATTTATGCCGAGCGATATAATCCCATATAGAGTTTAGTCTCCCCACGTCTTATTTCTCTCTTCTGTGTATTAGATTATGTATTGTGATGAAATACTTTCATTGTTGATACACCTCCTGATAGTTTCAGCAAACATATCAGCAACACTGAGTTGCTTCACCTTAGCACATCTGTTGGAATATGGAATAGAGTCAGTAAATATTATCTCCTCCAGAGCAGAATTTTGTACTCTTTCGCTGGCAGGTCCCGACATCACACAGTGGCTGGCACAAGCGCGAACTGTCTTTGCTCCTGCCTCCTTCATAATATCAGCAGCCTTTGTGATTGTTCCTGCTGTATCTACCATATCGTCAACAATAACAACATCTTTGCCCTCTACATCGCCTATAATCTGCATCTCAGACACCACATTGGCACGAGCACGGGTCTTATTGCACAATACCAATGGGCAATCAAGATACTTGGCATAACTCTTGGCGCGTTTTGCACCACCCACATCAGGACTGGCAATAACGAGGTCCTTCAGTTTTAAGCTCTCGATATATGGGAGTATGACACCTGAGCCATACAGATGGTCAACAGGAACATCGAAGAAACCCTGTATCTGATCGGCATGCAAATCCATCGTAATCAGGCGGTCAATGCCGGCTACACTCAACAGGTCAGCAACCAACTTTGCACCTATGCTGACACGAGGCTTATCCTTACGATCCTGACGAGCCCATCCGAAATAAGGTATTACGGCATTGATAGTCTTTGCAGAAGCACGCTTGGCAGCGTCAATCATCAGCAGCAACTCCATCAGGTTGTCAGAATTAGGGAAGGTGCTTTGAACCAAGAAGATATCGCGACCACGAATAGACTCCTCAAAACTGACAGCAAACTCACCATCGCTGAATTTTGTCATTACCATACTTCCCAACGGACAATTAAGACTCTGACATATTTTTTCTGCCAGATAACGTGTTGCTGTACCAGAGAAAACCATAAACCCTTTCATCTTTTCCGGGTCAATCTTAATAGAAGATTTCTTTGCCATATATCGTTGTGTTAACTAATTGCTTTTTTCAGTTTCTTAAAATGACTTATCAACTCATGGAAATTTATTTCATGCTGTATGCTGAATCTATTCCATAAATCACCACAAATCACTACTCCGCCAAATCCCATATCCTTAGCCTGCTGTACGTTTTCGAGACTCATACCACCGAGGGCATAGACGTGTTTGTCTATCAATCCAGCACGACGGGCTTCCTGCATTTCCTCTATTGTCAGGGATGCTTTAACCTCATCATGCAGAGAGTCGAATAACGAATGAAGCATCACATAGTCGCACTCTTTCTTAAAGCTCTTCAGGTCACTGATTTTATTGGTGCTGCGAGAAATATGTCTCTTAAAGCCGTCAGGAACAGGTACATTGGGATCGTCAATGTGAATACCCTTCAGGTCATGTTCCTTCATCAGGTAGTAATTCTGATGTATCACAATCTTACCATACACCTTGGTAGGCAGAAGTGAAAGCAGACGCTCCATATACAGGGGTTCTGACTCCGGTTTGTTAATATGGAGGACATCCATTCCCTCTTCAAATAGGGCTGTTATTATCTTATCCTCCTCTACAAAATATGTCGGTAATGTCTGTATTATTAATTTCACGCTACAAAATTACAAAAAAATATAACAACGCACCCTTTTAATTCATTTTCGACTTTGAAGAAACCATTTTTTTAATCTTTTTTAGTACCTTTGCACACAAATTCAACAATAATAAACATGAATAACCCCACTTACGTTCTCAAAGAATCCCTTTTAAGGAAAAATCTTTCTATCATACAAAAGGTCTCTCAAGAGGCTGATGTACAAATAATTCTTGCATTCAAGGCTTTCGCTCTCTGGAAGACGTTTCCACTCTTCAGGGAATACATTAAGGCAACTACGGCTTCATCTCTTAATGAGGTGCGTTTAGCATATGAGGAGTTCGGTGCTCCAGCACATACTTATTCTCCTGCATATCTGGATTCTGAAATTGATGCTATTGCCCGTATGTCATCACACCTGACATTCAACTCTCTATCGCAATACCGCCGTCTGGCAAAACGTGCGAAAAAGGCTAACGATAAACTGCAGATAGGTTTAAGGGTTAATCCCGAATATTCAGAAATTTCCACTGACTTGTATAATCCCTGCTCGCCAGGCACAAGATTTGGTGTTACTGCTGATGAATTGTTTAAGGCCTACAATACTACTGATGATGAAACTCCTCCAATAACAGGACTCCACATGCATTGTCATTGTGAGAATGATGCAGACGTTTTTGTAAGGACTCTTTCGCATTTGGAGGAAAAATTTCTTGTTTCGTCACCAATTACACAAAATATTTCGTGGATAAACTTTGGCGGCGGGCACCTAATGACACGCAAGGGATACGATATACAACTGCTGATTGACGCTCTAAACAGCTTCCATCAGCGCTATCCACACATAAAGCTGATACTAGAACCTGGATCGGCATTCGCATGGCAGACAGGACATCTGGAGGCTCACGTGGTGGACATAGTAGAAAACCACAACATTCGCACTGCCATACTAGATGTCTCATTCACCTGTCATATGCCGGATTGTTTGGAAATGCCATATTTCCCCAATGTACAAGGTGCACGTCATGTAGAACATAACAGTGATAAGGCATACCGACTGGGAGGTAACAGTTGTCTGTCAGGAGACTATCTGGGATACTGGGAATTTGACAACCCATTAACAATTGGTGACACTATAATCTTTGAAGATATGATTCACTATACCACCGTAAAAACGACGATGTTCAACGGAATACAACATCCCGATATAGCAATAAAGCGTCTTGACGGAAGTATCCATACCTTGCGTCACTATACCTATGAGGATTATAAGAGTAGAATGGACTGATAAAAAAGTCCCAAAAGGATTTGGGATATGAAATAAATTTTATACCTTTGTAGCCGAATGACATAAAACGTATGTGTCATTAGAATAAAATTCTATGCATCATATTAGAAAAATATCCAATATAATTCTACCACTATTGCTTGGCGGACTAATCCTTTACTGGATGTATCGTGATTTCGATTTCCAGTCGGTGAAGGATGTTCTGCTAAACGAAATGAATTGGTGGTGGATGCTGGCATCCTTTCCATTCTGTATCATTGCACAGATGTTTCGTGGCTGGCGCTGGAAGCAAACCCTTGAGCCAATGAAAGAGCATGCCCGCACTTCCCATTGTTTTTATGCCGTATTCGTTTCATATGCAGCTTCTTTAGTAATCCCAAGAATAGGAGAATTTACTCGTTGCGGCATTTTAGCGCGAAAAGACGGAGTTTCTTTTGCAAAGGCTTTGGGCACCATTGTGACGGAACGTGCCGTTGATACCTTAGTACTGCTGATTATCATTATATGTATCGTGCTTGTACAGCTGCCTGTTGTGTTATCATTTTTTTCTACGACAGGTACAAAGTTAGATGCCTTAACGGAGTTCTTCGGACAATTCTCTGCTACAGGATATGTAGTAACTATCATTTGCGGTATAGCACTCCTTACAAGTCTTTACTTGCTACTGAAACGGTTGGAATTCTATGGAAGGATAAAAACAACCTTAAAGGGTTTGAAAGACGGAGTACTATCGGTGAAAGGAGTACAAAATCTACCATTATATATAATATATAGTGTTGGGATATGGGTAGCGTACTTCCTGCACTTCTACCTCACATTTTTCTGTTTCACTGAGACTTCTGCATTGTCCGGAGCCGGTTCATGGCATTTTGCAGTAAAGACAGTACTTATTATATATGGTGTATCAGCTCCCGCTGCACTTTTCTTCGTCTTAATAGTTCATGCCATACAGACGATGATGGTGGTATTGCTGGGTATATATGGATGGATGAGATTGTCAACAACTAACTTACAAACAACATAACAACTTATGAAAAACCTATTGTTAATTACACTATTCACTACTCTGTCAACACTTTTCTCTTTTGGCGCAAAGAAAGCCAAAACAATTGACACATGGCCTGACGGAAGTGCTATCTCTGCATGGTTTCAAGACACTAAAGCAGTAGATCTAACAGGACTCAAGCGCTATGTCCTTACAGATTATGGCATCTTTGCCAATGGCAACATCCACACAAAAGCCATTCAGGCTCTCATCGACAAAGCTGCAGCCAATGGAGGCGGTGTAATTTGCATTCCTCAGGGAGTTTACCTGACTGGCGGTTTGCATTTTAAACAGGGTACGCATCTTTATCTTGAAGACGGAGCAGTACTTCAAGGTTCTGACTTCATTGGTGACTACCCTCTCGGTAAAACACGAATAGAAGGAGAGACATGCACATATTTCGGCGCTCTCATAAACGCTGACGGACTTGATGGCTTTACCATTTCCGGAAAGGGAGTTATAGATGGTAACGGATTAAAATATCATCAGCAGTTCTGGCTGCGTCGCAAATGGAATAGAAAGTGCACCAATAAGGACGAACAGCGTCCGAGACTGCTATGTGTTTCCAACTGTAAGAACGTGCAGATAGAGGGCGTAAAACTACAGAATTCCGCTTTCTGGACAAGTCATTATTACAATTGCGAGAATGTTAAGGTTTTAGGAGTACGCATCTACTCTCTTGGAAAACCTGACGACAGCAAAGGACCTTCTACAGACGCTATCGACCTTGATGTCTGCAAGAACATCCTGATAAAAAACTGCTACATGTCCGTAAACGATGATGCTGTTGCAATAAAAGGCGGCAAGGGGCCTTATGCGGACGCTTTCGAAAGGGAATACAAAGACGTTGAAATACCAGAAGAGAATATCGGCAATGGCGCCAACGAGAATATCATCATTGAGGATTGTGAATATGGTTTCTGTCACGGATGCCTGACACTTGGTTCGGAATCTGTTCACAGCAAGAATATTATCCTGAGACGAATAAACATCTCAGCCCAGGCTAACAACCTTCTATGGCTGAAGATGCGCCCGGATACTCCACAACGTTATGAATACATCACCGTTGAGAATATCACAGGTCCTGTGAAAAACTTCATCCTTGTTGCTCCATGGACACAGTTCTACGACTTGAAGGGACGCAAGGACAAACCAATGTCATACTCCGATCATATCACAATGAGAAACTGTGACGTGGATTGTAAC
>CADCAX010000048.1 GCA_902799455.1 uncultured Prevotellaceae bacterium
TACAATTCATAATGCATAATTCATAATGCATAATTATTTTCGTTTTCGTCTTCGTTTTCGTTTTACAAGACGCAAAGGTATAAAACTTTGTTTTTATCTCGGCTGCGATTACACTTTCTTGCGCTTTTTTCATATATTTTTAATTTAACAATGTTAAAATCCGCCACTATTTGTTAATTATTTAAGTTTAGCAGTTAGCATTAAGCGGTTAGCGAAAGCAATCCCTGACAGGAAACACTCCCCGTGTACCCACACAGAGATTATTTTTTCGTTTTCGTTTTGGTTTTCGTTAATTTATTCGTATATTTGCATCCGAAAGAGTACTAATTATTAATCTATCATACTTAACCTAAAAAACAAATCACGACTATGAAGAAGAAATTTTATTTATTCAGTCTCCTTGCCGGCTTAATGTTCGGCATGATTGGTTTCAGCTCATGCTGCAGTACTGACGAAGCAATTCTTCCGCCGGAGCCTGCTCCTGCTCCTGCACCAGATCCAGAACCAGAGCCTGATCCTTATGCAGAAATGCTTAAGACTCCTCTGACATTGGAGGCAGCAGCCGACGGCACTATTACGTTTGACAGCAAGGCATCGGGCATTGTAACCTACAAGATTAACGATGGTGAGGCTCAGACAATAGCAGCCAATACGAGCAAGGACATAACCGTAACCGCAGGACAGACGGTGGCGTTCTTCGGTGACAATGCTGCATACGCTACCTCCACAACAAATTACAGCAATATTACCTCTACTGCCGACTTTTATGTTTACGGAAACATCATGAGTCTCGTCAGCAGTGCTGACTATGCCAACGCTACAACGCTTACGGAACCTATGGCGTTTATGGGCCTTTTCAGGTTCAATACCTGTCTGAAGAGCCATTCTTCCAAGCCCCTCGTAATGCCTGCCACCACTTTGACAGAGGGGTGCTATTATGGGATACTCTGGGGGTGCACCGGCCTGACCTCCGTACCGGTTCTTCCCGCTACTACTATGGCGAAGAACTGCTATTACGGTATGTTCTACGACTGCAGCGGCCTGACCTCTGCAACGGCTCTTCCCGCAATGGCGCTGGCAGAAGGCTGTTATAGATATATGTTCAATGGTTGCACCAGCTTGGCCTCTGCGCCTGTTCTTCCTGCCACAACTATGGCAGAAAGCTGCTATCGAGCTATGTTCAATGGTTGCACCAGTCTGACTTCTGCACCGGCTCTTCCTGCCGATGTTCTGGCAAATTACTGCTATCTGGATATGTTCAAGGGTTGCTCAAGTCTTACCTCTGCTCCGGTCCTTCCTGCCACTACTATGAAAGATTGGTGCTATCAATCCATGTTCCGTGACTGCACCAGCCTGACTTCTGCTCCGGCTCTTCCTGCAATGAATCTGGCACAAAGCTGTTATTATTCCATGTTCTATGGATGCACAAACCTGACCTCTGCACCGGCTCTTCCTGCCACTACTCTGGTAAGTAACTGCTATAATTCAATGTTCTATGATTGCACAAGTCTGACTGCTGCTCCGAATCTTCTTGTGCCTGTTCTGGCACCTGACTGTTATTCATATATGTTCTATGGCTGCACGAATCTTAACTATGTGAAGTGTATGGCGACAGACATATCGGCATCAGGCTGCACATCTACCTGGCTTGCAGGCGTTGCCGCAACTGGCAACTTCGTACAGGCTGCTGGCACAGCATGGCCAACAGACAACCCAAGCGGCATCCCAACCGGCTGGGCGGTTGCGAGTGAGTAATACCCCTCCCATAGAGGGTACATTTAGCACACAACAAATCCCCCTTGAGCACACTGCCCAAGGGGGTTGTTTTTTTCGCTAACCGCTACATCACCGTCATCCATACAGGTGCGCCTCTGTCCTTTGCAGCTACGATTTTCTGTTTCAGTTCGTAGAGGCAATTGCGGCTGTCAAGCACTTTTCCTACTTCGCGGTTTTTACCTACAAGGATGCACCCCTGGGTATCCTTTGCGGTGTTCCCAGCATGTATGCGGATGCCTTGCCAGAGGCTGTTAAAACGGCTGTCACCCGTTATCAGCGGCAGCTGCGTTTTGTACCTTGGACTATACGTCATAGAAACCCTATACTCCCCTTCAGGAATGGCACACGGCTTTATGGACTTCAGCAAAGCCTTGTTATTCAGCACCTCCTCAATAGGCCTGTCCGTCTTCATCTCTATACACGGCGGTTCAAGAGTGTCGCAAAGATAGACATCATTTATGTAGGTCCAGAATTCCTCCACCTCTTCTGTTCTTATATACAATTTTCCTATTGTATAACCTTTTCTTTTCGCTATTCGTTTTAATATCAGTTTCATAATTATTATATTGATTTTGAAATGACGCGCCGAAACGCCGAAACGCCGACGCGCCTTAATGACTATAGAATAATTGTGCCCGTCTTATGATAGAGTGCAGGCTCTGTGCCCCGTTCCTCACGAATCTTTTCTACCAGATGGTCGCGAATAAGACGACTTATCTTGCTTCTGGCAGATGAAGAACTCGACATATTGAAACATCGCATCACGTCCTCACTGGTGAAGTCCTCTGGCAAACGTGTGAAACCCTCGATGGTTTTCTGGCGACGTTGTACGTTGACGCTGGCATCCTTTAGTTTATTGTCGAAATATGCCTCAGCCATAGCACCGAAGTAATACTTCTGACAAGCATACTGGATGTTTACTATCAACTCTGCCAGTTTCCAGTCAACATCGTCCGTTTCAAATTCTCCGCACCAGTAGTCACCTTCCTGCTTCATCTTGTCCCAATGACGCATGACGATGAATGGAGCGGCAAAATTCAGGCCGTGATAAGCACAACGTTTCAGCAACATCTCGTCAGCCTTGGAGTTATTCTCCTCGGCATCCTTCATGCGGCGTGCCGTCCAGTCATATAACTCATCAACTATTTTCTGTAGCGACAACTCACCCTTCATTCTGTCCAGCTTTTCTGCCCAAGCCTTCAGTCGTGCGTCACTCTCGTAATCCACGTGACGCTCCCTGTCCATCATCTCAAAATTTGTGGCAGGCAGAGGAATGCAAGTCAAACGTGTCGCGAGACCGCTTCCAAAGTTCTGTTCGTTTACTTTCTTCTTCAACGCAATAGGTGTGCCTGTATAAATGAAGTTCCACGTCACTATAAAGTCCTGCATGATGCTATCAACATTACTGTACGCCTGACCGTCCTCTTCGTTGTGAAAGGCTTTTAGCTCCATCGAAAACTTATCAATCCACGAACCACCTTTCTGTACGCTCACCGTATTGTCCAGTTCCGTATCAAAGGTCAGCATGTGCAGTTGCATTTCCTCGCCGTCCACTACCTCTACGGCATTTACCATGTCTTGTATAAACTGCGCGTTAGAAGTACGGGCCGGATGCACTCTGACCACCACCTTCGGCTTCTTAGGCTTCTCCTTGTTGGCACCCTTCGTCTTCATCAGTTCTCGATAGGCGTTGATGGCATCCTTACCCACTTTGTCGGCAGCAACGATAGGTGCCGCAAGGAGTTTGAAGAGCCTTGTTGCAAACGATTTTCCGCAGGCGGGATCGCCGATGATGAGAGTGGAATTATTTAGCCGACGCAGTTCTTCTGGCCTGTGATAGAAGCGATATGTGCATCGTGTCATAAGGGTCATAAGCAGTCCTCCGCTCACAAACAGCGCAGCAGGAAACTGGTTTCTCTTAAGCCCTTTGCAGATATCCTTCAGCAGAGGAAATTCCACACTCAAAGCCTCTATCTGCTCGCCCCAGTCGTTTAGTTGAGAGTTGATGGTTGACAGTTGAGAGTTTTGGTTTTCGTTACCAATAATCTCGCGCATTGTCTTCGACAAACCCTTTGGCTGCTCCTTGCAGGCAGATTCCACGATACTCCTGAATTCCTGTTCTTCCAGTCCCAAACGTGGCATCACTTCCAGCAGCAGATTCTTGTTGTTGTCGCATATCGCACGCAGATTTACGGCCAGGTGGTACAGTTTCACATTACGTTCTCCCTCCTGTGGTACACCACCATTACGCTTCCACCATTCATCGATAATCTCGCTGTAAGGTCGACCCTTGAAAAGCCTCCCCCCGTCCCCCTCCAGTTGGAAGGAGCTATTTTCGTTTTCGTTGGAAAACTTTTCACTATCGGTAATAGTCGCCTGACTTTGACCGATTCTATAACTCTCATCGTACTTCTCCGCAAACTCCTTATTTTCATAAGTAAAGAGTTCCTTATCGAGATACAGAATATCCTCTTCTTTGCAGATGAAACTCATTCGTGAAGCATCCTTGCAACTCTCGTCAACCTCCAAGCCCAGCAGCTTTGCCATCTGGTGTTGGTTATCAATAAGGTTGCCCCATTCCGTCCGAGCCTTAAAGACAATCTTCAAGCCCTTGCCAGAGGGAGTGATATATGCAAGCAATATGCCCAGCCCTTCGCTCTTTGCCTTCAACTCTTCACTTTTCACTTTTAACTCTTCACTCTCCAGGTGATCTATGTCCATCACCACAAGTCCTGTCAGCCTTGTTGCCGCTTGCTTGCGCCATGCACCTGTTATGCCCTTCTTCGATGTTGTCTCGTCAAAGGTAGCCTGAAAGATGAAAGCAGGGAGTTTCCTCTTCAGTGAAGCATCGCCAGTCTCACGGAACTTGTCTATGTTCTCCTTCCATTGTGTCGCCCTGACGAGCGCATAAAACTGCGCTTCGTCAACAGGCAACGTAGGATTACTGAAATTCTTCTGATAACAAAACATCTTTATTCGGTATTAAATATTAATAATGATATTTGCTTCGCTCAGAATTACACAAATTGAATAATATCCCTGTCTATCAGCACTTCCTTTGCTGATTTTATCTCCCTATCGAGCGTTGAGCATACACGCGCAGTACCTAGATTTTTGGGGATACTCTCATACACCTTTATGCGTTGCGTGCTTTCCTTTACCCATCCATGCTCCAGCACCCTGAGCAGTATGTCAGGTTTCTTGCGGCTCGGCTGGGGATTATACGCCCTGAAGATTATCTTACCCGTTACCTTGTCTTTATACAAAGAACCCTTTACGCACTTCTTTGTGAGGCGTGCGGAAACCTCTTCTGAAATTTCAATTTTCTTAATCATGATTTTGAGTTGATTTTGCGAGAAGAAGTTTTCGGAAATCCGATGGCCATCTTTAATCACGTGAAGACCTCCTCTGCTTCAACTCATAGATTAATAATTAAAGTATAATAAACGGAGAGAGACCTGTCTCTTCTTCAAACCGTTTTCTGATAGAGTCGAGCGTTGACATTTCTTCTGGAATCATATTTCCATTGTCAATAGCTTCTTGCTCCTCTGTCCTTACATCTTGCACGAACAACAGATATTCAAGTCGCTTGATCTTACCCTGTCTGCGTCTTACATTCTTCAGACCTTCAGCCATCTCCCATTGCTTACACTTGAAACGCTGTTCAACCTTCAGCTCTAACTTCTCGCAGATGCGGGTACCATCATTGTCAACACACTTGTGCAGGCATGAAGCGCAGCACTTTTTCACTTTAACACCATAAGCGTTTCTTACGCTTGTAATTCTCATTTTTTTCATAATTCTTATTTTCTACTTTTAAATTAATATTTGGTTTATTTTCTCGATTTCCGTTTGCAAAGGTACGGACATCTGTTCGGGTATAAAAACACCCATTTTATACTCTTCCAAAAAGTTGTCTTAGCAGCACTTTCGCATTTCTGGGAAGTACATAGTTGCCACAATTGGTATAGTACCTGTTCTTCTTTTTTACTCCCTCCATACGCAGGTGCAACGTCAGCATAGGCACGTCACGCCTATAGATGCCGTTGTTCTGCATCCTACAGACAAGATTTGTTACAGCATAGCGGTTCATATGTCCCGCTTGCATGCCCTTTTTCATCGTAAGGAATTCAGACAGGCATTCGTCATCCAGTATCTCCTGCCACAAATCGTCAATCTCTTCCTGCCACAAGTCTGTAGCATAGTCCTTGATTGAATGTACATAGTCCAGAACCTCACGCACGTATGCGTCCTTGTTTATTGTTCTGGGGAAGTCGACAAATACCCGGCCTTCTTTAGTCAGTCTCTCCAACAGAGCTGCATCGAACTCGTTTGACGACAGCCTTCTTAAACTTTTTTTCATTGATCCAAGTTTTGTGAGAAGGTTGAGGTGTAGCTACTTTATCTCATGAGAACTCTCACGCAACTCGGGTTAAACACATTGTGAATTATTTTCTTGTTTCCGTTTCGCCGATGGTTAAATCTCTTTCAGGAGATTTGAAAATGGAAAACTCGTTTTTCAGTTTCCTGAGAAAACTTGTTTGTCTCATTTCCATCGGCAAAGGTACGGTGATTCTATGGCATAACATCCATATAGCACAAAAGTGGGTAGATTCCCACTTCTGTCTTTTCCTCGGATTTTTTGCCTCCTATCTACAACTTTTCCTCAAAAATGCCAACTTTTCCTCAGCAACAGCAGAAACTTTTCCTCAAAGCAGCTAAAAAACGAGGAAAAATTGTGGACTTTTCCTCAGCGAACGAAGAAAAGATACAAAAAAAGTGGATGAACTCCCTCAGAAATCCATCCACCTATTATTCGTAAAAATCTAAAACTTTATACTACAGCGACCTCTTTATTGATGCTTTCCATCATTTTTTGGAAACTGTCTGCTGCGCCTCTGTCCGTTATACCGAGTTCTCTCTGTTCCTTACGTGTTTTTGACACAGCCGACCACACCAGCAGCTTGTACCTGCCCTTGTAGTTGTCGCAGAAATACTGGTACAGACGTTTCTCCTTTCCTTTCTCCACTGCACACCATTTTAGGAAATATACTACCGTTGTCGAATCCAACTTTCCCTGTTGTCCCTCCACATCCATCTCGTCAAAATATTCAATAGCCTTGCGCACCATCCGCACCTTCTCATGATCATCATGGAAAAGATATGTTTCCTCTTCAGTGAGTCCATCGCTTCTGCCCTTGCGCATAGCCTCTAAGAAAACATACTTCTTGAATTCCTTCTTCGGCACGTTATGATACTCCTTTTTCAGGAACTCGTCCATCGAGCGGGCCTTTTTGCGTCGCTCACTAAGTTCCGTCTCTGGCATTTGCTGCACATTTCCCAGGAAGTCCGCAAATTCTCTCACGCTACTCATGAGTTGCTCACAGCTTTCGTAATAGATGCTTTTTAGCTGGTGTACGTCCTGACGTATTTTCTCTTCGCTCTCTATCATCCTGTGACACAGGGCCAGCGTTGTTGCAGCCGTTGTCAGCAGCGTCTCCAATCGGCTATAAAGCACTTGAACACATTCATCATACGATGTCAGCCCCCACATATCTATTACACACGCGCCATACGAGAGTGACGAGCGTTCGAATACCGTTGGCTGCTGCGTTCCATCAGGCAGCTGTACCATCGAACGAGGCGTGGTCTTTTGGAACACTTTCTTTATGGCACACAACGTGGAGCGAATGCGGTTGAAGTATCTCTCGGCAGTTTCGAAACACTTGTTATTGTCTGTAGCAAACTGTTGTATGAACGTTTCAGAAAACCTCACCAGCGAGCGTGCTTCGATGTTCATTCTCGACTGATATGTTGCCACCATATCAATAGCCTGTTCTATGTCATACTTTGTATAATGTCGAGCCTGGATGCCAGCAATAAATCTGTCCTCCTCAAACTGCTCCAGTGCTGTGATAATATCCACCAGCGTCTTGTCATCTTTTTCCACAATAGTTGAATATCTCATTTCACGACCCTTTCTTCCATCCATTTTACAGGACTTATCTCGTCAAAATAAAGATTTGTTATCTTTAATTCCTTCTGTGATATTGCTCCTGACATCATTTCCTGCGCCTTTTTCACCGCGTCATTTAAGTTATCTGCCTCAACGGTCAGGTTCTTGCTCATTACATAATTAGCTCTAAGTTTAAATTCCATAGTTATTAATTTTTTTGTTAGACATAAAAAAAATACTTTGCAACCCAATTTGCGATTGCAAAGATACAACACAGGGTGTGCCAAAACTGTGGACACCATGTAAACTTTTAATATCTTTTAATAAAAACTATAAGGCCTCTGCCTTCTGTGATCTCAGTATTGCTATATAACGTAACACAGACTCCTGGCCAGTCTTTATCATATTCTTCAGCATAGTGCCATTTATTGGCCCCTGATTGGGTATAAGCTTGATAGCCAGAACATTCTGTTTAAAAGTGTTGTAATCTATTTTTTCACACATATAGGAAAGAATCTGTTCTGCAATCTTACTATAATAGTGGTTCATGATCATAGGAACGCAAGATTCGTCCATGTCATTATACATTTCTTCAAACAACTTCTCTGCCACTGCAGCTTTGAAGATCCCACCATCAAATATTTTCAAGAGTTTTTTGTACGTCTGGTAATATATAATTGCCTCGTCAGCATTTTTATCGGGATCCACACAGAAGTCAGACAAGCCGAATTCTGTTCCCAGGAACTTGTTGGAGAGCATGATGAATTCTTCCCACTCTTCTATTGTCATATCATCGTCCGACACGTTCACCATTGCAGCAGTATTTCTCATCAGACAGTAAATGTCGTACAAAAATGAAATATGGCACGCCAGATCTATCCATATTCGCCTGTTTTTTAGACGTTTGGTATTAGCATGCATTATCTGAATATTTCTTAGTGTTTTCTCTGTAAGAAAATTATCCATTCGTTTGGTTTTCTGTATATATTCTAATGGTTATTCTTCTGTAAGATAATCACAAACTATATATTATGCAAACAAATTTCTACGGAACGATTGGAAAACCACCCACCCTCGAAATATACAACACACAATTCTTTCCCATTTTCTACTGCTTCTCTTATTTTATCAACAAGTGCGTGCGTATCAGAGAAAGCCCTACTCGTTGTAGCTGCATATCTGGTTTGATGTCCCAACTTGCCGTCCTCTGCAAGTTTTATCAAGTCTTCGTCTCTTACGTCTGAAAGTGAAGCCACCCCAAACATGTTCAATATATCACTCTTACTTATGTTTGTTTTAATTTTCATTGTTCAATTTTTTTCTAAAAACGGATCAGGAAACCTGACCAGAACAATTTGGTCGCAAGCTGCGACACAATTCTGGAATCAGGAAATTCTTTGGCAAACTGCATCATTCTCCATATGCTTCGTGGTTCTAATCCCTTCTTGCCGTACTCTGCCTGTAATTGTGTCGACACTGCCGACACAATTTGCTTTCCGTACTCAGCACGCTGATTTCCAAGCACTTCGCGATTGATGCGCTCGCCAATATGCCAGTACATCATAGTCAGTTCGTAGTTGGCAGTAGCTGCCACCTGACCACGAGCCTGCTCAATAATCTGGCGCAAGTCCTGTATCAGAGATTGCGTATTATATTGTTGTATCTTTTGAATGTCCATATATTTTAATAGGTTAGCAGTTGCAGCCACAAAGTTACTAAAACTTTCCAACTCTACAAAACCACTACCTTATTTTTATCTTCATTTAACTTTATTTACTCTCAGGCCATCGCTCCAATGGCGGTTAATGACAGGAAGAACAGTACTGCTCCAAGTCCTACGATTGCAGCACCTTCAAAACTCTCTCTCATTACATCATAAAAATTTACGTTTTCCATAACCTTATTAAATTAAATGTTAAACATTATCTTTGCGACGTGATTTAGATTTCACGCCACAAAGGTAATGTAGGGGCTGTACCAAAACTGTGGACACCCCTCAATTATTTAACATTTTTTAATAAGAGTCAGCTTTTTCGTCTTTAACCGTTACTCATAACGCTTATGACTCTCTGCTGTTAGGTCACACATTTTCTGCCTCAGTTCTTGCGGCTCAAGCACCTCAATGCCACTACCCTGCGATAGCAGCTGGCCAATGAAGTCAGATGTAGGGCGAAGGTCATACGAGAAGTCTGTGTATTCAGCTGTTGATGCCAGTTCCTGTTGCGACTGATGCAGCGGCAAGGTACGAAGGTAGTTCGGCGTCCAGTTGTGAGCGCGTATCACGACATGGGCCATAGGAACGCTGCTGTCGGTCAGTACACCAAAATATTCTGCGAAATAGGCTTGCGGCGAGAAGTCTTCAGGCATCTTGAAAGTCTCTTCCGTAAGATTCAATGAATGTATGCGGTCGAAGGCGTAAATACGCATCTGGTCGTCTGCAGTCTTCGCAAGAAGATACCAACGCTGATGGAACAGCTTAATGGCATAGGGGCAGACGGTCTTCACATACCCCTCTGTGCCAAACTTCTGATAACCCAGCTCTATGCGGCGGTTGCTCTTGATGGCAGTGAGGATAGTATCGAAGTGTTCAAGGCCAGAGGGCACATTCTCGAGCACCACACGGTCTTTCACAACAGCACTGTCGGCAAGTACACCATGGACGGCGAGCGTAGAGAATAGCCAGCGCTCGATGCTGTCGTCGCACAGCACATCCTGATTCTTGATGTAGTACCTGTATGTCTTGGGCTCACACTCTATGACGATGCCGAACATGTCTGATATGGCATCGCGATAGCGATTAAAGGACGAACGTGCCAAAACATTGCCGTCGGACATCTTGTCTTCCTGCCATTTCCTGCTTATCTCATTAAATGTAAGACTGCCATGCGCCCTGAGCTTGTTGATAATCCAAATGTTATGATTTAGTATCTTTGCTGTTTTCATGTTGCAAAAGTACAAAATAATTTTGAAATAAGAAAATGTATAAACCAGAAAAACATGCGTAGCCGCATCGGCGCGTCAGCGCGTCACCGCGTCATTTCTATTTCTTGTTTAACAACGCTTAGTCGTAGGGAGAGAGTTGCAAGCGTAAGTAGCATCAAAACATCTTATTTTAAATTATTATATATTATAATATATAATAATTCTATATAGACATATTTGCAGCGCTGATTACATTTTTGACTTTTGCAAATGACGCGCTGACGCGGCGACGCGGTGACGCGCCTAATATGTCAAATGTTAACAGAAAAATAAATCGAAAATGAAATCGAAAAAGCCTTGCGAAAGTGGTGATTTTTTTGTACTTTTGCAATGTAAAACTTAAGAGAAAAAAATGCAAGCATTAGGAAAAAAAATTGCGAGATTTAAATCTAACAATTGCGAGCATTAATGGTTGCAAAAAAAGGAGATAAAAGCGCGCGCAAATTAAGTATATGTATGTTTAACTAAAAAATCAAAAATTACAACTATGGCTATTAAAGTTATTGCACAGCGCCGAGAAGTTAAGCTCGGCAAGAATCCTGGAAAGAAGTTCGTGATGCGTCCCGACCTCTATATCCCTATCCAGGAGAAGAAAGTGTTCTCAGAGGCCTCTACCCACAGCGGTATCTCTGCAGGTGTAATAAAGGCGGCTTGGGATGCCGCAGGTGAAGTAATCCGCACATGGGCCACTGAGGGTCACAGTGTACCTCTGCCCGGTCTGGGAACGATGCGCTTCGGTGTCCGCTCAAAGGCTGTGGCTGACCTGGAGGATGTGAAGACAAACCTCATCAGCGTACGCCGCATCATCTTCACACCGAACGTGGACGTGAAGAACGAGCTGAAGAACACCTCTATTCAGATCACTTGTCTTGACGAGGACGGTACCGTGCTGAAGCGCGTCACTAGCGGTGACGACGGTGA
Source organism: uncultured Prevotellaceae bacterium (assembly GCA_902799455.1). Classification (GTDB taxonomy): domain Bacteria; phylum Bacteroidota; class Bacteroidia; order Bacteroidales; family Bacteroidaceae; genus Prevotella. The sequence continues at coordinate 11,636 of CADCAX010000048.1, forward strand.
GGTGGAGGATAATGAGAACGAGAACGAGAACGAAAACCAGGGAACCACCAACGGTGGTAACGAAAACGAAAACGAAAACCAGGGAACCACCAACGGTGGTAACGAAAACGAAAACGAAAACCAAAACCAAAACACTGGTGGTGATAACAACGGCGGTGGTAATAACAGCGGCGGCGTAGAGGAAGGCTGATTTTAATTAACAACTAACAATTAACAATTAACAATTAGTCCCTCATGGGATGAGCCCTTCGGGGCTCTCCCTTATTTCTTAACTCTTAACTCTTAATTCTTAACTAAAAAATATCGTGGAGAAAAAGAATATTTGGCAGGTGCTGGCGAAGATTATAGTAGCGGCACTGACAGCTGCACTCACAGCAGTAACAACAACATCATGTATGGGATATGGACCGATGTAGCAATTCACCGCTCGGCCCAAAGGGACGCTTTTACAAAGCGAAGCGACTAAAAGAATTAACAACTAACAACTAACAACTAACAATTAATAATTATAGGTTATAGGTTAGCGACGATATCTAAACAAACAACCCCCTTGGGCAGTGTGCTCAAGGGGGATTTGTTGTATTTAAAGTAGGAGTTTTTTACTCACTCGTGACGAGATTTTTGCTTAACTTCCTGCGAGCTTGCTCGCATAACTCCCTTTTTTTCTCTGAATAACGGCAACGTTTTGCAAAAATTCTTCGCTTTTTTTCAAAAAAATCGGAAAAAGTCGGCCCCTCACTCGTGGTGGTAGGGCGTGGCACCTTGGGGAGTGGCAGGGATAAAGTTTATATGGCCGTCCCGGTCATAGCTCATCGGTTCGGCAATGACTGAGCGGCTGTAGCTGCCGCCGTCGGACAAGCCGCCGTTGTGTGAGAAGAAGAGCCACTGATCTTTGAAGCGGACGATGGCGGGATGGGTGGTGTTGGAATTGCCTGCTATCTCGCTGATGACGCCCATGGGCGTGTAGGGACCAAAAATATTGTCGGAAACGGCATAGGCAATTTTCTCCGGCCAGCCGCTGGCGTAAGTGAGGTAGTATTTGCCGTTGTGCTTATGCATCCAGGGCGCCTCGGTGAAATCCGGCACATCAATCCGGCGTATCTCACCGTCTGTCTCCGTCATGTTGTCCTTCAGCTTGGCGCAGTAGCACTCGCGGTTGCCCCAAATGATATAAGCCGTGCCGTCATCGTCAATCAGAATGGTGGGGTCGATGCAGGCCCAACTGTGCTTCGAGGCGAAGCAGTCTTTATTGGTGAGCAGGGGCTTCCCCAAGGCATCCCTGTAGGGGCCGGTGATCTTGTCTGCGACTGCCACACCGATGCCGCACCAGTTAGTGGAGACGTACCAGTAATACTTGCCGTCCTTGCCTTTGGCTACATGTCCGGCGTATGCCTGTTTGCTGTCGGCCCACCGGAAGTCGTCTATGCGCAGAGGCGACGGGTATTCCGTCCAGTGCTTCATGTCGGTGGTGGAGTAGAGCAGCCAGTCCTTCATCACATAGCCCGACTGGTTGCCGGCGGCATCGTGTCCGGCAAAGAGCCACAGCGTGTCGTTTTCTACGAGTGCGGCCGGGTCGGCTGTGTGTTTGTTCCGAATGACGGGATTGCCGTCAGATTCGAATTCGTGCCTCAACACATAGCCCCACTTCTGCTGCAGGCGCTCCAGTTCTTCGGCTGTCACCGACATCACCGCACCGTGACGCGGGAAGAAGTCTTTGCGGAACGACTCCGGCTGCTGCGTGAACGCTTTCAGGTCCGTTGATGTCTGGTATTCGTAGCGACCGGATCCGTAGAGGTCGTACATCAATATCCACTTGCCGCTTCCGTCGTGAAGCGGAAACGTACTGCTGCCTTCGACATGAGTG
>CADCAX010000049.1 GCA_902799455.1 uncultured Prevotellaceae bacterium
GCAAAATCGAGTCAATGTGAATTAAAAATAAGTTTAACCCGGGTCAACCCTTATCGCAAATAAGGCTCCAAGTAGTCAACTAAAATCGTTAAACTACAGAGTTTTTTGCATTTTTCCGTCCCGTGCGGAAACTTTTTCCGTCCCGTGCGAAATCTTTTTCCGTAGGGTACGGAAAAGCTCGGAAATAGCCGAAGTCTAAGGTCTATGAGGCTAACCAATAAACGCTGTCCTCTGTTGGAGTACGTTTGCAGTAGCCTTTGCTCTCAAACATTCCTTCAAAGCTGAGGTCTTCATCAAGAGTAGGCCAATGAATACCACCATAGGTAAGGTAAAAATGTTCCCTGTCCTTCTGCGATGCATTAGCCAAACGTTTCCACTGACTAAACTTGTATCCAGCCGTTACATTGTCTTCAGTAGTAGCGTATACTCCCTCTGTATCTACCCAAACCTTTACGATTCTCTTCTTCTCCATATCTCTATCCTCCAAAATAATTTTTCCAATGTCCAGAAATAACCTCCACGTTTTCTTCTATCACGGATTCTATCATCTTCAGTTCATTATTCTTGAAGCCATGATTATATACCATCTGCACTTCTGGGAAGATGTTGTACTTTGCTTCGTGACCATCCTTTACAACATGAACGTGAATGGGTTCATGGTCATCGCTATAGAACTTAAAGATAAAACCAAATATGATAAATATTGTAGGCATAACGTATTGATTTAGTATCTTCTGTTTGCAAAATTACGATTAAGTTTTGATATTTGCAAGAAAAAAGCTCAAAGCAACAAGATCTTGTTGGGCCTGCTCCTTAATTTCTACACTATAACGGCTCATAGACTGCGAATGTAATTATCAAGTTCGCTTACATTTGCAAATTGTCTGCCCGGCTGTTTTCTTGCTTTTTCTATACGGGCCAAGAATTCCTCACGAGAAAATTCCGTGGGGTCAGCTTGCTTCTCCATCACAAGTTTGCGTAGGTACTTAGCAGCTCGCTTTAAAAGATTTTCATCCTCGGCTATGATGCTCATATTGCGAAGCATCTCAGCATTCAATTGTATAGCAGTCATAAATTCAAAATTTTCTGCCTGCAAAGATATGAAAAAATAACGAAAACCAAAACGAAAACGAAAAAAAATTTCAATTTTTGCTTGTTCGTACCTGACCTTTGGACTAAATCGTACCTCTGACTGTGTCGTAATCGTACTTTGACCTAGCGGTCGAAGGTACTACGGCATGGAAATATAGATGTAAGCAGAAACACTTCGAAAAGAAGGTATAGTCTCAAGACTAAATCACAAAATTTGTGTGTCAAAAGTATTATAAACAAGTTTACATACCTCCTTCACACAAATTTTTACACTTGATTTCACATCAAGTTTACCTTCTTTCCGAAGTTTTTCTGCTTTTTTCTTGCATTTCTCATAACTTAATCGTACCTTTGTGCACAAAATAAAAAAATGGCTACAATATTACATATTGAAACGAGTACTGACGTATGCAGCGTGGCATTGACAAAGGATGGACACTGCATATGGGATAAGGAGGACCATGGGGACGGATCGTCCAAGGCAGCAGAGGTGTTGCCTGTTTTCGTGGATGAGGCGATGAAGGAATTGCTGTCGAACGAAAAACTGGACGCTGTTGCCGTAAGCGGTGGACCGGGTTCCTACACTGGGTTACGAATAGGAATGTCGATGGCGAAGGGAATTGCATATGGTTCTGATGCAAAACTGCTTGCCGTACCGACACTGGAACTGATGTGTGTGCCTATTCTGCTCGGACGGGAAATGGAAGATGATGCGCTGCTATGCCCCATGATAGATGCGAGAAGAATGGAGGTGTTCTCTGCCATATATGACAGGGCCCTGAAACCAATACGCAAGACGCAGGCAGACATTGTGGAGGAGGATACATACAAGGAGTTTCTCGATATGCACCCTGTATATTTCTTCGGAAACGGGGCCGAGAAATGTAAGGAGACTATCAAGCACCCTAATGCCCATTTCATTGACCACATAAAACCTCTGGCACGACATATGATGCCACTGGCAGAGAAGCATTATCACAAGGGGATGTTTGAGGACGTAGCATACTACGTGCCTGACTACGGAAAAGAATACGAAGCAAAATTACCAAAAAAATTACTATAGAGATGAACATTGAAGGATTGGATTACAATACTGAGAGAAAAAGAATTCCAGTACGCCATTATGGGCGACTATTGTTCGAGGTTTTCGAGAAACTGATGGACATGCCAGAAGGTGAAGAGCGTGATGCCCTGACCCATCTGACCGTATGCCAGATGTATCGTGACCTCATGACATGGGGAATGGGAACTGTTGATGCAGAAAAAGTGGCAAGCGACCTGGCACGCTACACTAATGGGAAAATCCAACTGACAACAAAAGAGGTGGAAACCATGATTGGGTAAGATGCGCCCATCGAAATAACGACATATCGAAATATCGAAATAACGACAAAAAAAGGCGCAATATTATGGACAAATTTATCATAGAAGGTGGATGCAGGCTAAAGGGTGACATTACTCCGCAGGGGGCCAAGAACGAGGCTTTGCAGGTGATATGTGCCACTTTGCTGACCAGTGAGCCTGTCACTATAAGCAATGTTCCCGACATCCTCGACGTCAACAATCTCATTAAGTTGTTGAAGTCCGTTGGAGTAAAGGTTAAGGGACACAATCTCAAAGACCAGAATAACAGGTCATATACCTTCCAGGCAGACAAACTGGACCTTGACTACCTTGCTTCCGACGAATTTGTGAAGAGGTGTGCCCAACTGAGGGGTTCTGTGATGATGATAGGTCCATTACTCGGCAGATTTGGCAAAGCCACCGTCGCAAAGCCCGGAGGTGACAAGATAGGCCGCCGTCGTCTTGACACTCACTTTATGGGCTTCAACGCATTGGGAGCTTCATACACGAAAGTAAGGGGGCGCGATGTCTTTGAACTGAAAGCAAAGAAACTCAAAGGATGCTACATGTTGCTTGACGAGGCATCTGTAACAGGTACTGCCAACATAATCATGGCAGCTGTCTTGGCAGAAGGCACGACAACAATATATAACGCAGCCTGCGAACCATACATACAGCAGCTCTGTCACATGCTGAACAGGATGGGAGCGACCATCAGCGGCATTGGCAGCAACCTGCTTACCATCGTTGGAGTAGAATCGCTGAAGGGAACAGAACACAAGCTGTTGCCTGACATGATTGAGGTCGGCTCGTTCATCGCTATGGCAGCAATGGTGGGCGACGGCATCAGGATAAAAGGGGCGTCAATACGGAATCTCGGCATCATTCCCGAAACATTCCGCAGACTGGGCATCACAGTAGAGGAAGAAGATGATGACCTCTACATACCCAAACACGAGAGATACCAGATTGACTCCTTCATCGACGGCACCATAATGACCATCAGCGATGCCCCATGGCCCGGACTGACACCTGACTTGCTCAGCGTGCTGCTGGTAGTTGCCACACAGGCTGAGGGCAGCGTGCTGTTCCATCAGAAGATGTTTGAGAGCAGGCTGTTCTTCGTGGATAAGCTTATCGACATGAATGCCCAGATAATACTGTGTGACCCTCACCGTGCTGTCGTCATAGGACATAACCACGCAAGGAACCTTCGGGCAGCCCGCATGACGAGTCCTGACATACGTGCCGGAATAGCCCTGCTCATAGCTGCTATGTCTGCCGACGGAACATCTGAGATTAGCAACATCGCACAGATTGACAGAGGTTACGAGAACATAGAAGGTCGTCTTAATGCCCTCGGAGCAAGAATCAGGAGGAAGTAACGGTTAACGGTTAACGGTTAAAGGTTAAAGGTTAAAGGTTAAAGATTATAGAGTGTTTTGATTAAGCAAGAGGAAGTATATAAGATTGGGCGGCTTGGGAAGGCTCACGGCATCAAGGGGGAGGTGACCATGCAGGTGGATGATGACATCTTCGACCTCACCGAAGCGGAATACCTTGTATTGGAGTTGGACAATATCATGGTGCCTTTCTTCATTGAGGAATATTTCTTCAAGTCCGACACTCAGGCTATCATAAAATTTGAAGGTATCGACACTCAGGAGAGAGCAAGGGAACTGGCGAATACCGACGTATTCTTTCCCATAAGCATCATGGAAGAATACAACAGAAATACCGGAGGAGAAGAGAGAGCTCTCTCCTACCCCATGCTGGTGGGATATATGGTAAACGATATCGGGAGAGTAGCATACATCGACAATCAGACAGAAAACATCATGTTTGAACTGGAGGATGGAACACTGATACCCGCATCCGAAGAACTGATTGAAGACATCGACATCGAGAACAAACAAATTAAAATGACAATTCAGGAAGGATTGCTTGATATATAAATGAAACAACAGATATGCATATTAGGCTCTACAGGCTCAATAGGTACTCAGGCGCTGGAGGTCATCTCAGAACACAGTGACCGCTTTGAGGCCTACTGTCTGACAGCCAACAACAAGGTGGAGCTGCTTGCCGAACAGGCCCGGAAATATAACCCGGCTTGCGTGGTCATTGCCAACGAAGACAAATATGACGAGCTCAAACAGTTGCTTGCCGACTGTCCTGACATCAAGGTCTATGCAGGAGCGCAGGCATTGTGCGAAGTGGTGCAGGCAGACCCGATAGACATGGTACTCACGGCAATGGTAGGCTTTGCCGGTCTGGCACCGACTATTGCAGCCATCAAGGCACGAAAGAAGATATGTCTTGCCAACAAGGAAACCCTCGTAGTGGCTGGCGACCTCATAAACGACCTCATACAGGAATATGGTTCCCCACGTGGGAACGGAAGGGCAGCGAGCATACTACCCGTTGACTCGGAACACAGTGCCATATTCCAAAGCATCGTAGGCGAGGCTGGCAATGAGATAGAAAAGATATTGCTGACAGCATCGGGCGGACCATTCCGTCTCAAGACTCTTGACGAAATGAAGACCATGACAGCTGCCGACGCCCTGAAACACCCCACATGGGACATGGGGGCAAAAATCACCATCGACTCTGCCTCAATGATGAACAAAGGCTTTGAGGTGATAGAGGCGAAATGGCTGTTTGGCGTGGATGCCGACAAGATACAGGTACTGGTACACCCACAGAGCATCATACACAGTGCCGTACAATTCAGGGATGGTGCAGTAAAAGCTCAGCTTGGTGTCCCAGACATGCGTCTGCCGATACAGTATGCCTTCACATATCCTGACCGCCTCACCATGAGCGGTGAGAGGCTGGATTTCTTCAAGCAGCCGTTGGAGTTCTTCGAGCCCGACCTTGAGAAATTCAAATGTCTCGCATTAGCCTTCGAAGCAATAAGAAGAGGAGGAAATGCATGCTGTGTAGTAAATGCCGCCAACGAAATCGTTAACCTCGCCTTCAGGCAGGGACGCATAGGATTCCTGGACATGGGAGACATTATAGAGAAGACACTCGAACGCGCAACAGTAATAAAGAAACCAACATACGAAGATTATATTAACAGTGATAACGAAGCTAGGAAAATAGCAACAGAATTATTATGATGAGTCCATTTCTTATAAGAACACTTGAATTCATTCTCGCCATTACCATCCTCGTGGCACTCCACGAAGGCGGGCATTTCTTTTTCTCAAAGCTCTTTGGCGTAAGAGTAAACAAATTCTACGTCTTCTTTGACTACAAATTCAAACTCTTCTCAACGAAATTCGGTTGGTGGAGAAAGCTGCGCGGACTGCCGCCGGCAAAGAAGAAAGAAGACGGTACATACGAATACGAAGGAACAGAGTACGGCATCGGCTGGATACCTCTCGGCGGTTACTGCCAGATAGAAGGCATGATAGACGAGACCCAGCATGACGTGGAAAAGCTGAAAGAGCCTGCACAGCCTTGGGAATTCAGAAGCAAGCCTACTTGGCAGAGGCTGCTGATAATGATAGGCGGTGTGCTGGTCAACTTCATCCTCGCATTAGTGATATACTGTGCCGTATTCTTTGCATGGGGCGAAGACTATATTGCAGTAAAGGATATGCCTTATGGCATGAAATTCAATGAGGACGCCAAAGCCTTAGGGTTCAAAGACCACGACATCCTTACAGGCTGTAAGGAAGCTGACGGAGAGACCATAGAATTCAGGGAATTCGGAGCACAGATGTTCAGGGACATCGCAGCCGCAAAGTCTGTCAGCGTGATACGTGACGGCAAGAAAGTTGAGATAGCAACCCCTGGCGACCTCTCACTCCTGACGATGCTGAAGTCAGAGCCCGTATTCTGCAGACCATTCGTACCAGCAGAGATTGACACCATCCTTGCAGGCACTCCTGCTGCGAAGGCTGGCATTAAGAAAGGCGATAAGATTGTAGCATTGGGAGACAAGCCCATTGACTCATGGAGCACGTTCACCTACGAGACAGGACGCATGACAGACATGCTCACTGACTGCAATACAAAAGCAGACTCCGTAAAGGTTCTGACAAAACAGGTGGTACTCCAGCGCGGAAACTCCACAGACACCGTTACAGTCACATTCGACAATGAGGCAAGACTCGGAGTAGGAATGACCACGATAGCCAACTATGCAAAGGTAACACACATAGAGCACGACCTACTCTCATGCATACCGGCAGGATGCGGTTATGCTATCAATATGCTGAGCGGATACGTCAGTGACCTGAAATACGTCGCTACTAAAGAGGGAGCAAAGAGTCTCGGTGGATTCGGTGCCATAGGTAGCATGTTCCCGCCCGTATGGGATTGGTACATGTTCTGGATGATGACGGCATTCCTGAGCATCATCCTCGCCTTCATGAATATTCTTCCTATACCTGCCCTTGACGGCGGACACGTGATGTTCCTGCTCTACGAAATGATATTCAGAAGGAAGCCGGGACTGAACTTCATGGTAAGGGCAGAATATATCGGCATGGGAATACTTTTATTACTAATGGTTGTAGCAAACCTCAATGACATACTCAGATGGTTAGGAATGATGTAAACAGGGGAAAGTTACTAATCTTCTCCGCCCCAAGCGGAAGCGGTAAGTCAACCATAATAAACTGGCTGATGGAAGAGCATCCTGAACTGAACATGAAGTTCAGCATATCCTGCACCTCACGTCCACCACGCGGGAAGGAACAGAACGGTGTGGAATATTTCTTTCTCACCCCAGAGGAATTCCGCGAGAAGATTGCCAATGATGAGTTTGTAGAATACGAAGAAGTATATACCGACCGCTACTATGGAACTTTAAAGAGTCAGGTTGAAAAGCAATTGGAAAGAGGTGAAAACGTTGTATTCGATGTTGACGTGCATGGAGCTATGAATATCAAGAAGGCATATGGCACACAAGCTCTTAGCTTATTCATCCAGCCACCATCAATTGAAGAACTCCGCAAGCGCCTTACAGGCAGAGGGACTGAAGTAGCTGAAGAGATAGAGAAACGTATCGGCAGAGCAGAGTATGAACTGACATTCGCAGAGAAATTCGATACCATCATCATTAATGACGACCTGGAGAAAGCGAAAGAAGAAACACTGAAGAAAATACAGACATTCCTATGATAAAACTTGCTATTGTATCACCATGCTATAACGAGGAAGCAGTACTACCAGATGCTGCCTCCCATATGGCTGAAGTCTTTCAGGACCTGATTAACAAGGGAAAGATTACGACTGACAGTTTCCTCCTATACGTTAATGACGGTTCAGAAGACAGTACCTGGGATATTATCTGTCAGTTGGCAAAAGATTATTATTTCGTCAAAGGTGTTAACCTGGCACATAATACAGGACATCAGAACGCCATCATGGCAGGCATGATGATAGCAAGACATGAGGCAGATGCCGTCATCACAATGGACTGTGACCTTCAAGATGACGTAACTGCCATAGAGAAGATGCTTGACAAACATGCGCAGGGGGCAGATATCGTCTATGGAGTAAAGGTAGATCGTAATGCTGACACATGGAAAAAGAAAACGTCTGCCCAGATGTTTTACAACCTGCTGGAATGGATGGGAGTGAAAGTAGTGTACAATCACGCTGATTTCCGTTTCCTCTCAAAACGAGTGCTTGATGCCTTAAGCGAATTTCCTGAGCGCAACCTGTATTTACGCGGCATGATACCACTGATTGGTTTCAAGTCTGATACTGTTGATGATGTCCTATCACCACGTCTGGCAGGCAAATCTAAATACACTCTCAGGAAGATGCTACGATTAGCAACTGATGGTATCACAAGTTTCTCATCAAGACCAATTGAGCTTATCATATACATCGGACTGCTGATGCTGTTTATCGCATTCTGCATGTTCCTATATGTCAGCATATCGCTCTTAGTCGGTCACTACACAGACGGTTGGGCATCACTGATGATGTCTATCTGGGCGATAGGAGCTATCATAACCCTTTCTGTAGGTATTGCAGGGCTATATATTGGAAAAATATACATCGAAGTAAAACGCAGACCACTATATACTGTAGAGAGCAGGGTGTAGAATAAAAACGACAAAGGTATGAACAAGACACAGATAAAGAATTTCCTGTCTGACAGACGGACGATGTTCGGTTTGTGGATGTTGTTGGGGGTTATTAGTGCCCTGACAAAACTGACACGCCACAATAACTTTGACATCTTCCGTTATGTCTTTTACAATACCTGGAATCAAACCTCACTATACGCGGAGAACACTGACGGTGGACATTGGGATATAAACCACTATGGGCCTTTCTTCTCAATGATTATTGCGCCTTTTGCCGTCATCCCGACATGGTTAGGCCTGATACTTTGGAACACTTGTCTGGCAGTATTTCTGTATTGGGCAATAGCAAGACTTACGAGTCTCAAGATACAGGCTTCATCATTCCAACCATATCTCCACATACTGATAGTTTATTTCTGTGCACATGAATTGCTCACGGCACTCTTCATGCAACAGTTCAACATTGCCATCGCTGCTATCATACTGCTTTCATTCTACTTTGTTGAAAAGGAACGTGACGAGTATGCTACATTCTTCATAGTTGTAGGTACCCTGGTAAAACTATATGGCATCGTAGGACTGGTATTCTTTTTCTTTTCAAAACACAAGGTGCGCTATCTGGCATCACTTGTCATTTGGTCTGTACTGCTCTTTTGTCTGCCAATGCTTATATCCTCCCCGGAATATCAGATACAGCAGTATCAGGAATGGTTTACATGTCTGGCAGGAAAGAACTCTGAAAACATCCTCGCCAATTCACAGAACATCTCCCTAATGGGAATGATAACAAAGACTATATACAATCTCAGCGGAGGAAAAACAATACACGACGCATCATGGATTATACTTCCAGGCATGCTACTGATGGCAATAGGCTATTTTAGAATCAGGGAATGGAAGAATCCGATGTTCCGAATACAAATACTCGCAGCTGTGATGATGTTTGTTGTTCTATTCTCTACAGGGTCTGAGTCAAGCGGTTATATCACCCCATTCGTCGGAATATGCATATGGTACTGTTGCATTCCATGGCGAAGGAATAATTGGGACATCGCACTGATGGCATTTGCATTTATTGTTACATCAATGTCACCATCAGACCTGTTCCCTGCATATATAAGGAAAGAATGGATCCAGCCATATGCTCTCAAAGCATTGCCAATAACAGTAATATGGCTGAAACTGGCATATGAGATAATATGTAAATCATACTCTATTAATACTAAGTCCGCAAATGATACTGCTAAGCTTTGACACTGAAGAATTTGACGTACCACGTGAGCATGGTGTTGATTATGACACGCTGAAGGAGGGTATGGAGGTATCAAAGTATGGTACTAACCGCATACTTGACTGCTTAGAAGAATGTGGCGTAAGAGGAACATTCTTTTGTACTGCCAACTTTGCCACACATGCTCCGGAAGTGATGCAGCGCATCATCAATGGAGGGCACGAAGTGGCTGCACACGGATGCGACCATTGGAATCCTAAAGCGGATGATGTAATAAATTCCAAGCGTATTCTAGAAGAACTTACCGGACTTACAATCAAAGGCTACAGACAACCACGAATGTTTAAGGTTGACATAGCAGAGCAGGCACGACAAGGGTACATCTATAATGCCAGTCTGAACCCTGCTTTTATTCCTGGAAGATATATGCATCTTACGACCCCACGCACATATTTCATGGAAAAAGGAGTGCTTCAGATACCAGCCTCTGTTTCGCCAATATTACGAATACCTATGTTCTGGCTTTCACTGCACAATTTCCCATTATGGCTATATAAGGCTCTGACATATCGAATACTGAAGCATGACGGCTATTTCAATACATATTTCCACCCCTGGGAATTCTACCCGCTTGGAGATCATCCAGAACTTAAGATGCCATACATCATCAAACACAATGCAGGGCAAGGAATGTATGACAGGCTGAAAGATGTTATTCTGAGCCTCAAGGCAAAGGGAGAAGATTTCGAGACATACAAAGAGTTCGCTGAGAGAGTAATAAATAATGAAGCCCATTAAAACACTCATAAGCATTTTCGTCTTATGGACGTTAGTAGGAATGGTGAGCAAAATACCATTCTTGCTGATGTATAATGATATTTTGAGCACAGATGGGCTACTTGTTATCTGGCATGGATTGAGGCTGGACTTAGCAATAGCAGGATACCTCAGCATGATTCCTGGGCTGATACTCATTTTTCAGGAGATTAAGACGTATGGGTGGTATCGTTGGATATGGAAAGGTTATTTCTTTGTCACCTCACTACTCTACTCTCTTGCCATTATTGCCAATCTTGGGCTGTATGGCTATTGGGGATTCCCTCTCGACAACACCCCCCTACTCTACCTCAAGACCTCACCCAAGGATGCTTTCGCTAGTGTTCCCATATGGCAGACAATCGCTTTACTGATTATTATTATACTCATTGCAGGACTTATATATAAGGTCTTTATCAAAGTCACAAAGCAACACGAGCCTACCCACACCCCCATACAACGTCTGTCTTCTGCAATAGCGTTACTAATACTGACAGCTACATTGATACTTCCTATCCGAGGAGGAATCAGTACAGGAACTAATCATACCGGTTCTGTGTACTTCTCTCCTGACATTAAACTCAACCATGCCGCAGTAAATCCTGCATTCTGCTTCTTTGAATCTGTTTCTCACCAGAAACAGGACCTCTCAACGATGTATCGCTTTATGGATAATAAAGAGGCAGAAAAGATATTTCAGGGTATGATAAAGATCTATGATAGTGAAGAATTTAATTCAGAGAACTTAAAACGAAATGTGCTTCTCATTATTCTTGAGAGTTTCTCTGATTCCATCATGCACGTGTCTGGAGTAACACCACAAATAAACAAACTAGCCGCAGAAGGTCTTTACTTTCCAAATTTCTATGCAAGCAGCACAAGGACAGACAGAGCATTGGCATCTATTTTAAGTGGAGTTCCCGCACAACCTACGATGACTATACTTGATGTCCCACGTATCAGCAACAAGTTGCCCTCAATTGCGAGTTCACTCAGCATACAAGGCTACGATACTCATTTTTACTATGGAGGTGATACGAACTACAGCAATATGCAATCATACCTGATGGCAACTGGTTTTCAGCATGTAACCAGTGAAACGGGTTTCCCCGCGAAAGAACGTATATGTAAATGGGGCGCACCAGATGAATATGTGTATAACAAACTGTTTAACGATATAAAAGCCACAGACAAAAAATGGTTTAAGGTTATTCTTACAGAAAGTAGCCACGAGCCATTTGATGTGCCTTATAAAAGCAAGGACACAAATATAGCTTCATCTGATGTGCTTAACGCTTTTGCTTATTCAGACAAATGTCTCGGGGACTTCATCAATAAAATGAGAACTCTGCCATGTTGGAGCAACACAATGGTAGTCATCGTAGCAGACCATCTTGGGGCGTTCCCAGAAAATATTGACAACTACAAGCAGTGGAGATACCATATACCTTTTATTATATTAAATGTGGATATGGATATTGATGTTAATGTTACGGCTGGGCAGGCAGATATTCCAGCTACGATATTAAGCATCCTCGGATATAGCCACCATGAATTTCTGTTTTCAAAAGACATGCGTGATGCTGATGCACCACACTTCGCATTCTTCAGTTTCCCAGATGCAATGGGAATGGTAAAAGACGGACGTTTCATGGTTTATGATAATAACAGCAACCAACTGCAGGGAGCGTCAGAGTTGGAAGGCCCGGCAAAGGCATACCTGCAAAAACTTTACGACTATCTTTCAAAAAAATAACACTATGAGAGCAATAATCCTGGCAGCCGGAATGGCATCACGCCTTCGTCCATTAACTGACAACACCCCAAAATGCCTATTAAAAATAGGCGAACGGAGCCTATTGCAACGTTCTATTGATGCATTGACGAGCAATGGTATCAAGGAGATAGTAATCGTTACGGGATATCTGCATAACCAGATAGAAGACTTTGTCAAACAGCAATACCCAAGCTTGGACGTAACATTTATACATAATGGCGTATATGATTCCACGAATAACATATACTCTCTTTGGCTTGCACGACCAAAAGCTGACGGAGAAGAGATACTGCTCCTTGACAGCGACCTGCTGTATGACCCTGAGATAATCACACGCATTCTCAACACAAAAGCAGAAAACATCCTCACCCTCATACGACATGACCTCGGAGAGGAGGAAATGAAAGTTGTAACAGACGGAGGCTCCGAAGGAAAAATTACGGAAATCAGCAAGACCTGTTCGCCCTCTGATGCTATCGGAGAAAGCCTCGGCATTGAGATGATGGGGAAATCATATACATCAGCACTTTATCAGGAATTGGAGCCCATGATGAATCAGGAGCATCTGGAAAATGTTTTCTATGAGAAAGCTTTTGAGCGTCTCATACCAAAGGGCCACACTTTCAAGGTGCTTGATGTGACAGACCTGTTCTCATGCGAACTTGACACCGTCGAGGACTTTCAGAATGCAAAAGAAAAAATACCACAATCATTATTCTAGAATATGGGTTACAACAAAGAGCGATATCCAAGACTCAAGAATATTGCATACCATATACTGTTCGTTGTGTGGTATGCCGTTTCATGTCTTCCGATGTGGGTACTTTACGGAATATCAACATTTCTTTCCATAATACTATTCTATATAATCAGGTATCGTAGGAAGATCGTTCACCAAAACATAAAAGCCAGC
>CADCAX010000050.1 GCA_902799455.1 uncultured Prevotellaceae bacterium
TCAAGCAGTGGTAAGACAACCACCTGCAAGCGCCTCTCCATACAGCTGGTGCTTAATGAGATCTGGCCGGTAGAACTGGGGCTCGACGATTATTTCCTTGATCGTGAGCATACCCCACGCGATGCTGACGGAAAATACGATTTCGAGTCGCTCTATGCCCTCAATCTCGAGTTGTTCAACCAACAGCTTGCCGACCTTATCGCTGGTAAGGAGATAGAACTGCCACGCTACAATTTTGTGACAGGAAAGAGTGAAAAGAGCGGTGAGAAGATGTCCCTTGCCGACAATGAGATTTTAGTGATAGAAGGTATTCATGCCCTCAATCCCGAACTCACGGCAAACATACCCCAAGAACAGATATTCCGCATCTTCGCAGCACCGATGATAGTATATCCCCTGACGAAAGACATAGAACTGCGCCCTGAGGACAACCGTCTACTGCGTCGTATCATCCGCGACTTTAAATATCGTGGCAACAGTGCGCAGGCAACGTTAGGCCAGTGGGCTTCGGTACGCGCCGGAGAGAAGAAATGGATACTCCCCTACAAGAAGTATGCTGATGCGACATTCAATACTGGTATGCCATACGAAGTGGGTGTCATAAAAAATCAGGCAGAACCTCTTCTGCAGGGTGTTCCAGAGGATGATGCAGAATATGCTAAGGCGCAGGAGCTGTTGTCATTCATGACATATTTTGAGAAGATTTCAGAAAACGATGTCCCCAAGACCAGTCTCCTACGCGAGTTCCTCGGTGGCAGCAGTTTTGTGTATTAGGGGACCCCACCCCGGCCCTCCCAAGGGGAGGAGGGGGGGAAGGTCAAACTTTAAACGTTAAACTTTAAACTTTACAAGAGAATGTCTCGCGGAAATTTCGGAAGTAAGTTAGGCATCATTCTTGCCACAGCAGGCTCAGCAGTCGGTCTGGGCAACGTATGGCGTTTTCCATACATGACAGGTCAGAATGGTGGTGCAGCCTTTCTTTTGGTCTATATAGGATGTATCCTTCTGCTCGGAATCCCTGGCATGCTCAGCGAATTCATCGTGGGCCGTCACGGACAGTCAAATGCTGCTAAGGCATACGACAAACTCTCTGGTGGTCGCCCGTGGAAGTTGGTAGGTTACCTCGGCATTCTCACTGCCACCATAATTCTGGGATTCTATGCCGTTATTGCCGGTTGGTGCTTCGAATATCTCTTCGCCTCTCTGGCAGGACATACCCTGGGCGATGCCGACTATATCCAGAACTATTTCGTTGAGTTTTCCAGCAATATGTGGCGCCCGCTGATGTGGGGTTGCGTCTTCATCGGTGTTACCCACATGGTGATAATTCGTGGTGTGCAGAAAGGCATCGAAAGCGTATCAAAGTGGCTCATGCCTATTCTGATGATACTGCTACTCATACTGGTAGGAGCATCCTGCAGTCTGCCGAATGCTATCGAAGGTGTGCGTTTTCTCTTGATGCCCGACTTCTCAAAAGTCGATAGTCACGTAGTTCTCGAAGCCCTCGGACAAGCCTTCTTCTCTCTGTCATTGGGAACAGCTGTTCTGTGCACCTATGCCAGCTATTTCACACGTGAGACAAACCTGCTCAAGTCAGCCAGTCAGATAGCAGTTCTTGACACCCTCATTGCCATACTGTCAGGCCTCATGATATTCCCTGCAGCCTTCTCTGTAGGCATCAGTCCCGACAGCGGTCCGTCGCTCATCTTTATCACCTTGCCAAATGTCTTCCAACAGGCTTTCGGCTCAATGCCGGTATTAGCATATGTCATCAGCATCATGTTCTATGCCCTGATGGTATTTGCTGCCCTCACCAGCACCATCTCCATGCACGAGATTGGCACAGCATTCTTCACAGAAGAGATGAATCTGCCACGCAAGAAGGCTGCATGGATTGTTACCGGCTTTGCCTCTATCCTATGTATCTTCTGTGCATGGTCTGTAGGAGCCTTCGACAGCATCAAGATAATGGGGATTTCTCTGATGGACTTCTGCGATAAGCTGACAGCAAACTTCATGCTGCCATTGGGCGCTTTGCTGACATGCCTTTTCGTGGGTTGGTTTGTTCCTAAACAGACTGTCTTCGCAGAATTCACCAACGACGGCAGCAGGAACGTTATATTCTACAACATATTCCTCGTTACCGTCCGTTACATCTGCCCTATCGGCATCGCCCTTATTTTCCTCCATCAACTGGGAGTGATATAAAGACGGTATTCTGTCCGTACATATACTTATAGGTGATGTCAGGGATAATGCTAGTTACCAGGCGCAGTCCCAGGTGCTTGTTATCCTTGGCATCATCATTTTCTGCATCCTGCTGCTTACCCGCTTTTACGGGGTCAAAAGGTTTTCCTGCATCTTTCAGGGTAACAAACACGCCCTCGGTATTCACATGAATATGAATATCAAATGACTGCCTGACAACACGTCCCTTGGAATACTTTACAATGTTTGTCATCAGTTCTTCGCAGCACATGTTTATCCGGAATGCATTTTCTGCTGACACATTGATGTTTTTCAGGAAAGTGTCTATGTTTGTCAATGTCGCATAGACATCGTCTTTATTATACTTTACGGAGCGGTCGAAGGTCTCTCCTCCTGTCTCATGCGGTATCATCGTCAGTGGTGAGATATTCGCCTGGAAGATACGGCTGCGGGCTGTGGTATATCCCACTTGGAACAGCAGCACGAGTGCACATGCCGCTACAAAGCCCCACCATAGTTCAACCCCCTCCATCTCGGCAACGCACCATACTACAATGACGAGCATGACAGTCTGCGCTGTTGCTGTTACTACGCTGGCTTTGTCGTGACCTATTATCTGGTATGTGCTCAGCAGTATCTGTGTCACAGCAAATGGTATCAGCATCAGGGCAAAGATACGCAGTACGCGATTCAATTCAAATGCCATTTCTGTGCCACCCTTAACACCGAAGAGGTAACCGACCAGTCCTGGCATATACATCATGAAGATGACTATTGCCACCAACATAGCAATGACAATCAGAGCCTGCTTCACAAGTATCTCCAGTCCCTTCAAGTCACGCTCTCCCACCAGCACACCGCCAATGGCAAACATCGACTCTATGACGCCGTCTATGAACACGTATGAGAGCAACAGCATCTGCAGACAGACAGACCATATAAACAGTCCGTCGCTACCCAGGAATCTCAATACTATATCGTTGATGAGCATGATGGTCACTGCCATCAATGAGTTACTCAGCGTAATAGGAGCACCCTCCCTAACATTATTTACAAAGATGCCAGCCAGACTCTTACCAGGCCACTTCAGACGATATGAACTTCCGGGCTTGCGCAGGTAGTTGCCAAGAATAATGATGTTTACCGTAAACATTGTCAGCGAACCGATGGCAGCACCATCCACTCCCATGCCCAATACCGATATCGTCACTATATCTACGATGATGTTGGCAACAGCACCTGCCACCACAGCTTTTGTCACCACCCGAGGCCGTCCGTCCGTAGCCACGAAGAGGCATAATCCGTACGACATCATCTGCAACCATCCGCCCATAGCGTAGGTGTGTATGTAGTCGTATGCCATACCGTTTAAGCGTGGTTCCTCAGACATCAGGTCCACAATCTCCTGACTGAAGAAACTGATGCCCAGCGACACCGCCATTCCCAATGTCAATACCGTCAGTATGGTAGTCGTAAAGGTACGAGCCGCTTTGTTCAGGTCATTACTGCCTATTGCCTGGGCACACATAGCATTAGCACCAAAGCAAATGAGGAATCCCATACAGTTCAACACCTCCACCAGCGGCAGTACCAGGTTTATAGCAGATACCGCATCCTGTCCTACCACATGACCCACTATCATAGAGTCAGCAGTATGCGCCAACTGTGACGCCGCCGCTGTCAGCACAGCAGCCATCACAAACGTTCTAAGCGCCTTCGAAACAATAAAAGAATTTCTCTTTAATTCATAATTCATAATGCATAATGCACAATTATCACCCTTTGACATTCTCCTCCCTCTTGGGGAGGTCGGGAGGGGGTCCTCCTACGCGTCAGCAAACACCTTGCCATCCTCCAGCGTCACCTGAAGCTTTGTGTATTCGCTGTGGAAGTTATTCTCCAGACGGTCCATGTACCGCTTACACTCCCACTTACACATTGGCAAGTCGTGCAGCAGGTAGTTGCCACATGCCTGCGGTTCTGTAGCAGGCACTTCCGTCTGTGTCAGAATCCACTTCAGACATCTTATTGTCAGTTGTCGCATATCCTCTACGGTATATTCTCCCGTCATGATGATATACATACCCGTAAGACATCCCATCGGGCCCACATACACCACGTCCTCCTTCACTTCGCTGTTGCGAAACCATGTAGCCATCAGGTGTTCTATGCTATGAATGGCAGCAGGTGCTACAGCAGGCTCCTTATTCGGTTCTGTAATACGCAGGTCGAAAGTAGTGAATCCCTTATCCACACGCGACACATATATCCCTGGTTTCAGGTGGGTATGATCAATGGTAAAACTCTGTATAACTTCCATAATAATCAAAATTTGCCCCAAAGGTACGATTTTTTTTCATTTCCTGCGCACATTTTTCCGAAAATTATTACTTTTGCATTCAGAAATTGATGCAAAAATACGACTATGACCAAAAATATCATCCTATCCCTCTTTTTCGCTATCACTATCTGTTCTTGCGACAATCCTCAATCCATTGCGTGGAGTTACTACTATTGTGCACAGGACACCCTGAATGCCGGCGCCCCCTACGCAGCTAAGAGTTTCCTTGAAAGCTGCAACACCAAAGCCGACAAGACACTTGCCGTAAAAGCCGACTCCCTGATGAAAGAAATCAACAAGGCCATCAACATGAAACAAGCAACTCAATAATTGGTGGATAATTTTTTATACATTTAATATTTACAATTCAAATATGTTAGGACTTAACCCAATTAAAGCAATCGCGTTTGCAATGGCATTCGGATTAGCGACGGTTTGCGTTTCGCAAGATCTGTCGCAAAAAATTTCTTCTAGAAAAGTAAAAAAGGAATTTAGAAAAGCAGATGTCAATCCTTGTGATTCTTTTGTTTCACAGGCAGAACTAAATGCTTATATGGGAAATACCTTAACAAAAGTTGTTAAATATGATGTATCAAAAGATAGCTTACTGGATATAGACGAATTTGCTCCAATAGTTAAAATAAAAAAGACAAGGAAAAACATAAAGCAACTATATCCAGAATATATACACTTTGTTCCTGCCACAACGATGCAAGAGGCAATTATTTTCGCAAAAGAAAATTTTGGCACGACGCTAAAACTGGAAGGCAATCTCGTCGCAGCCAATTTTATTAATCAACTCCTAACGAATTTAAATAATAAAATGCAAGGTACAAGCATATTACCTCGTGAAGTTGTAATTAAAAAATCTTTATATTCTCGAGATCTTCTAGCAGGCGCTGCAGGTTGGGAAAATATGACAAAATCAATATATTTGGGCCCTTATTTTGTTGACGAATTTAAAGAAGCACAAAAAGCAGGTAAGTCTTATGATGAAGTTATTCAGTCATATATAAAAAAATCTCGTAATCCCCGTTATTCGCGTTTTTACACAGAATCTCTCCGTCGTTACGCTGAATACAAAGTAAAAGCAATATACCATGAAATGGGACATGCGAACCATCACGCATACTGTAAAAATGCTGGAAATATGGGAAGACTTGATGAGTTAAAAAAAGACAGAGTTATGAATACTCATTTCACACAAACTTTTCTTAACGATGTTGCGAATAATGATGTAGTTAAAAAGTTTTTTGGTTCAAATACGTATCCTCTTACATCTCCAGCAGAGTTTGTTGCAGAAGTATTTGCATATAAAATAATGGGTAAACAAATCCCCAAAGAAGTAGATGAATTGTATGACAAATACGGTGGTATGCCTGTTCCTGATTAAAAGCGGAATATTTTATTAATCTAAACAGTTCAGAATAGAGCACTCGTCGATTGAGTGCTCTATTTTTGGCCTTGAGGGGAGCACTCGGAGCTCGAGTACTTATCCAAACGATGAGGACATATATTGTTTGAATCACAATTTAACTACGCTCTGACGGGAATAAAATTGTGAATATGCAATTTTATTACGTTCTAGCGGTGATAAAAATGAGAAAACGCAATTTAATTATGATCTTATGAAAACAAAATTGTTGTCAAAACAATTTAATTGCGCCTTGGAGAGGATAAGAATGTTGTGACAACAATTTTATTTCGCCTTTGGTACGATAAATTTGACAGGCTGACAAAGTCTCTCCCTGAAAAATTTGCATAAATGAAAATAATGCTGTATCTTTGCGCCCAAGAAGACCTAAAGACAATGGAACTATGGAACAGGTTAAGCCACTGACAATTGACGAAATGTATATCTCGCCCTTTACGGCACGCCGCGTATATGACGAGGAGGGCAACATAAAATGGATTCCCTTGGAGCGCAACCTTCACCCCACGGGCGAACGGCATGTTGACGCACTGCTTCAGGCCTTTGCCGAAGGTCATAGCGACCCGAAATGGATTGCCCAGCGTCTAGGCTGCAAGAGAGAAGACATCTGGGGCTTCGTCCGTGCGCTGACCGGCATGAGCATGCGCGAATTCCGCCATGCCTACGGCTTCCGCCTGGCAGATGACCTGCTGCGCTACACGTCGATGACGGTTGGTGAAGTGGCACGTCGCACCGGTTTCTATTCCGCCAGCGTACTCTGTCAGCAGTTCATGAAATACCATCACCAGCTGCCCCTCGCCCGACGCAGAGCCCTCCGCGCCCCAAACGACAAAGGCAGATACAGAGTATAAATAGGGATTTATAGAAGGAAGTTGGAATGGAAATTATAAAAGAAAATAAAGCGCCTCATGCTGAACAGGATATTACATTCGAATTAATGAAGCGTGGAGAGATACGGGAGGCATCAGAACTCGCTGCGCGGGCTTTCGAGGATTACAGGTATGTCACAAATTTCTTCCCCGGACCAGGAGAGAGTCTGAAGATGCTGAAAACACTTACCCATGATTAAGACAAAAGATAACACACAGATTATCCGGCTTTGGTTGCTCACCGCCCTGCTTGTTATTTGCGGAACAGGCTCGTTTGCCTCATGCTCCTCAAACGACGAGACATCCCCCACTCCCACCATAGAGCGGATAAAGCAACGCGGAACAATACTCATAGGCACTACGGGCGACTATCGCCCACTGTCTTTCCGAGAGGCTGACGGCACATACTGGGGTTTTTGTCTGGAAGTGGCACAGGCCATTGCCGACAGTCTTGGTGTCAGCATAGAGTATGTCGGCACATCATGGCCCACACTGACTGACGATGTGATGGCAGAGCCGCAGACGTTTGACCTCGCCATCGGTGGCATCACCATCACCCACCAGCGACGTGAGACGATGCTGATGAGCGACGGCTATCTGGGTAATGGTAAGACAATACTCTGCCGTGCGTCGGATGCCAACCGCTTTCAGTCGCTGGCAGACATCGACAAGCCCGAAGTGAAGGTGATGGTAAACCCTGGCGGCCTGAATGAGAAGTTCGCCAACGAAAACCTCACCCACTCTACCATCATCGTACACCAGAAGAATGAAGAAATCCCCTCGCTTGTGGCAAGGGGAGATGCTGATATCATGATAACAGAGATAACAGAGGCACCCTATTATGTGCAGACTGACTCCAGACTTGCCGCACCTTTATTGGACAAGCCGTTTAATCATGGAGAGATTGGTGTGCTGATGCGCAAAGGGCAGGACGACCTGCTCCAGCTGGTCAACGACGTCATCCGTCGCATGAAGTCCGACGGCACCCTCCGCCAGCTCCATAAGAAATACGGGTTAATATATAACGGTTAAAGGTTAAAGGTTAAAGGTTAACGGTTAACGGTTAAAGGTTAAAGACTTTTAATTGTTAATTGTTAGCGGCACCACGAGTTTAAAGGTGATGTTGCGGCCCATGTTATATACCCCACAGCGACCTGTGACGTTGTTGACGTCAGCATATTTCAGGCGGCTCAGATGATTCTGATAGGCACGGTTCAGCAGGTTGTCTGCAATGACGTGCAGTTCTGCCACCTTCCTGCCACGAATCTGTATGTCCGTACCCGCAGAGAGGTTCAGGAGCGTATAGCTTGGCGTTGGTGTCTCCGTATCGTCAGCACTGTAAACATGACTCTGCTTCAGGTAACATTCTATGCCGGCCGAGACATAAAGGTTGTTGAATAAGAGATGTGGAGTTTGTTCCTTGTGTTTATGCTTTATCGTGCTGTGCGAATGGTGTAATAGTTCCCATTTCAGTTCCGAGTTCCATCGTGGTGCAGGCGTGAAAGGCAGGTATTTCCTGTCTTCCGGCTGGTGCATCAGCTGTGCATCTACATACGAGAAGGTATTCTCGAAATGCAGCGAGTGAATGGGGTGCAGGTCAAAGCCTGCTTCAAAGCCCAGCAGACGGGCATCGCCCTGGGTATAGACGAAGACAGGGTAACCCATATTCTCACCTTCAGCCATTTCCGGAGCCTGTCGAAGGGCGCTCCCCTCCCCTTTTATATATATGTAGTTGTTGATGCGGTTGGCAAAGAAAGCAGCCTGCGCTGAGATATATTTTGACGAATAGTCTATGCCAAAATCTGCCTGCAGGCTGTATTCTGACTTGAGGTCCTGCGAACCTATCTCATAACGCAGGGACCCTTCGTGTACACCGTTTGATGCCAGCTCGCTCATGTTCGGAGTGCGGAAACCGCGTGCAATGTTCAGTTTCAGGTTGAGGTTATCGTTAACGTTAAACACCGTTCCCACGCTACCTGTCAGTCCGTTGAAATGGCGGCTGAAGTCCGTAAAGCGCACCTCGCCATCCTCTGTCAGCTCGTCACCGTGCAAAGAGCGGTGGTCATAGCGCAGACCGCCGTTAAATGTCCACCTGTCAATCGATTTGCTAACAGTGGAGAACAGCCCGATGTCAAACAGACGGTAGTCAGGAATGAGATATTCCTCCCCCTTGTTGAGGGACTTCTGGTACATACCACCCAGACCTGTCGACAGCTTCCAGCCGTTCCTTTCGTGGGTCAGGTAACGCAGGTCGTAGGTCAGCGTATGCAGCTTGAAGTACAGATCGTAGTCGTCGTATGACTCTGCAAACTCCTGACGGTTGTTCTGCTGATAGCCTACGATAGCCTTGAGGTAGCCCGAGGCGAGGTTTATGGAGTTGTCCCACACCACTTTTTGGTGCTTCACCTGCTGGAAAGGAAGAGCCTTGCTGTAGCTAAGTCCCGTAAACCCTTCCTCATGCACCAGTTCTCCTGTCTCCTGATCACGCTCACCCTCTACGATGCCCGGTGTCAGGTGGTAGGCTGTCCATATGAGGTGTGAGTGTCCCCACTGTCTGTTCAGGCCCAGCAGCACCCTGCCTGCCAGTTCGCGAAACTGCGAGCCCGGCACGTAGCCGTCGTATTTGTTCTTGTATGCATGAGCCATCTTCTGGCTGAAGCGCCCATCCCACACAAAGCCATTCTTATTGCCCGCCATCGACAGGGAGTAGGCAAAGAGGCCGTTGTTGGTCTGATATTCTGTGCTGCCATCCACGTGTATGGTGCCCTCCGGCTGTATCGGTCGGCTGTGCATTATGATAACACCCGCCATTGCGTCAGAGCCGTACATCAGCGATGCCGGACCCTTCAACACCTCTATGGAGCTGACGCTGTTGCCGTCAACCTCTACGCCATGTTCGTCACCCCATTGCTGGCCCTCCTGACGCACACCTTCGCTTATCACTACGACGCGGTTATAACCCAGACCGCGTATGATAGGTTTCGATATGCTACCGCCAGTGGTAATCTGGCTGACACCAGGCTGATGAGCCAGCGCATCGATGATGTTGGTGGATGCCGTTGCCTGCAGCTCCTGTGGGCGGATGATGCTTACGGGGGCGGTGGCATATTTCAGTTTTGTGTCGCCCGTAACACCTGTCACCATCACTTCATTCAGGTCCAGATGGCGGAAGAACACATCCGTAGAGTCATCCTTGTGATTATGATTATCCTGTGCCGCCATTGCCATGCAAAAACACAGCAACGGCAGAATGATATATATTCGTTTCATTCTGTAAAAAGTGTTTGTTATTGTTTTAATTGTAATTGGAAAAGTCTCCTCCCTCTAAAAATCTACAGACGGAGGTCCTCGTGTGACTATGCAGTCATAGCATGCAGCATAGTAGTTTGAGGTAGGCAGGATATGACACTTCCTGCATACATTAACAATTAAAGCAGCGACAACAACTGCCGCTGTCAGCATGGGTAGTGTCAGAAACTGGCACAGCACACAATCGTCTGCCCATGATGCAGTCTGCGACAGATGCCCGTGACAGTTATGATGCACACAATCGGTGCATTCCGTCTCTGCCGAAACAGAGCTTTCATGAATGTGCAATGACGACAACAGGAGCATTGGCACAAATACTGCCAACAGCATCCACGATACATATTGTCGTCTTTTTGTCAGATTCATGGGTGCAAAGATACGATTAAGTGAGCAAAATACCAAACAAAAAGAAATGTTTTTTATTTTTGTTTGTATTTTCGAGCGTGAGTATCTTGGACACAGTCAAAGATACGATTAAGTTATGAGAAATGCAAATAAAACGAATATTATTTTTATTTATTTGCATTATCGTGACTTATCTAAAATTACATTTTTTCCAATATTTGCAATAAATCCAGCCTGTTTTTTAGTTTAGAATATAGAGGCAGTTTTAGAGTGTAGAGTTGACAGTTTGTTGATATAAAACTCCCTACCGAACTGGGCACCACAAGTTGCATGGCAGTTTTCGGCTTTTTGATGATACGCACACAAAAATTTAAAAGAAAAAAAATCGAGTTATATTTTGTAGTTTGAAAATTAATTTATATTTTTGCCACTGAGTTATAAAAAATCAATTAATCTATGACAAGGGACAGTCCCCTGTCATACTCAGGCATTCCGGCAATCTATTCTAAGATTACCGTTATGACAAAAGACAGCTACTAGTTTTTTTAGCTGAATATAAACTATCAATGAGGATGTGTCAATAGGCACATCCTCATTGTATTAGTAGGTTAACTACCAAACATTTATAATCTTTATTTTTTAATTTATTACCACAGCCTTGCCGTTGTAGATGTACATTCCCTTCTGTGTCGGCTTGCCGTTCAACTTACGTCCGAACATATCGTACCAACCAGAACCTGAAACCTGAAACTTGAAACCTGAAACCTCCACAATGCCCGTTGGAGGCTCTACCGGTGTTGTGTCTTCTTCCAACCAGCTGGTATCAAGATTGAAGGTTATCTTCTCCTTCGCTATAGGCTCGGTACTGAAGTCGAAGACATCGTCGGTATAGTCCACCGTGTTGTCCACTACGAAGTCGTAGTAGTCACCATAAGCTGCATTAACAGGCTTCGTAATGGTCTTTCCATTTTTCGATGTTGCCGAAATGTAGTAGTTCACCGTCTGGCCGTTGGTGAAGGTGGTGGCTGGCACGTTGCAGTACCAACGGTTGCCGTTGCCGGTCATATCTACCTGCTTCCATTGTCCATCCTTACCTACACAATAGTTCAGCTGTGCCTTTGCGATGCCGCTCTTGTTGGTTATGATGGAGCTGAAAGGTACATCTTTCAGTGTGCCGAGATTGATTTTGTCGTACAGAGGATAGTGAAGGATGCGCACGGGGTTGTCAGCAGGTATCTGCTTGGTGACGCAGTGGACAGAACCACCATCTCCGTCGAAACAACGCATATCGATGCAGTAGAAGGTATAGCCAGGGTAGCGCTTTTTCATGAGTTCTATGTTAGCGCGGTCCCATGCGGCTGTAGGCATGTGGTTCTCATCCACAGGCGAGAAACAAGGCTGCAGGATGTAGTTGTTTACCATCAGATGGTTGGCATAGGTACGGGCTATAGAGTGATATTCTTTTTCGCTCTCGAAGGGGCTGCCGTCATCTTTTGCAGGGAAAGGCAGGTCACCCCAATTAATGTATGGGACTTCCCAAAAACTCTTCCGCTTAAACATAGCCGCTACGTTGTCTTCCAATATGCCATAGTCACCCCAATTTTTATAGATGTCGGGCATCTTGGCAAACATGAATCCGCTCTCGTCGGTTGCGTCGGCATACAGGTCAATGTGGCCTGTTCCGCCGTCTGCGTTCAGCCTATCGACTACAGTGAGGCTTGCCTGTCCCATCATGCCGCTAAGGGCATCGTCAACTTCATCTTTGGTAAGTGCCGGCCTTGAGGTGTAGGCAATGGTCTTGGGGTCATTATTTATCCATGTGACGGGACCAATAGTGTCCTTGTTATTATCATATACGGCTGACGAGGTCATCAGGCCGCCGGCACCATCAACGAGGCAGTTTCCACCCTCCCAGGCTATGTTAGTAATGTAGTTAGGAATGCCCATCTTGGCATGCAGGACCTTAGGAAGTATATTGTCCATCTGACGTCCTTCATCATACAGGAAGTCAAGCATAGCTACATTGTCATTGTCGCCATAATAGAAGCAGATAGGACCGCAGTCACGGAACCAGAAGTCGTTGCCTTCAGAAATAAAGAAACGCATGCGGTCTGTCGTCATATTCAAATCTTTCATAGCCTTGCGTATCTTGTTCTCGTCCTCAGCTTTCTCAATGCGTACCCAGGCTTCCGCACCTCCTTTCTGGATGCCGTCCATAATGGACAGGAATACCTTGTTACGTACTGATGTAAGGTCAAGTTTACTGACAAACGGACCGAAACCAATGTTCTCTGTCGGATCATCTTCCGTTTCTTGATATAAAAGTCTGGCATAACCTGGAACAATCGGTACAGCACCGTAGCGGGTGTCGTCCTCGTGTCCTGGAACACAATGTTGATACCATACCGTGACAACAACGGCCTTCACCTCTTCCCACTCACCAGGAAACCATACGCGATCGGTAAAGGACGGTACCTGTCTTGTGACACTGCGGGCCTTGTTTGTCTGCTCTGCGGGTACAACGGGGATATCTAACTTGGGGAGAACACCTTTAAGTGAACGCTTCAAGAGCGACTTGTGGATACCCTCCTGTGCGGATGCCGTTATTGACAACGCAAAGAGAACAAGAA
>CADCAX010000051.1 GCA_902799455.1 uncultured Prevotellaceae bacterium
GCTTCAACGTCGCGTTTGACGTTGGAACGTATCTTGGAGAGGTATGCCTTCATACCTGCAGCATCCTTGTTGTCGATGATAGCAAGGAGTTCCTTCAACTCTGTACGTATCTGGTCAACCTGGTCGTGGGTGTAGGGGTTGAAGAGGACTTCCTGAAGCAGGTAGTCATCCTCATTGAGCACACCCTTCGCAATGCGCAGATGGCGCTTGAAGGTGGTACCAGGGGCATCCTGATGCTTCATAACAGCAGAGAAGACGAAGGTGCTGACGAATGGGATAGACAGTGAGTAGGCTACAGTCTTATCGTGCTCCTCGAAGGAGTACTCATAGATGTTGAGGCCGAGCTTGCTGTAGAGGTCCTTAAAGAAACACCTGCCCATATAGTCACCCTCATTGATGATGATGGCATTCTCCTCACTAAGCTGATTGAGATTTGCAAAGGTAGGACCAAACATAGGGTGGGTAGAGACGAAACGACGTCCAGTACCCTTGTAATACTCATGAAGTCCTGTCTTTACGGATGCGATGTCAGAGAGAATACATTGCTCTGGGAGATATGGTATTACCTCGTTGAAGGCAGAGATGGTATATTTTACCGTCACTGCATTGATGCACAACTCTGGCTTGAAGGCGCGTACCTCCTCGAGGTCTGTAAAACGCTGACAGTTATATGTAAAACGCAGACGCTTAGGGTCTTTCTCAAAAACTCCCACTTCATGGTCGAAGCTGAGGAGGTCGATGAAAAACGAC
Organism: uncultured Prevotellaceae bacterium; assembly: GCA_902799455.1. Classification (GTDB taxonomy): domain Bacteria; phylum Bacteroidota; class Bacteroidia; order Bacteroidales; family Bacteroidaceae; genus Prevotella. The sequence goes on from CADCAX010000051.1 coordinate 751, forward strand.
CCCATCTTGCCTGCTCCTAAAATTAATACCTTCATTAGTTTTGAACTTTAACCTTTAAGCTTTAAGCTTTAAACTTTAACCGTTAACCGTTACCCGTTAACCTTTAACTATTTCCAACTGCTGACGCACTGACTCTTCGTGTATGTGCTCGAAGATTTCTTTTGCAAAGCTGTCGCTCATACCCAGCAAAGAACCCTGTGCGCCACGTTTGTCGAGAATTTCGTTATAACGGCCTGTCTGGAGCACCTGAATGTTGTGTTCCTTCTTATACTGACCTATCTCACGACATACACGCATACGCTTGCCGAGTAGCTCCATGATGTCATTGTCTATCTGGTCAATCTGCACACGAAGCTGTTTGATGCCCTCTGTGGTAAATGTCTTCTCACGAGAAACGAGGAGGCTGACAACATAGTCGCATACCTCTGGCGTCAACTGCTGTTTTGCATCACTCCAAGCCTTGTCTGGGTCACAGTGGCTTTCAATCATCAGACCATCGGCACCAATGTCGAGAGCCTGCTGACAGAGGGGAGCGATGAGCTCACGTTTACCACCCATGTGTGATGGGTCGCAGAAGATTGGCAAATCAGGAATTCTACGGCGTAGCTCTATAGGTATCTGCCACATAGGAGCATTGCGATACATAGACTTATCATAAGAAGAGAATCCACGATGGATAACACCTAACTGCTTGATGCCTGCTGCATTGATACGCTCTAAAGCACCAATCCACAGTTCGAGATCCGGGTTGACAGGATTCTTTACGAGGACAGGGATGTCGAGTCCGTGCATGGAGTCTGCCAGTAGCTGTACAGCGAATGGATTGGCTGTAGTACGAGCTCCTATCCACAGAATGTCAACACCATAGTTCATGGCAAGCTGAACATGTTCTGGGGTTGCTACTTCTGTGCCGATGAGCATACCAGTCTCTTCCTTTACCTGCTTGAGCCATTTCAGAGCTGGTTCACCATGTCCCTCGAAGCCTCCTGGCTTGGTACGTGGTTTCCATACGCCAGCACGGAACATATGGCATCCTTTGTCTGCCAACTGCTTGGCTGTTGTCATTACCTGCTCTTCGCTTTCTGCTGAACAAGGACCAGCAATGATGAATGGTCCTTTTTCTGTGTCCCTAGGTAGGTTTAATGGTTGTAATTCTAATTCCATGGGTTGTGTTGTTTTTATTTTACATTATTGATTTTATTCTTTCGAGAGCTTCCTGCATCTTCTCGTCCTTTGCACAGAGGGAGATGCGGATATAACGTTCGCCATTGCTGCCAAAGATAAAGCCTGGAGTAATAAAGACGCGAGCCTCGTGGAGTATCTTCTCTGTCAACTCTTCACAGGTAGCATAGCTGTCAGGAATCTTTCCCCAAAGGAACATTCCGACGCTCTTGGTGTCATAGCTGCAATGGAGCACATCCATTATCTCCTCCGCGATGGCACGGCGACGTTTGTAATTCTGGTAGTTATACTCCTTATGCCAGTCATCGCTGTTGTGATAGGCCTCTGCAGCTGCCAGTTGGATGCCCCTGAAGGTGCCAGAGTCGATATTACTCTTTATCTTCAGTATCCACGAGATAAACTCTGAATTGGTAGCAACGAGTCCTACACGCCATCCAGGCATGTTGTGACTCTTCGACATAGAATTGAACTCTATGCAGCATTCCTTTGCTCCTGGTATCTGCAACAGCGACTGTGGGCAGTCATTGATAATGAAAGAGTAGGGGTTGTCATTGACAACAACTATATCATGTTCCTTGGCGAAGCGGACAAGACGTTCGTAGGTGGCCCTGCGAGCATTACCGCCAGTAGGCATATTGGGATAGTTGGTCCACATCAGCTTTACCTTACTGAGGTCCATAGTCTCCAGCTGCTCAAAATCAGGCTGCCAGCCGTCATCTTCCTTCAGGTCATAGTTGACAATCTTCTGTCCGAGAATCTTGCTGAGCGATGTATATGTGGGATATCCAGGGTTTGGCACAAGTACTTCGTCACCAGGATTGCAGAAAGCAAGGGTGACATGAAGAATGCCCTCCTTCGAACCAATGAGGGGAAGTATCTCAGTCTTGGGGTCGAGATCTACATTATACCATCTCTTATAGAAATATGCCATTGCCTCACGCAATTCCGGAGTACCCATAGTGGGCTGATATCCGTGTGCATTAGGGTCGTAGGCCACCTTACAGAGTGTGTCAATGGTCTTCTGGGATGGTGGCATGTCAGGAGAGCCAATGGCAAGAGAGATAATATCTTTTCCTTCGGCATTGAGTTTTGCTACTTCCTTCAACTTACGGCTGAAGTAGTATTCCTGTACTGTATTTAGTCTGTCTGCGGGACGTATCATGTATAGTTGAGAGTTGAAAGTTTAAAATTGGAAATTAACCGTTGATTTTGCTGCGGTATATTCACCGAGGATGGTGAGGTCTCTTGTGAGAGGCGTTATAGCGTCGATGCTCTGACGGTATCGTATGAGGTCATCATAGGTGACATCAACATAGAACAGATATTCCCATTCCCTGCCGATGATGGGCAATGACTGTATCTTGGTGAGGTTTATCTTATAGAATGAGAGTATGGAGAGTACCTGTGACAGAGAACCCTCTTCGTGAGGTAGGGAGAATACGATACTCGCCTTGTCAGCCTCGTTGAGCGGACGAAGGAAATCGGCTTTCCTGCTGTCGCAGACAATGAGGAAACGTGTGAAGTTATGAGGATTATCCTCAACCTTATCCTCCAAAACCTCCAGACCGTAAAGGCGTGCAGCATCAGCATGACAGAGGGCTGCTACTCCCATAAGATTCTTTGCTGCGATGTTCTTTGCAGAACCAGCAGTATCTTCTGTCTCGACCATCTTCATATTGGGATATTTGGAGAGATATTGCTGACACTGTGCCAAAGCAACAGGATGAGAGTGTACCTCTGTGAGCTCCTCCTTCTTCTGGCCTGGGAGGGCACAGATGCAGTGACTGATATGCGTCTTGTGTTCTCCGACAATTGTAAAGCCGCTGTCGCGAAGCAGAGCATAGTTGTGGAGCAGGGAGCCAGCAATGGTGTTCTCGATGGCAACGATACCAATGACAGTAGGGTCTTCATGCATATTCTTAAACACTTCTTCGAAGGTTGGACAGCATATTATCTGAAGCTGATCATCTGGGAAGTAGTGATGTGCCGTAATATCATGAAAACTACCGACTTCGCCTTGTATTGCAATTCTTTTCATATTATGTCAGTTTGTGTTGTGTGTGTTACTTCTTTTGCTGTTGAAAGAAACGTATAGCTTCCTTTATGGTCTTGTCATCTTGATTGAGATATTCCACCCACGCCTGTTCGTTAAGTATGTTATAGATGATGCGTGAGTTTATATATGTCTCCAACAGACTGTGTGACTTCTCAATCATGAGATTGCGACGTTGCAGACCATGTTTGCTAGCATAGTCGGCAAACTTGTCAACAGTATGCTGTCTTACCAAGTAGTCAGCAAGTGCCTGCATCTCTTTGAAATTGTTCAGTTTCAGTCTGTTATCATCAGTGTAAATGAAGGCGAACTGCATTATGAGACCAGTCATACTTGCTTCACGATAGTATGATGTGACATTTGTCGTATCTTCAGCCACGAAGATGTCTGGAGTGATACCACCACCGCCATAGACAGGTTTTCCGCTAATGGTATGGAACTCAGGTCCCTCATGCTTAATGCTATCTTTTGAGAAGAACTCACCATTCTCATAGCGGTTTATGATATCCTTCTGATAGTCTTTGTTGTCACCCATTGCGTATGGTTTCTGTATGCAACGTCCAGATGGCGTGTAATAGCGTGCAACGGTAAGACGAATAATACTGCCGTCAGCAAAGGCTATCTGCTGCTGTACCAGTCCTTTACCAAAAGAGCGTCTTCCGATAATGGTACCACGATCGTTGTCTTGCATCGCTCCTGCAAAGATTTCTGATGCAGATGCTGATATCTCATTTATGAGAACAACAAGTGGGAAGTCCTGATATGAGCCGCGTCCGTCACTCTTGTAGTCCTGACGTTGGGAACGACGTCCTTGAGTATATACTATCAGCCTGTCTTTTGGTAGGAACTCATTAGCCATCTGAACAGCGGCCTCAAGGTAGCCACCAGTATTGTCGCGAAGGTCGATGACGAGGTTGGAGAAACGTTGCTGCTGCAATTCCGCAAGGGCTGCGAGGAATTCCTCATAGGTATGCTCTCCGAAGTTCTTGACACGTATATATCCCGTTTTGTCATCAAGCATGTAGGTGGCTATAATGCTCTTGGTCGTTATCTTTCCACGTGTTATCTCGATAGATAATGGTTTGGAAGTTCCATAACGTTTGATACCCACACGTACCTTCGTCTTGTCAGGACCTTTCAGTTTGCGCATAGCACCCTCACTATTGATGGTGTCACCAACATATGGTTTACCGTTGATACTGATGATTTTATCTCCTGCAATAACGCCAGCACGCTGTGCAGGACCGCCATCAATGACATTCTGGACATGAATGGTATCCTCCCGAATAACAAATTCTATGCCGATGCCATAGAATTCTCCTTTCAGGTCGTCACTGGCTATCTGTGCCTCGCTGGCAGGAATATAAACAGAGTGAGGGTCGAGCTCCGCAAGTATCTGGGGAATAGCCGTCTCAACGAGATGGTTGATATTCACAGTATCAACGTATTGGTCATTGACAATGTGAAGGAGATTATTTAACTTGTTTGTTCCGGAATTGATGATGCTCAGCCTGTTACTGGAAAAATGATTGGCATAGAACGAACCTATCAGTATTCCAAAGACAACACAGAGTGCCATCAATAGGGGCATATAACGCTGCTTCATACTTCTGTTGTTATTCGCTTTGTTTTACATTTTCCATTAAGATGGTTTCTATTCCTGCCCTTGCCAGAAGTTTCAAACCGTTATCGAGACGATACTTCTCTCCATAAACGACACGCTTGATTCCTGATTGGATAATCAGTTTTGCACATTCTATGCATGGAGATGCTGTGACGTATAGTGTAGAACCATCGCTGTTATTATGTGAACGGGCCAGTTTTGTTATGGCATTCGCTTCGGCATGCAGTACGTATGGGAAAGAAACGTTGTTTTCTTCGCAAATATTCTCAAATCCGCTGGGGGTGCCATTGTATCCGTCGCTGATGATACGTTTGTCTTTTACTACGAGAGCTCCCACCTGACGGCGTTTGCAATAACTGTTCTCTGCCCATATCTGAGCCATTCGAAGATAACGTTGGTCTAATTGTGTCTGTTTGTCCATTGTTTTTTTTATGCCGTTGCGTTCAAGGAGAGCGTCAATAGTAGGCTCTGAACCTTTGAAACGCTTATACAGAATTGCAGGATGCTCTGTGCCGCCTTTTGAAAGTATGCAGTCTCTGAAACGTTGTGCAGTCTCAGGATTGAAGATGCCTTCTTTCTTGAACACTGCAAAAGCATCAGCATCAAGAACCTCTGCCCACTTATAGCTATAGTATCCGGCAGAATACCCTCCAGCCATGATATGGGAGAATTGTACTGTCATACATGTATCAGGTAACTGCTTGTCAATAATAGCATCTTTCCATGCTTCTTTCTCAAATGGTATGATGTCGCTCTTGAATTCTTCACTCTGTGTATAGTATGCCATATCAAGAAGTCCCAGGCTGACCTGTCTCAAACATCCAGAGGCACACATGTAGTTCCTTCCGGCAATGAGACGGTCGATGAGGTCATCAGGCATAGGTTCACCAGTCTCATAATGGAAAGCAAAGGTATGGAGAAACTCTTTTTCCAGTGCAAAATTCTCCATGAATTGTGATGGCAGTTCAACAAAGTCCCACCAAACATTTGTTCCAGAGAGAGAACCAAAGCGTGTATTGGCAAACATACCATGTAGGGAGTGTCCAAACTCATGCAGGAATGTTTCTACTTCCCCAAGAGTCAGTAATGCAGGTTTCTTCTTTGTTGGCTTAGTGAAATTCATTACCACACTGACATGAGGACGTTCATTGACACCCTTCAGCGTGATGCATTGCCCTCTGTATTCCGTCATCCATGCACCACCTTGCTTTCCCTTGCGAGGGTGGAAGTCGGCATAGAAAACAGCAAGGAAACTGCCATTCTTGTCAAATACCTCATAGGCTTTGACATCTTTGTGGTAAACGGGAATATCCTTATTCTCACGGAATGTGATGCCATACAGCTTTGTAGCAAGTCCGAAGACACCCTTAATGACTTTTGAGAGCTCCAGATAAGGGCGACACATTTCTGAGTCAACATTATACTTCTCCAGCTGTAACTTGTGAGAGTAATATGCAGCGTCCCATGGCTCAAGATTGAAGTCTTCACCCTCCATCTGCTTTGCCTTTGCGTAGAGTTCCTCTTTCTCCTTGATTGCGGTGGGTTTGTATGCATCAATGAGATCATGAAGCAGAGTATAGACTGTCTCTTTATTTGATGCCATGCGCTTACTCAGCACATAGTCAGCATATGTGTCATAGCCTAGCAGCTGAGCTAATTCCCTGCGTATATTAACCAAGCGCTGACATATTGGTGCATTTTCATTGATGCACATAGTATTACGTGCCATGAAGATGGTGTGACGCAACTGCCTGTTTTCGGAATATTGCATGAAAGGTCCGTACGAAGGACTGTCCAGAGTAATAACCCATCCTTCAAGCTTTCGTTCTTTTGCTGCTTCATGGGCAGCCACTATTTGTGTTTCAGGCAATCCGGCAAGGTCTTTTTCATCAGTTATATGGAGAGTGTAGGCCTTGGTAGCCTTCAGCAGATTCTGTGAGAACTGTAATGACAACAATCCTGCTTCTTCTGTCAGAGAACGCAACTTGTCTTTGCCTGCTTCGTCAAGTAATGCACCAGAACGCACGAATCCGTCATAGGTGACTTTCAGAAGCATTTCTTCTTCAGGACTCAATACCCTCTCGGGTTTTTCTGCTGAGTTATGATATTGGTCATAAACAGCCTTTACCCTGGCAAAGAAGTGAGGGTTGAGAATAATGTCGTTCTCGTGTTTTGTCAGAATAGGTTGCATCTTCTGTGACAATTCTTCCATATCATCGTTCGTCTCTGCAGACAGTAGATTAAAGAATACGGTTGATACCTTGTCACTGAGTGAGAAATAATCCTCCTTATCCGCCAACTGTGTTGCAATGATAGTATTGTCGAAAGTTGGGGACTCGGGATTGTTGATGATAAGGTCTATCTCTTCCTTTTCACGCTTCATTCCTTCCATGAAGGCAGGTTCGAAGTGCTCAAGTTTAATCTTATCAAATGGCGCCGTTTCGTGTGGCGTAGTATATTTCTCGAAAAATGGATTTGTCATAGTAATTGTAATGCAGGAATCTCAATTATTCCACGTTTAAGGATTATGCGTTCTGCCTCTGCCAGGGCATTCAGCGCTTTGGATATTTCTAATCTGCCATACCCCAGTTCTTTTGCCAGTTGTGCCATTTTGATATATAATACCTTCTTGCCAGCCGGATAGTGAACATGGGCCTTTATGAATGCTGTTATGGCATCGACAGCATTGTCATTACATGGAGTCCAAGGTAGATGTTCCAGATGCTGAGTTCTGCGGCATATAATATTCAACAGGTTCAGGCGTACTATCAAATATTGTTCAATCAGTCTCATTACCTCATCTTTTGTTATTTCAAGAACTTCGCATGTGGTATGGGCGATATATGTAGAATGATACAGTGTTGTCATGCCAAAGAGTTTATCGGGCTCAATAATTATCGGAGCCTGTATTGTCTCCTCCATCCGATAGGCATGATTGTCATTTTCTGTAGTGATGCGTACCCAACCCTCGCTTACGAAGAATAAAGAATCGCATTGTTTTCCCTCTGCAGTTATTACAGACCCTTTCTTGTGGTGCTTGCGGTTGCAGTGAGTATGCACAATGGCCTCTTCAAGGTCCTTTTTGGAAAGACCCATGAAAAGGGGCATGTCTTTCAGACGAGTCTCACGCCTTGTGAAGGTGGAGCGGGCAATGGTTGGTATGTTATCTACATTGATTGCCATATACTGTAGTCGGATAAAATGAAATAAACTTTCAGTTCCGGATGTTTCTTGAGTATTTCTTTTGCTTTTTCACTTCCTAATACCATGAAGGCTGTCGCATAGGCGTCAGCAACGGCACATGATGGAGCGATTACTGTAGCAGAGAGGATGTCGGATTGTGCAGGCTTTCCTGTATGGGGATTGATGGTATGGGCATATTTCTTCCCGCCTTCATAATAGAAATTACGGTAGTTACCTGATGTCGCCATTGCCTGATCTGTAATCTGCAGCACTGTTTGATTCTCCTGATTGATGGATAGGGAATCATCAACGGGTTTGGTAACACCGATTTTCCATTCTGTTCCGCTAGGATTCTTGCCAGATGCAGAAATCTCACCACCAATTTCAACAAGATAGTTTGCAATACCCTTGCTCGTCAGGTATTCTGCTACCATGTCAACGCCATATCCTTTAGCAATAGCCGAGCAGTCAAGCATAGTACGTGAATCTGCTTTTGTAATCTTATCATTTTGTAGCGTTACCTTATCTTGGCCGACAAAGGCGAGAATACTGTCCACCTGTTCATCAGTGGGTTTTATGCCACTTTTAAAACCAAAGCCCCATGCATTAACGAGGGGAGCAACTGTAATATCAAAAGCTCCATCAGTCTCCTGACTTACAGCTTTGGCAAGGGTGAAAACTTTTTTTATGTTCTCATCAACCTCCATGGAGGTGTTGTTGTTGATTGCTGTTATAACAGATGACTTGTTGAATGGAGAAAGGGAATTGTCCACCTGCTGCATCACTGCCTCTATGTCGCTTTTAAGGTCTTCATTATGCTGATATGTGATGGCATAGGTAGTGCCGAAAATCATTCCAGAGTCCTTGATATAGGGCTCTGCGACACAGCTGACCAGCATAATCACTGATATTACTATGACAAGTATATTTTTCAATTCTTTACTTTCTTGTTTTTCTTCCAAAATTGGTAACCGACATTAAACGTGGCACCAAGCACGTTGCCACTCTTTCCAAATCCAGGGACATACCATAGGTTATTGCTTTCTCCAATATCTGAACTTCCTATCTTTCTGCGATAGCGGAAACTCCATCCTATGCGTATTGGACCGATGAGTTTTGCGTCAACAGAAAAGACGAGTTCTGCCCAATGGAAAAAGCATTTCTTCGTAATTACCTCATAGGGATTGTAATACTCCCAATAGGGATCCTTGATGTTGCCCCATGCTTCTGTTTTGAAAGATGTGAATGCATATCTTGCTCCAACCATTACACGATAGGCATCGTGCTTGTTTTTCGCAATGTTGAAGTCACATCCGAAGCGAGCATAAGGTGCTCTCACTTTTGCTGCAATGCCAGTAACAGCATCTGTTTCATGCTTTGCATCTCCTAAACCGAATTCAACTATGGGGAAGTATCTGTCACGCAGATTGACGTGCACGGCTCCTTCGTATTGCCCGTAATCGCTGACCATACGCATGATGGTGCCTGCCAAATCATATGAAATGCCGATTCCGCGAAATAGTTGGATTGTGTCCTTTTCTTCCAGCTGCTGCACTTTGCCTTGAGCAAAGACAGAATTGGGAAGGCATAGGCTAATTAGCAGAATTAAGAAATATGTATATGTTTTCTGATGAAGCATCGTTTGTGACTCTCTTGTTATTGATGACGAGACTGTCTATGAAGTTATGTGATGACTGTATGCCTTGTATCGTGTGATTGTATCGTGGTGCACAGTCGATGGATTCGAAATATGGCTCGTTTGTCTTTGTTATACGTATGATGTCAGTGTATGGCGTAGTAACATAATATACGGTATCTTCTACCGTAATGGTGTCGGTAACCGATAAAGTGATTTTTATTACATCAGTAGCATTGCCGTGACTCATTGGCAAATCAAACGCACTGACATTGCTTTCGCTGTTGAGTATAATGCTGTCACCTTTTTTCGTATCGCAAAGTGCGATGGTGAGAGGGTAGGCGAAGGCTACGTCATTGAGATCTTTGTCTTTCAACAGATATCTACAGTACACACTGCCGTTAAGTCGACAATCTATGGATGAACATGATGTTGTTATCACCACAGTTGTCAACAATAATATGAATGCAGATTTAAATGCAAGGTATAATTTCATATAGTCTTTTCTATCTGGTAGTCGTTTCTTCCTTGTGCAGAACGGCTTATCAAATCAGCAATGAAGCCTGCGAGGAATAATTGTGTGCCAATTATCATCATCGTCAGCGAAATGTAGAAATATGGACTGCTTGTAACAAGACGCTGTGGTATGCCTTGGTTGAGAGCTACAAGTTTGTCAAAACCTATCCATGCAGCAGCTAAGAAACCGATAATGAACATTATTGTTCCCAGGAATCCGAAAACGTGCATGGGCTTCATACCAAAACTGCTCAGGAACCACAATGTGATAAGATCAAGATATCCATTGAAGAATCTGTTCCATCCCATGAATTTTGATGTGCCGAATTTACGAGCCTGGTGATGAACGGGTTTTTCTCCAATCTTGGTGAAACCGGCATTCTTTGCCAGATAAGGCATGTAACGGTGCATTTCACCATATACCTCAATATTCTTCACAACATCGATGCGATATGCTTTTAATCCACAATTGAAATCATGCAGATTGTGAATGCCGCTGACTTTACGTGCTGTTGCATTGAACAACTTTGTGGGAATAGTCTTTGATAGAGGGTCACCCTGTGAACGGTTCTGTTTGTATCCGCTGACGAGGTCGTAGCCATCTTCTTTTATCATGCGATAGAGCATAGGAATCTCATCGGGAGAATCCTGAAGGTCGGCATCCATTGTGATGACAACATCTCCTTTGACAATCTCAAATCCACAATATAGGGCAGGGGACTTTCCGTAGTTACGACGGAATTTAATTCCGTGTACATTGGAATTTTTCTTCGCGAGGTCTTCAATGACATCCCATGAATGGTCTGTTGAGCCGTCATTGACGAATACTATTTCGTAAGAGAAACCGTTAGCAATCATTACTCGCTCTATCCACGCATACAGTTCAGGAATAGACTCCTCTTCGTTGAAAAGGGGAATTACTACGGAAATGTCAATTTTGTTGTCTGTCTCGTTAGCCATAGCGGACATAATATTTATTTGTTTGTTAAATTTGTTCCGGGGTTGTTTGTCGTTTGCCTAAGAATCCAATGATTATTCCCATGAAAAAGGCACTGATTATGCCATTAGAGAATACACTGAATGCAAAATCAATTGGACGTATCTGCGACATTGCCTGTATTTGCTTTTCCATTTCTTGTATATCCACACCAGTCTGCATTATAGAATTGCGCACTTCAGGTGTGGAGAAACTTTGTTGCAAGAAACCTATAAATGTTCCGTGATCAAGGAAATAGAAGTATATGTATGTTGCGGCTGCCATGATGATGGAACCATAACCCATCGTAAATGTTACAAAGGCAAAGGCTCTGCGGAACGAGATGTGCCCTTCAAGGACTTTATCACGAAAATGTTTGAGTCGATAGTATGCCAAAAATGGTGTTGCAATTGCTCCGATTATAAATCCGAATTGCAATGAGGGATCTTGCATGCTATGTATAAGGCATGCAAAAGCTATTATCCATAATATGCCAAAGAAAATACCATCTTGGCGGGCATATGCTTTCAGTTGTATGTATTCTGCAGAGGATATCATCTGTCCTTTGTATTGCGTGCGCGTATGTGTACGAAAATATATAGTTGGGCGCAAAGTTACATAAAAGATTTAAGAAGTGGGCAATATAGGGGCGTTTTTTTCTTAAGAAAGCTTAAAATTTATGTTAACACCGGATTTAATGACCAACTTTTCAGACTTTTATTGTACTTTTGCAGCGCTTTTAGCAAAATTGCGAAAGAATACATGGGCAGTCCTATACGACCAGCTCCCTCGGAATCCTCCAGGATGGGAACATAGCAAAGGTACTTGGTTGTAGCGGTGCGATATAGTAAGCTGCCCACCTGCCTCTTTAGCTCAGTTGGCCAGAGCACGTGATTTGTAATCTCGGGGTCGTTGGTTCGAATCCGACAAGAGGCTCAAACGAATAGCAGGAAAATCATCTGAAAGTTTACTTTCAAGGGATTTTCCTGCTAATTGTTTGATAGCCTGCCTGCCGCAGGCATTTCGGATGTCTTTATTGCATATCGTAAACAACCTGCATAATCTTCTTGCCTAACTCGTCAGCCTCATCCATAGAATGTGCTTCGCTATAGACACGGATAATAGGTTCTGTATT